>NZ_JBHUJB010000083.1:0-183920 GCF_042683245.1 Rubritalea tangerina
AAGTCGCCTAACTAACCTACCAATAATTTAGACACTCCCTGACCGAAATCCGTGGGGAAGCTCACTCTCAGGAAACTGGAAAATCACAGACAACGACACACTCATCATCGGTGAAACCCACTTCTCACACGATCCCAAAACAGGCACACTCAATGCCAACCTCCACCCTAACAGCCCCTTCTCTTCACTCCATATCCAACTCCCAGTCGTGCTCCACTAAAACCATTTTTAAGCAAGTCAATGCTAGGCGGTGTGGACAAAATGGTTTGCCGCCCGCTGAGAGTAGATTGTGCATCTGGAAAGGCGGATTTCATGACGTGGAGAAACATCCTCGCCATGGAAGACAACGAAGCCAGATACAAAAGATGCCTCAGCCTCCCAAATCCCTTTGCCGCAAGGCAACTGACTCCATATCACCCTATCTAAAAACGGGCGGTGAAGCATTGTGTCCACACCGCCTAGGGCTTGTGGACTAATCTAACTCCACCCTGAGGCGCGGTGCCCTCCCACCGGGTGTCTGGTTGCCAGCAAAGGCATGCACCAGGCCCTCCGGCCGTGTCTCAGTCGTCCGCCGCACCACGATCAATGTGAGCACCCCATTGCTATCCTCCCGCATCACCTCAGCTAACCGGCTCCCCTCCACTTCCACCTCACCAGATTGCTGCCCACGTGGAATCGTAAAGGCACCCACTAGCTCCACACGATCCTCCTCTAACTTCCAGCCAGACCTTCTCACATTCGCAGGTGCATTCTCCCACGTCAAAACAGCAGGGTCCCAGTCCTCATCCACCCCATCCTTCAGTGCGTATACCTCAAACTTAGAGTCGGGAACCAAACTAGCATAACCATACGGACTCGCCATCTGCATCAACTTTAAACTCACCCTACCAAAACTCCGTCCCTTCAATCCCCCAATGTCAAACTTCATATACGATTTCCGCTTATATGTCTGGTTCATCGGGTTCTTTACTAACAACAAATGCGGGTGCAAATGCGTGTCCGCATGATTGGAAATAATCGTCGCATGCCCACCTTCCCCATAGGCTGTACTTACTTCTATAAAGTCAGCGGCAGCCTCTTCGAGCTCACTGTGAATAATCTCCCCATCATTTCTCCGAAACACCATTCCCTCTCCACCCGTCTGCACTCCCTCGTTAGTCACTAACAACTTTTTCCCAGCACTCACTTCATGGAAAACCTCAACCTCTCCGTCTATCACATCCACTGTCGATGCCTTCGACCCCTTATCCACATACACCGAAAAAACCGTGCCCAAATCCTTTACCTCTAAGTCCGGTGTGTCCAAACGAAACCCAATTGCCTGCTCCGGCACCTCAGCCACCACACGACCATACAAAACGCGCGCCTGCATCTCCGATACTAACTCAATCGCAGCCGGTGCCTCTAAACTCACCACTGCGCCTGATTCAAAACTCAAACTCGCCGTCCCATGTAATAACTCTAACGCACCCTGACTCAGCACCTCACCCTCAGTCGTCGGTAAACTGCACTGACCCCACTGCGCGAGCGAACTCTCACTGATACTCGCGATCCCCTTCTCCCTCTTTGACATAGGGATAAAAAGACTCAAAGAAAGTAATACCAGCGCCGCTATCGCTGCCACCTTCCATCCCACACTCCCCCTGCCAACCTCCACTACTTCCGCAAATTGCATCGCATTGCTCGATGCCAATAAACTATGTTGAAGCGTGATATCTTGATACAAATCTAACACATCTGCATCACCCATCAATGCCGCCTCTAACTCCTCGACTTCGGTGTCCGTCGCCTCCCCACTAAATACCTTCTCAATCAATACCACCCATTTTTCTTTATCCTTCATCCCTACCTCCTTGGTTTAAACATTCTCTTAAACTCAACCGAGAGCGGCTCAGCGCTCGGTAAGCAGCAGCTACCGTCTTGCCCGTCTTCATAGCGATCTCTTCTATGCTAAATTCTTCCTTGTATCGCAACCGTATCAACTCCCTCTGTACCCCCTTCATCTTTGCAATACACGCACTCAAACGCCGAGACATTCCATCCACCTGACCCACCGTCGGAACCTCCTGCGACTCCAAATATTCCATACAAGCGTCCGAAAATATCAAACGCTTCCCCTCAATCGCTTTCTTCTTCCGAAAGGCCATCACCCGATGAAACGCCACTTTCCGACTCCACGCCCCAAAGTTACTTCCCAACTCAAACTTCTCAAACTCCCTCCACAACGCCATCTTAATGTCCTGAAGCACATCCTCCGCATCCGCTGAGTTCGGTATCATCCCATACACATAGCCACTCAGATACCTCTCGTGCTCTGCGAGTAACTGCACGTACGGCTCCATTCTGCTATCCTCATCTTTCACGTCCCTTACACAGTGCCCGTCTCTCACATTTTGGACAGAAAAATTCTCCTTCTAAGAAAAAATCATCATTTATTTCTATTCTCGCATTTTCTGTCCAATCCTCTCGCCCAGTGCACTACATGAGTATGCCAGCAATCACAAACCGACGTAAATTCCTCGGCTACGCAGGAAGCACCGCCCTCACCCTCCTCATGGGCCAACGCGCACTCGCAGCACCACAATACTCAGAATTCGCCTTCATTGAAGCCGAAGGTTTCGATGACCTCGGTGGCTGGGAACTTGATCAACAATCCATGGACCAAATGGGCTCTCCCTACCTCCTCGCCCACGGCCTCGGAATCCCAGTCAAAGACGCCACCACCACCCTCAATCTCCCATCCGCAGGAACCTACCGTGTCTGGGTCCGCACCAAAGACTGGGTAGCCCCATGGAAAGCCCCCGGTGCTCCAGGTAAGTTCCAACTCCTCATCAATGACAAACCAATCAAAGAAACCTTCGGCACCAAAGGTGACCAATGGCATTGGCACGACGGTGGAACGGTCAAGCTAGATAAAAAAAACAAACTCTCCCTCCACGACCTCACCGGCTTCGAAGGTCGCTGCGAGGCCATCCTCTTCTGTAAAGACCCCAACTTCGTCCCCAGTAATAACCTCGAAAAACTCACGCGCTTCCGCCGTAAACTACTCGGCCTCCCAGACAAACCAAGCAAGGCCGGCCACTTCGACCTCACCGTCGTGGGGGGCGGCCTCGCAGGTACCTGTGCCGCAATCTCAGCCGCCCGCAATGGCCTCAAAGTAGCCCTCGTCCAGGACCGCCCCGTTCTCGGTGGTAACGCAAGTGAAGAAGTCCGTGTCTGGCCAGAAGGTCATACTAACAAAGCCCCCTACCCACATGTCGGTGATATCGTAAATGAAATCCTCACCGATAAACCAAAACGCGGAAATATGAATGGCATGCCAGCCGAATACTTCGACGACCAAAAGAAACTCTCCGTCGTCGAACGTGAACCTAACATCACCCTCTTCATCAATAACCGTGCCATCCAAACCTCAGGCACTCCAGACTCCATCACAGGTGTCACCATACAAGACACCATCACCGCGGAACAAAAATACATCACCTCTGACTTCTTCGCCGACTGCACCGGTGATGCCGTCATCGGCCATCTCGCAAAAGCCGACTATGAATACGAGGTCAAACAACTCATGGGCAGCACCAACCTCTTCAGCCTCCTAGATGCCTCAAATGAAGAACAAGTCCTCAAATGCGAATGCAAAGATAAAGCCGCTCTCGCCGCACAATATAAAGAAGGGAAGCATGAACAACCATTCCCACGATGCCCATGGGCACTCGACCTATCTAACAAACCATTCCCAGGCAGAGACCACCCCAAACTGAGCGGCTTCTCTCGTAAGTGGTATTGGGAAAGTGGCTTCGATAAAGATCAAGTCAATGATATCGAACTCATCCGTGATCATAACTTCCGCGCCATCTTCGGCGCTTGGGATGCGATCAAAAATGTCGATAAAAAATTCCCTAACCATAGACTCGGATGGGTCGCATTCATCGCAGGAAAACGTGAATCCCGCAGGCTCTTAGGGGACGTCATCCTCGATGGTAAAGACTTCATGGACATGAAAGAATACAACGATGGTTGCTTCCCATGCTCCTGGCATATCGACCTCCACTTCCCTCAGAAAAAATTCCAAAAGGGCTTCGAAGGTAACGAGTTCATCTCCGACTACACCCGAGGGAAAGATTACAAATACAGTGGAACCTACTGGGCCCCATACCGTTGCCTCTACTCGCGTAATATCAAAAACCTCTTCATGGCCGGACGCGATATCTCCGTCACCAAATCAGGACTTGGACCTGTTAGAGTCATGAAAACCTGCGGCATGATGGGCGAAATCGTCGGAAAAGCAGCCGCACTCTGTGTCCAAAACAAAACCACCCCCCGAGGTATCTATCAAAAGTACCTCCCACAGCTCAAAGTCCTCATGCAACAACCCGGCACTAAATCTGCCTAGGCGGTGTGGACAAAATGGTTTGCCGCCCGCTGAGAGTAGATTTTGCATCTGGCAAGGCGGATTTCATGGCGTGGATAAACATCCTCGCCATGGAAGACAACGAAGCCAGATACAAAAGATGCCTCAGCCTCCCAAATCTCTTTGCCGCAAGGCAACTGACTCCATATCACCCTAGCTAAAACGGGCGGTGAAGCAATTTCTCCACACCGCCTAGGCCATCTAGACACATTGATTTGTCTCTTGTCCTTGAAATTAGAAGGACAACTCACCCCCTCTCTGCCAGCTGGTAGCACCAGCTGGCACGAACCCCAAATACATTAGATGATGAAAAAAACAATACACTACCTCTGCCTCACTTCAGCACTCCTAACAAGTGCTGAGGCAGCTCAAGCCATCCTCAACCATACCAGCGCTGACGATGTCTTTATCCGCGAGTCCGCCCCAGATTCCCTACAAGCCGAACGCAACATCTTCGGTGGTCAAGGAGCTGGTGCACAGTTCGTTACCCTCATGCGCTTCAGCCTCAGCGAGCTCACCACTGCCACTAGCGGTAGCCCAGTCATCATTGACGCTGTCTCCTTAGACCTCGGACCAAGCATGAGCTACTCAGGCATAAGCTCTTCCTTTACCGCTGACCTCCATACCTACACCAACTTCAATGCCTCCAATGCCACCTGGAATGACCCAGATGGCTCTGGATTCGCTGACACCCAAGCTGGTGGCTCAGTAGCCACCCTCCTCAGCCAAGAAAATTTTAACAATGCCATGGTGGAAGGCTCCTTTAACTTCAGCTCATCGAGCGCCTTTGTACATTACCTCCAGACTGCCTATGACAATGGCGATAGCCACATCTACCTGCGCTTGAGCAATCAAAGCGATACCTCCACTAACGGCTTCCTCCGTACCGACCACGGCTCAGTCACTGACACCGGTAACGCCAGCCTTCAGGTCTCCTACACCGCTGTCCCTGAACCACACACTTCCGCACTCCTCGGACTCGCCGGCCTCAGTCTCATCCTCAGAAGAAAAACCCGCTAATCCCCCCACAACCACTCGTTGCCACCTGCAACGAGTGGCATTCCCTCAAACTAATGGTACTCCACTTCTACCTGAGTCGTCGCAGAATAGACCCCGTAATGGTGCCTATTCTCAACTGTGTCATCCACTAACACCTTCTTGGCTGGCACCGATATCAAGATGAAAAAACCGTGGTAAAACTTCCAAAGCTCATCCGAATCCACCCCAGAATGAACCCAAATCCGATAAAGATCACCATTCCTAGTAAGATCTAACACTTTACTCTTCTTATTGAAGACCAGATCCACATCCTCACGATTGTTGATCCGCTCTAACATGTATTTCAGCATCAGGTCCTTAGACTCCCTACTGAAATTCATTCGAGAATGAGCCAAGAAACTGTGCATGACTATCTCCTCATACCCTTTCCAAAGCCCATCGTATATCGATTGAACCTCCCGCACACTCGGCCGACCTGTCTCAACATACCGCTGACACACCTCAAGCAACTCCGTATCCTGACCATCAGGAAGTTCCTCAAATAAAGGCAAAGCATCAGCAAAACGAAAACGTATAAAATACAGACGCGCAAGCAACCTACGCGCCTCCACGTTCTCGATGTTTTCCTCATACGCCAACTCCGCCAACTGCGTAGACCTCAAATACAAATGGCGCCTCAAGTACGCAAAACTCGACTCTACCATCTGTCTCGAATGGACCTCCTTTGACTCTAACCTCGCTGACCTTTCCTGCTTAAACTTCTCCAACGCCTCACGCGCTATGTGCTCAGATGCCTCTGCCGCCAAACGCTGCCGTTGAGCCTCCGACTCACTTTGCCTCAAAAAATTAACATACCCCACCGTCAATAACACCACCGCCACCATTGCCCCCAATACCACCCGACAAACTATCCGGTTGCGTAAATAAAATAACCGTAGCTGCTTCCCCCAACTCGCTGACTCCGCCGACGGCGCAAAACCATTCAGGTAATCCTGTAAATCCTTGCGCAGAGCACCCACGCTCTCATACCGAACACCCGCATCAGCCACCAATGCCTTCCTTAAGATCGCTATCACACTCTCGGGAATATCTCCAAATGACACTCCTTCTAACACATCTTTCTTCGCCGCCTGAAGATAGTCTTTCAAATCTAAGTCGCGTTTCAATGCCCCCCCCATCAGCAAAAAATAAAGAATCGCTCCCAATCCATAAACATCCACTCTCTCCGTTGGCGATGCCCCTACATCAGATTGCTCAGGAGCCATGAAACCAGGCGTACCACGCACATATGCACTCACACCGCTCGCCCCCACACCTTCATCCCTCTGTAAAAAATGGGAGATCCCCCAATCAGTAAGCACAATCTCCCCAAACTCCCCCATGTGGACATTCTGAGGCTTCAAATCTAAGTGCAATACCTCCCGCTCATGCGCATACGCCACCGCGTCACATAACTCACTCACTACCTCTAAACATTGGTGCAAATTAGGCCTTTCGCGAGATGCCCATACATCCAAAGTACTCCCCTTGATCAACTCCATCGTGAAATACGGTTGGCCTCCATCAATCCCTACATCGTATATGCGTATGATATTCGGATGCTCCAAAGATGCTGTTATTTGAAGTTATCTAACAAAATCTAACACTGACTTATCGCAAACCTTTTCTCGCCGAATCTTAGCAAGCGCAACCTCCCTCTCACAAAACTTATCAGTCACCTGATACACTTCCTTGGTCGCTCCCTTAGCAATCAAGCACTTCTCTCCGTATCGCTCCTCGCGAAAACCCGATAGCACATCGATAGTCTCACCATAGAATTGAGATAAATCCTCATTCAGTCCCTCGACAAATGCCTCGTCATCCATCATTCCAACTCCCGTCGAATTTCATTAATCTCCACCACCAGACGCTCCCGCACTCGTGCGATAATGCGATACACACTGTTGCGCTTCAGGCCATACTGCACCGCAATCTCATCCGCATCCACCCCCTTGAGACTTAACTCAAAGATCTCGACAGATTGCTCCGTAATGTCGCGCCTTACATTCTGCATCGCCACATTAGAAACATAGGTCTGCCATTCCTTTTGAATAATCGTATCCAACACCTCCTCACGCATCACGGACCTTTCCACCGATTCATCAAAAACTATCCCCTCAGGCTTCTTCCCGCGTATCCAATCAATCGCCGTATTCTTGATCACGCGCCCCAACCATGTCCGAAACATCGCCCGATCCGGTTGATATTCATAGCCCGGTATCTTCTTCCATAACTTGACTAAAATCATTTGCTGTAAATCCCCAGTATCCTCATGAGGAATGCCTACCCGCCTCAAAACAGCATAGATGTATCGACTATACGCATCGTGAAAAACCGACCACGCCTCATCGTCGTTAAGACTCTGTAACCGAATTATCAAGGTCTGACGTGTGTCTTCCATCGGACTGCCATCATCCCACCCCAACTCCGTCACAGTCAACCCGTTTCAGTGTATGCATGCGATTTGATGAAAAAATTTCCACCCCGTGTCCACTCACCCGAATTCCTCTCGTTTACCCGCTATAGAAGCACCCCCATCTCTCCCCCCAGAGCCAGGAATGCCTTCGCATCCTAAACAACCTAACACATTAATTCCTCTATGAGAAAATCACTCCTTACTATCACCTGCTTGGCCGTCTGCATCACAGGCACTCAGGCAGCGACCATCCTCAATAATCTAAATCTTGGCAAAGCCAATGGTGTCGCCAACGGACCCCAAACCTATGCTAATCAGTCTATTACCGTCGACGGCGCCTCTTTCACCTTCGACACCGTAGCGACAGGATTCCACGAAAGCGCCACCGCTAACAATGGTATCCAATACGGTAATGGTAACACATCCATCATCTTTGGCTCAGCCGTCACCCAGTCAGTGACTTTCTCCATCACCAATGTCACCGAAACCACTTCCACCGGACGCAGCCTCGTCCTCGACGGTCTCACCCAAGCCAACTTCTCAAATTTTAGAACCGCAGACCCAGCAAATAAATTCTTCCACGACGGCACCAATTCCTACGACAACACCACCGGAGGTGCCGACTCAAACTCCATCGTTGAGGTCGATATCCTCTCTCTCAACAACACCCTCACCGCAGGCTCCCTCAGCGGTGACTCCAGCGCCAACATCCAATGGCGATCCGTCGACCTCCAGTTCAGTACCTCAGTAGCCTCAGTTCCAGAACCTACCAGCTCCACGCTCCACGCTCCTCGGCATCGCAGGCCTCAGCCTCATCCTCAGACGCAAAAAATAATCTGCCGCTATCGACTCACTATCAGCCACTAACACCTCTGAAAGGGAGTTTCCCCCACCCCCATATTTCAACTAACATGAAGTAAGCCCCTCTCACAGAATCCACCACCACAATGCCTCGCCTCATCCACTCTATCCTTTTCATCACACTCTCCCTCACTATCCAAGCCGCGGACTACTTCGTCAGCAACCGCCATGGGAATGACAAAAACGATGGACGCTCACCTCAATCACCGTGGCGAAGCCTCAACAAATTAAATACCTCCACCTTTCAACCAGGAGATACGATCCACCTCGAATCTGATACCACCTACCGAGGCACACTCACCCTCAAAGATAGTGGCTCGAAAAAGCACCCCATCACCCTCACTAACTACGGCAAAGGTGCCAAACCCCATATCAATGCCCTCGGCAATAGCCCAGCCGCCGTCCATATCAAAAATGCCCAAGGCTGGATCATCAAAAACCTCCACCTCAGTAATACAGGAAAAACCAAACGCTGGCTCCGCTACGGAATCTTCATTGAAAATACCTCCCTACCCACTGCCACATTCTTCCACCTCAACAACCTCACCATCTCAGAGGTCAATGGTCGCCCTGAAAAAGATAAAAATGCAGCAGCCGCTATCAGATTCCTAGCAGATGGTAAGTCGAAGACCCGCTTCGACTCTATCCTCATCGAACACTGCCATGTCATCAATTGCTCCCGTAATGGAATCATTGTCCATGGCGGCGCTCTCCGTGGCCCCCATTGGAACCCCTCAACAAATATTATCATACGCCATAACCTCATCGAAGGCGTCGGCGGAGATGGCATCCTCACCACCAGCTCAAAGGGCCCACTCGTCGAATGGAATGTCATGAGAAAATGCCCCCCACTCGGTGAAGCCGGCGCAGCAGCCGCAGGTATGTGGCCATGGGCCTGCGACGATGCCGTTTTCCAATTCAATGAAGTCTCCGGACACCAAGCTTGGAATGATGCCCAAGCCTATGACTGCGACTACAGCTGTAAAAACACTCTCTTCCAATACAACCTCAGCTACAATAACCACGGCGGCTTCATGCTCATCTGCTCACCAGGGCAACCCAAACACGCCTCCTGGCTCACCGAAAATGCCCTCAATCATGGCTCAGTCGTCCGCTACAACCTCAGCATCAATGATGGCCTCCGCACCATCGGTCATAAAAACTATTTCTCTCCCACCTTCAGCCTCTCAGGTGACTCCACACATAACACCCAGATCTATAAAAACCTCATCATCATCCCACAAAAACCTCACCCGCAAATCGACTCAAATCTCATCGCCTTCAATAAATGGGGCCGCGGTACCGCACAAAATACTACCTTCCAAAATAATGTCTTTGTCGTCCTCAATAAACAACAGGCTACTTTCCATTTCGATCCTTCAATTAAAAATCTAACACTATCTAACAATATCTTTTACGGTGATGTCGATCCCATAAAAAATTCCAAGGAAATCACACAATCTAATAATACTTTTTCCGCGCATATCCCAAAAAAAGTAAGCCTATCGGGTCCTAAAGAAGAACTCAAACTTCTCCACGACTTCCTCAAACAGAAAGGCAATCCACAGGAAAAAGAAGGAATCAAAATCGACTGGAACCCCACTCAAAACCCTTCCCCCAACAAATAATTTCCAACCTCGTCCTCCCCACTTCTTGGACTTCCAACGGCTCTCTTCCATGCATATACGACTCCTCTTCCTACTTCTTCTCACAAGCTGCCTAGCTTCTGCCACCCCTCCGAACCTTATCGTCATCATGGCCGACGACCTTGGCTACCAAGATGTCGGGTTCATGGGCGCAAAGCATATCCCCACCCCACATATCGATACCATCGCCCAAAATGGTACCACCTGCACCAGCGCATACGTCACCTACCCAGTCTGCGGCCCCAGTAGAGCCGGCTTCATTACCGGACGCTACCAACAACGATTCGGTTTCGAACGCAATCCAGCCTTCTCACCCACAGACCCCGATGCCGGCCTCCACCCAAATGAACGCACCCTCGGAACCACCCTGCAACTCGCCGGATACCACACCGGATTGATCGGCAAATGGCACCTCGGAGCACACCCTAACTTCCACCCGCTCAAGCGTGGCTTCCATGAATTCTTCGGACACCTCGGTGGAGGAAAAAATTACTTCCCTAAAGACCACTCCATCAAAAGCGACGCCCACGCTAAAAACGAACACCAAAGCTATCGATCACATATCAACCGCGGATACGCACCCGTAAAAACCACCAAATACCTTACCGACGCATTCAGCGACGAAGCCGTATCCTTCATCACTCGCAACCGTAACAAACCCTTCTTCCTCTTCCTCTCCTACAACGCCCCTCACGGCCCACTCCAAGCCACACAACAAAAACTCAACCAATGCGCAAAACTCCCATTCTCTAACCCAAAGCGCACCACCTACGCTGCCATGCTTAGCTCACTCGATGATGGCGTCGGCAAAGTCATCACTACCCTCAAAAAATACGACCTAACAGAAAAAACCCTCGTCGTCTTCCTCTCCGATAACGGTGGCCCCGAATCCCAAAATGCTTCCTCCAATGGCCCCCTCCGTGGACAAAAATCAAGCAACTACGAAGGTGGCTACAGAATCCCATTCGCGATCCAATGGCCAGGCCATATCCCCGCAGGAAAAAAATTCCATAAACCAGTGAGCTCACTCGATGTCTACGCCACTATCGCCGCCCTCGCCAAGGCTCCCATACGCCCAGAAACCCCACTCGATGGAGTCAACCTCATACCCTACCTCAATGGCCAAATCACTGAGCCACCACACCCCTTCATCTACCTCCGTAAATACGACCAAAACAAATTCGCCATCCGCGACCACCAATACAAATTAGTCATCCAAGGAGGTCGATCCCGCAAAGACTTCAAACACGCAAAAATCGAGCTCTATGACCTCTCCAACGATCTCGGAGAACGTAAAAATCAAATCCATGCCATGCCCGAAAAAGCGCGCCAACTCCAACGCCAACTCAACCGCTGGACCGCACCTCTCACCACCCCCTACTTCGAAGGACTCATCTTCCATAAAAATGGTACCCCAAAAAAAACCAGTAAGAAAAAAACACCATAAATACTCCCCCCTGCCGTGAGTTCAATACCACCGATGGTCTCCACCCGTGGCGCCAATAAGCCCCTCCCCCCACGCTGATTCCCCCAAACATGGGGGTAGACATCCCCCCTTTTCCGCGTAGCATAAGCCCAACCAATCCAGAGGATTGGATCCCAACACACTTATGAAACTACCAAATTCTACCACGATCCGTGGCCTTGCTGGCCTTGGCTTGGCTCTCGCGGCCTCCGCTTCCCCACTCCTTGCCGGTGCTGAAGATATCATCCCACTCCCCCAAAAGCTCGAAGTCGCCCAAGGCAATGGCTTCTCGCTCACCCCAGCAACCACCATCACCTACAAGGACAACCAGTCCAAAGCTGCCGCCGAACTCCTCGCTGCCGCCTTGCGCCCCGCCACCGGATTCCCGTTCCAAGTCAAAGCCGCAGATAAAGCCGGTAAAAATACCATCCACCTCGATCTATCTAACAAAATCGAGGGCATCGATGGCTACGCACTCAAAGTCGATGACTCCAGTGCCCACCTCCGCGCTGCCACCCCAGGCGGACTCGTCAGCGGTGTCCAAACCATCCGCCAACTCCTGCCAGAAGCCATCTTTGCCTCTGCCAAACAAACCACAGATTGGACCCTCGAACCCGTCACCATCACCGACTACGCAGAATACCCATGGCGCGGCGTCATGCTCGATGTCTCACGCTACTTCCTCAATAAAGACTACGTCCTGCGCTATCTCGATATGATGGCCATGCATAAACTCAATGTCTTCCACTGGCACCTCATCGATGACTGCGGCTGGCGTATCGAAATTAAAAAATACCCCAAACTCACAGAAATCGGCTCCAAACGTGGCTCCGGACGCTTTTTCCACGAAGGCTTCTACACCCAAGAAGATATTAAAGAAGTCGTCGCCTACGCCGCAAAACTAAATATCGAAGTCGTCCCAGAAATCGAAATCCCCGCCCACATCCTCTCCGCACTCTGTGCCTACCCACACCTCGGCTGTACCGGAAAACAATTTACCGTCCCAGACCGCCATTCCATTTCACCCGAAATCTACTGCGCCGGAAAGGAATCCACCTACGAATTCCTTGAAGACGTTATGGATGAAGTCGTCTCCCTCTTCCCATCAAAATGGGTCCATATCGGCGGCGATGAAGCCAAATACGCACGCTGGAAAGCCTGCCCAGATTGCCAAGCGAGAATGAAAGAACACGGCCTCAAATCCGAAAAACAACTCCAAGGCTACATGACCGACCGCATCGGCAAATACCTCGCCAAAAAAGATAAAGTCATCATCGGCTGGGCTGAAGTCCTCGAGTGCGGTGTCGATAAAAAAACGGGCATCATGGCCTGGCATAAACCATCCCACGCCAGTGAAGGCGCTAAAGAAGGTCACCCAGTCGTCTCCTCACTCGTCCGCCATACCTACTTCGATACCCCTGAAAGTAAACTCCCTGGTGAACCTCCATGTGCTACCTGGACCCCTCCAGTCTCACTCAAAATGGCCTACGATTGGCACCCCACTCCCAAGGATGTCCTCGGCTCTCCCGCTGCTAAGAATATCCTCGGCCCGAACGGCGCAGTCTGGACCGACCGCTTCCTCCACAACCGTGACGTCCTCCACGACAAGCCAGGTGAAGGCTCTACCGCCTCCGAAGCCTACGTCGACTACCTCTCACTCCCCCGCTTCGCCGCTCTCGCAGAAGTCGGCTGGACCGCCCAGGATAAACGCGACTACGCATCCTTCCTCCAGCGCATGAAGCCACAGTACATCCGCTACCAATTAGCTAACTACAACTTCCGCATGCCAACACCCACTCTCGACATCAAACGCCAATCAAATGGTGAGCTCGTCGTCAAAGGAGAATCCCCCATCAAAGGAGGCACCATCCGCTACACCCTCGATGACTCCGAACCCACTGCCAATTCTAAGGAACTCACTGCCACCCTCACTGCCCCAGAAGACGCGATCTTCAAGGCCAAAACATTCGCCGCTAATGGCGATGCCTCACTCACCTACACCCACATCGATGCCACCAATAAATGGCGCAAATTCGGGACCAAAATCGGTGAATGGAAATCTGGTAAAGTCGGAAACAAAAAAACCATGGAAGTCGTCTTCGACGCCACCGGCCATATCAATCAAAATGGTACCTACCTCATCACCTTCATCTACACCGGCGGGCGCGAACGCCTCGACATCGATGGCATCGAGGTCGTCCGTAACGATACCGACCACGTCGGTAAAGATATCCACCACGGATTCACTGGCGGCTCCTCCAAAAATAATACCTACAAAATTAAGGTGAACAATTACGAGACCGGCGCTTCCTTCAAAATCAAAGCCCAAATCTACGGCGATCAAGGCAACGACTCCAACGGAGTCGTCCTCATCAAACGCCAATAATACTCCATTTTACCAGTGTAATTTGGAGATTGGTAGCCCCCCACTTTCCCTCCATCGACCCCAAGTCGTCACCCGATGACTTGGGGTCATTTTTTACCCTTAAATCATACAAAGTTGCCGCATATCCATATAGACACCCCCACCCAGCGCACCCACAATCCATCACTAATACCATTGATCGATACGGAATGGACGAATGGTCGGAATGAGCTTGCAGAATATCAAGGCGGAGTGAAGGAGCCCCGCACGCGCGGGACAACTGAATGACAACGATGACATTATGCAAGATAATCCGACATACTCTAATATCGCGAAGCGCAAACTTCACAGGACTAAACCAAACTCCATTCGTCTATTCCGAGTTGAGAGATGGTATAAGCCTTCATCCCCCCACGCCCACACAACAGCCTGTTTACAAAGGAGATTGACAACCAGTAATATAGATCTCTCAGCTGCCCTCCCCAATACACAACTATGAAAAAGACACTACTACTCCCTACCCTCTGTCTACTTTGCTTATCAGGGATTGCCCAATCCTCGATTATCAGTGTGAACTTCAATCGTAGTAACCAGCTCTTCACCACAGAAGTTGCCGGCGTCGAACCCGCAGCGAACTGGAACCATGTCCTGAGTAATTCTCAAACTGGAACCACTGTGCTTAACAATTTAGTTGATAACTCCGGCTCAGCCACCAGCACCAGTATCACGACCTTCAACGCATTCTGGTATGACAAAGAAAACCTCAGTTCAACCGATGGTAGAATGTTCAGCCATTACACCAATACCAGTGCTGATACCGCAGGTACCATTAATATCTCTGGCTTGAGCTCCAACTTCACTAACAATGGATACAAAGTCATCGTCTACCTCGGCGGTACAGACTCCATGGGAGAAAATACAGCTGCAGAATTTGGTGCGAGCATCAACTCAGACACCCAGTGGATTCGCTACCTCCGCCCAGGCTCCGGCCAAGTCGCTTACGATTCCTTCTCCAGTACCACCTTCTCCTCCGAACAAGATGCCGAAACCAGTGGCACGAATTCCCAGTACATCACCTTCGAAGGCCTCACTTCCTCTGACTTCGACCTAAATATTCTACCAGACCCTGATAGCTCATCTAGCTGGGCTAGAGCCGGAGTCTGAGGGATTCAAATCGTAGCAGTCCCAGAGCCGAGCTCCACCTCGCTGCTCGGCCTCGCCAGCTGCCTGCTCGTCATGCGCCGCCGCCGCTAAACCGCTCCCCTCACACACTGCTCCTCACCAGCAATCCCATACTGACCGAGGAGCAGCCGCATCTTCGCCCCTCTAAAGAAAAAGCTTTTAAATACTCTCATAATTCCTTATTCCTGTGGACAATCTCGCCCCCCCAAGAATTCCCACCCACTTTTACCCCATGCCCCTGAGAACCTCTGCCCTATCCATTTTCGCCTTCCTTGGCCTCGCATCTAGCTCCGCCATAGCCGCCAGCGTCGCCATTAACTTCAGCACCGAACGCGTCGCCGACGATGACCTTTTCGACACCTCTCTCACTGGCCCCACTAACATCTCAGGCACCAATTGGAACCACACAGCGAATAATGCTTCCGGAACCATCAATAACCTCATCGACGACACGGGTGCCTCAACAACTGTCTCACTCAGCTACTCTAGCCAAAATACCTGGAGCAACAATGCTGGTACCGCCAATAACAATAAAAAGCTCTCCGTAGGATACCTCGATGATAGTGGGGCTGGACCTAACATTACTCTCACAGGCCTCAGCTCTCTCGGCGGTTCTTCCTATAACGTCTACATCATTCTCGGTAGCGACTCAGGCAATGGAGGAACCTATACCTCAGAAGACATTACTCTCAATGGCGTCGGCATCATCGGCCAGTCCTTCACAGCCCTTGGCCATCACGCTTTTGGTGCAGGCTCCGCACCCTGGATTCAAGCCACCGCCAGCGTTACTGGTGATTATATCCTTGGATCCGCAAACACAGATACCCTCACCATCACCAACGCAGGCGGAACTGGCCGTGGCTCCATCGCTGGTGTCATCGTCGAAGCCGTCCCTGAACCCAGCTCCACTGCACTCCTCGGAATCGCCGGCTGCCTACTCGTTATCCGCCGCCGCCGCTAAACCTCCCTTCTAAAAGCCTCTCACCCACTAATGAACCCATGCCCATGAAAACCTCTACCCTATCCATTTACACACTCCTTGGCTTCGCATCTAGCTCCGCCATAGCCGCCAGCGTCGCGATCAATTTCTCTGAAAATACCAATCAAAACTTTAACCAAAATAGCCCAATCGGCCCCACTGGTATCAACAGTGCCAATTGGAATAATACCACCAATCGCGACTCCGGATCACTCGCCGCTGGTAGCATCACTAACCTCATCGATGACTCCGGTGCAAGTACCGGTACCTCCCTCACTTGGTCTTCTAACAATGTCTACTATAACCGTGAAGATGGTGTCGGCTCGGATCAGGCAAAACTCGCAGTGGGTTACCTCGATGATACCGCCAGCGCCATTTCCATCTCACTAACTTCAGTCACTTACGCTCAATACCGCGTCTACATCCTCCTCTCGTCCGACCAAGGCCAAACAGGCGCCACTACCTATACCACAACAAGCGATATACTCATCAACGGCCAGAACCCCCTTGGCCAAATTATTAACGGATCAAATACCGGTGCAAACGCCACCGCATACGGATCAATAATCGATGCCAATGCCGGTGCTGGTAATAACTGGGTCCAAATTCTCGGCGACGGTGCCGGCTCCCAAACCCAAACAGGTAACTACTTTACCTTCGAAACATCAGGCGACCTAACCATCACCTCTGGCAGAACCGGTGGCCGTGGCTCCATCGCTGGTGTCATCGTCGAAGCCGTCCCTGAACCCAGCTCCACTGCACTCATCGGACTCGCCGGCCTCGCTCTGATTATCCGGCGTAGAAAATAATTGCCATCGACCCTCTCACAAGCTGCAGTAGCTCTAGACATACTGCAGCTTTTTCGTGCCCCGATGAAATCACCCCTATTGATCTTACCAGCCCTCACCCTTCTCAGCCTGAGCCCACTCAATGCTGCCCCATTTGCGCAGCTCCCAAGCTCCAAACACGGTGTCGAATTTACCCATACCTTTGACACCAACCACCCACGTGCGGACCTGTACCATTCCGGCTTCGCCGTCGGTGCCATCTGCCTCGGTGACATCAATGGTGACAACATCCTCGACCTCTACCTCGTCAACGGCCCAAAACGTAACAAACTCTTCCTCGGTAAGGGCCAACTCGAATTTGCCGAATCACACACCCCCTTTACCCAATCTAACCAAAATTGGGGCACCGGTGCCGCTCTCGTCGATATCGATAACGACGGCGACCTCGACCTCTATCAGTGTAACTTCGCTAAACCTAACCAACTCTTCCTTAACGACGGTAAAGGCTCCTTCACCGAACTCCCAGATGCCGCCGGACTCAATGTCGCCGATGCGAGCATGACCCCCTACTTCGCCGATATCGATAACGACGGCGACCTCGATCTCTTCTTGCTCTGTAATCGCTACTACAACCCGAAAGGCCGTCCCGAAACCCCTCCCTTCGTCATGCAAAATGGCAAACCCCTTATCACCCCAGAATTTGAAAAATTCTACGAGATAATCGACCGCGGCGATGGCTCCTACAATGTCGATTCCTACGGCCGTGCCGATTACCTCTTCCTCAACCTAGGCAATAACCCACAAGGTATCCCATCATTTAAAAATATCAGCGAAAACGCAGGTGTCCACCTCACCGGTGAAGGCCTCTCCGCCCTCTGGTGGGACTACGATACCGATGGTGACCTCGACCTCTACGTCGCCAATGACTTCCTCAAAGAAGACCGACTCTTCAGAAATGATGGCCCAAATCCAAAAGGTATCCCCCAATTCACCAATGTCATCGCAGAAACCTTCCCCAGCATCAGCTGGTCATCCATGGGCAGCGACTTCACCGACATCAACCACGATGGCCTCCCAGACCTCTTCTCAGTCGATATGGCTGCCACAACCCACTTCATGAGTAAGGTCAATATGGGGAGCATCAGCCCAGAACGCAGAAAAGTCCTAGAGACTGGCAACCCACGCCAGTCCATGCGCAACCATCTCTTCATTAACTCTAACGCCTCCATGTTCCAAGAAGCCGCCTTCATCGCTGGCATCGCTTCTTCTAACTGGAGCTGGTCTGCCAAATTCGGTGACCTCGATAACGATGGCTTCCAAGACCTCTTCGTCTCCAATGGTATGTCCAGAAACTTTACCCATGCCGACATCTCCTCAAAAATCGGAGACCTCAATACCGCACTGATCGGCAATACCCTCTGGGCACTCCATAAAGACCAACCACCCATGCTCGAAAAAAACTTGGTCTTCAAAAATCAAAATGGCCTCAAGTTTACCCCTAAAAATGACTGGGGACTCAACCTGCTCGGTATGAGCTATGCCTCCGCCATGGGTGACCTCGATAATGATGGTGACCTCGACCTCGTCGTCTCAGATCTTGGGAAATCTATCAAAATCTATCAAAATAATGCGACCAGCGGAAATAGCCTCAGTGTCAGTCTCAAAGGCACCACTAGCAATGCCATGGCTATCGGAACCAAGCTAGAACTCGTCGACTCGAACGGCACCACTCGCACCCGCTGGTTGAACCCCTGGACCGGCTTCCAATCCCAACACGATTCAAAAGTCCACTTCGGCCTCGGCTCAGCCCACCCCAGCTCACTCCGCCTCACCTGGCCCTCAGGCAAAACGCAATCCATCAAACTCCAAGCCAAAAACCGCCAGCACCTCACCATCGCAGAAGAGCAAACCACTCCCCCCATTGCACAACAACCTAGCAAAGCTACCTTCCAAACCCTCACCGCACCCGACTTCACCCACCGGGAAAAAATCTTCGATGACTTCGCCATCCAACCGCTCCTGCCACAAAAACTCAGCCAACTCGGCCCCTGCCTCGCCGCAGGCGATGTCGATAACGACGGCGACCTCGACTTCTTCGTCGGTGGTGGCAATGAACAAGCGGGTGCTCTCTTCCTTAACCAAAACAACACCTATATAAAATCACCCCAAAACGCCTTCGACGGCCTCGCTAAATATGCCGACGACACCGCTGCCCTCTGGTTCGACGCCGACTCCGATGGCGACCTCGACCTCCTCGTCATCACCGGCGGAAACGAATACAAAGCCGACGACATCCTCTACTACGACCACCTCTACCTTAACCAATTAGTTGACGGAAAAGTCACCCTCACCGAAGCCCCCGATGACGCCTTCCCTGCCCTCATCGACTCCGGTAGCTGCGTTGCCGCTCACGACTTCGACGCCGATGGCGACCTCGACCTCTTCATCGGCTCACGCGCGGTCCCTCATGACTACCCCAATCCCCCCAAAAATCGCCTCCTTAGAAATGAGAGCACGCAAAATGCTGTCCGCTTCACCGAAATCACCCCAAACCTCATCAAATACGCCGGCCTCGTCACTGACGCCCAATGGGCCGACCTCGACGGCAATGGCTCCGCCGAACTCTGCCTCGCCACCGACTGGGGCCCCATCAAAATCTTCCAATTCTCACAAAACCAATGGTCCTCTCACCCAGCATCAAAAGCCCTCGCAAAAAAATCCGGCTGGTGGCGCTCCATCGCCTGTGTCGATGTCGATAACGACGGCGACCTCGATATCGTCGCCGGCAACTCCAGTACCAACACCAAATACAAATCCCCCAACCCAAACTACCCAGCACTCCTCTACTACGGAGATATGGATGGTAGCGGCAATAAACGCATCGTCGAAGCCAAAATCCAAAAATCCGACCACACGCCCCTCCCTCTGAGGGGCCGATACTGAACCTGCCAAGCCATGCCCGCCGTGAGCGAGCAATTCAAAACTTACCACGACTTCGCCTCCGCTAGCCTCCAAGATATCTACGGCGAACGCCTCGATGCCGCCCAACAATTCGTCTGCAACTCCATGCAATCAGGTGTCTGGATCAACCAACAATCCAGCTTCTTCTGGCTCCCCCTCCCTTGGCAGGCCCAACTCTCCCCCATCAATGCCATCGCCTCCGGTGACTTCGATGCCGATGGTAAAATCGAACTCATCCTCGCCCAAAACCACTTCTCCAATTGGATCGAAACTGGCCTCTGGCGCGGTACCCCAGGCACCCACCTCGAATGGAATGGATCCCACTTCCAAACCCTCACATTCCCACAAAGCGGTATCTTCCTCCCCAATGATACAAAAGCCATCATCACCCTGCCCAACACGCAATCCACCCACATCCTCGCCGCCCAAAATCAAGGCCCACTCCTCCTCTTCTCTTCCCAACCATCTAACAAACAATGAATCTTGATTGACACCCTGTGCGATAGGTTTTTATAAAGGATCTCCGTTCTTCATTCTCCCAATATGAAAATTTCTTCCCTCTCCCTCCTGACTATCCTTCTCAGCCCTCTCGCTTCCGCCGCCACCATCACCTGGGGTAGCGCATTCAACTTCAATCACACCGACCAATCCCTCTTCCTCAACGATTTCGATGCCAGCCGCAATGGCGGCCTCACCGCAACCTCCGCGGTCACACTCATCTCCGCAATCGATTACGGTCACCCAGATTCAGGTAGTTCCGTCATCCTCAATGGCGTCCAGTTCGTCAAATCCGGCGGTAGCCGTGACTTCTGGGGAAGCACCGGAATTGACCCCGATATCGATACCGTCCTCTCAGGACACACCGCCACCGGAGGCTCCTTCACACAAACCCTCACTGGCCTTACCATCGGTAGAATCTACCAAATCCAACTCATCGGCATCCACGATAGCCGCGGTGGCATCAATACCCGCGCCTATAATGTCGATAACGGCGAAGGCGACTTTACCAACGCCCCCGTACTCACCCGCGGAGCCTACGGGAACTCAAACCCCGCCAACCCACAACCCGGCTACTTCGGTACCGTCGTCGGCACCTTTACCGCCGATGCCATCACCCAAGACATCACCCTCAATGTCAACACCGGCTCCGACCCCGGACTCAGTGGCTATATCCTCCACGAAACCACCTCCGCCGTCCCAGAACCCAGCTCTGTCTCACTCCTCGGCCTCGGCTCCCTCACCCTCCTCCTACGCCGTAAACGCCCATAAACGCTAATCCTTTTCCTCATGAAAACCGTCATCCTCAGCACTCTCGCAGCCACCGCTCCTTTGCTCACAGCTGCAACCCTCATTGACCCATCTGCTATCACCGGTCACCACCAAGGCGACTCCCTCAGTGGCAGCGGAAGTATCCTCACCACCACCAATAAAGCCGGTATCACCCAGACAGGTGGCGCAGATTCACCCGTCACTTGGACCCATAACTCCGCCTGGCAAAACGATTGGCAAGGAAACCAACTCTCAGGTGCCACCAACAGTAAACTCGGCTGGGCAGTCATCGATTTCGGATCCACCCAAACACAACTCGGTGAAATGCTCCTCTGGAATGTCAATGAAGGCTCACACTCAGGCCGTGGCATGAATGCTTTCAATATCTATTTCGCCACCAGCCCTTCAGTCTCCGCTCCCGCCATTTCAGCCACTCCCACCGACTACGACTTTAGCTCCGGCGGCTGGACCCAACTCGGTGCTACCCGTAACCTCACCCGTGCCGATGAATCAGGTGTCAATGCCCTCGATGGATCATTCGACCTCAGCTCAATCGCATCCGCCCAATATATCGGTATCGAAATTCTCTCCACCCACGGCGAAAATGACCGCGCAGGCTTTGCCGAAGTCGTCTTCACCGCCGTCCCAGAACCCAGCTCAATCTCCCTCCTCGGCCTCGGCTCCCTCACCCTCCTCCTACGCCGCAAACGCCGCTAGCTATCCAAAGGCAGCCCCCATACGCACGCCTACACCAGCAAGGCCAAATCGGCCAGTCTCACCACCAGAGACACCTTACTTAATCCCTTCAAACTAAGAGCTTTCAGTTTGACAGGCCTCGCAGCCATTGCGTAGTTTATCAGGACCCTACCTGTATAACACCTTCCTTCCTCGACCACCCTCCGAGGCCTGCATCCCATGAAGCGCACACTCTCCATTCTGAGCGGCAGCATTGCCGCAGCTCTGTCACTCGCTGCACAAACAGAACCCAACCCCGGGCCAGGTGTCGGCAACCTCACCTACACAGACGCTGAACTCATGCAGGAAATCAGCCGCATCTCCCCATACGATGACGGCCCACTCAGTGGCACAAGCTACCCATACGGATACAATCTCGCACACATGGTCAACGGCTACCTCGCCACCGTCTTTGCCCAAGATGGCGGCGGTGTCCGTGGCGATATCCGCGGTGGCATCCAGTTCTACGATGTCTCAAACCCACGCGCACCACGCCACGTCAAAACCATCTGGGACCCCAGCAATACCACCTCCGCCATGCGCGAAATCCATGCGATCTGCGTCGCTGAAGTCGAAGATAAAAAACTCCTACTTCTCCCCAGCCATAAAGGGATTCAGATCTGGGATGTCACCGACATCAATGCCGTCTCTCGCGTCAGCCTCTACGAGTTTCTCGGAGGTGGTGACTACACCAACACCCCCTGGCAACTCCATTGGCAACACCCCTACGTCTACGTCGCCGCAGGAGGTAACGGCCTCCACATCATCGACGTCAGCGATATCGAAAACCCAACCCATGCCACCCGCCCCGATGCCGCTCCCAACCCCATCCCTAACGGACAACTCGGTGGCTTCAGCATCGGCCCCATCTGGGCCTGGGGCAACCGCCTCCTAGTCACCTCCATGGAAACCTCCTCAGGCTTCTCCACCCTCGATATCTCAGACCCACTCAATCCCAGCCTCCTCGATACCCTCAGCTCTATCCCAGAAAGATACTACGCCCCAGGATTCGATGGCAAAACCATCAGCTTTGCTACCCGGGCTTCTTCCGCACGCACCGCCATCTATTCCATCGATGACGAGGGCCAAATCCTCCTCGAAAGCCACGCCAATACCCCCGTCGTCGGTAGCCAACTCTACACCAGCTCCCAAGACGAGTTCGTCTACCTCGGCTGCCAAGCTGAAATCGTCAAACTCGATATCTCAGACCCCAAAAACCCCACCATTGCAGCGCGCGGCGGCCTCAACAATGTTTCAAACCCCGACTTCGGCCAAGCCGTCCCCTTCGGCAACGTCCTCTTCGTCGGCAACGACCACGGTACCGGTACCGGCTTCATCCCCTCCCAAAAAGATCCCGATACCCGCGCCCCCGAAGTCATCGCTACCAGCCCCGCCAACGGCCAAACCAATCTCGCCACCACCTCCCGCATCGGTATCGCATTCTCCGATAATATCGAACTCGAAAGCCTCAATACCTCCAATATCTCCGTCCAACCACTCGACGACCAAGGCCAACTCGCTACCGCCATCGATGGAACCTTCTCACTACAGTTCGGAATCGTAAACTTCACCCCAGCATCCCCACTCACTCTCGATACCACCTACCTCGTCACCCTACGCGCTGGCGGTGTCAATGACTGGGCTGGCAACGCCCTCGCCAATGACCTCATCTTCGCCTTCCGCACCGGCAACTCGTCTACCCCAACCAACCCAGAGGATACCCTCGGTCTCCAACATAGTTTCAACTTCAATGGTAACACCCTAGACTCCGTAGCTACCCTCAATGGCACCCTCACCAACGGAGCCACTCTCAATGCAGGTAAACTCAGCCTCGATGGCAATGATGACTACCTCGCCCTCCCCGACGCTCTCAGCGAACTCCAATCCACCTCCAGTCTCAGCTTCCACCTCACCACCACCAGCACCGGTGCTAACAATTCTTGGCAGTCACCAGGTGTCACCGGCGTGGAGGTCGTCGGATCAGGAAATGACATCTTCTGGGGCTGGCTCAATCCCTCAGGCCACCTCTGCATCAGCGTCGGTGACCAAAATCCACTCACCACTTCCTTCCCTATCAACGATGGCATCCTCCGCCACTTCACCCTCACCCGCGATGCCTCCACCGGTGACGTCCAAATCTTTATCAATGGCCAACTCAATGCCAGCGCCAATAAAACCAGCGGCGACATCGGCACCGCCTTCAGCAGTATCGGCCGTATCGAAGATACCGGCTCCACCCCAGAAAACCTCCAAGGCTCGCTCGATAATGTCCGCGTCTTCAACTACGTCCTCACTCCCACCCAAGTCCTCGATAACTTCTACCAAAGCCAAGCCAGTAGCCCCCTCCACCAATGGCTCCTCAGCGGAGACCTTAACGACTCGATCTCAGGCCTCCATGCCTCCGCCACTGGCACCCCCACCTACACCGCCAGCGCCCTTACCCTCAATGGCTCTACCGATCAGCTCCTGCTCGCAGACTCCCCAATCACCAATGATTGGACACTCTCGCTCTTTGTCACACCCCATACATACAACGCAAGCACCCAGAAGCTCTTCAGTGACACCTCAAATAGCCTCCTTCTCAACCACCCAGATAACCCACAAAAATTAGGGATCGAAACCTCCAACGGTACCCAATTCTGGAACTATACGTGCCCACCCAACCAATCCACCCACCTCGTTTTCTCCCGCCAAGGGAATACCACCCAACTCTACGCCAATGGCATCCACCAAGGTGCCCTCTCCGTCGGAATCGACCTCCCACGGGACACCATCGGGGCACGCGCCCATGCCACCCTCGACGATATCCAAATCTTCGACTCCCACTTTACCCAAAATGCCGTCCAACAACTGCGTGACCAACTCACCCTTCAATCCCCTCAGGTAGACTCCACCACCCTCGGATCACCCAGCCAATTCTCCACCCAAGCAAGCTCCGCAGTCGGTGAAGTCCTCTATACCTGGGACTTTGGAGATGGCACCCAAACCCAAGCCTCCACCTCCGCTTCCACCACCCATACCTACTCCTCTCCCGGCCACTACACCATCTCCGTCCACGCCACAGATGGCGTCCGAACCCTCACTTCCACCATCACCACCACCATCGCTCGACCCACCACAAGCACCCCACCTACCCGCTCTAACACCCTCACCTTCCATCCAGATAACCAACAAGTCTATTGCGTCAACATCGACAATAACTCCATCACCGCCATGCAGGGCACCTTCCCATTCATCAAACTCTGGGAAGCCCCCACCGGCAAACACCCGCGCTCTATCGCCGTCGATGCCTCAGGCCTACTCTGGGTCGCCAATAAAGAGGACGCCACCCTCACCGTCCACGATCCCTCCTCCGGCACCCTCCTCCACACCCACACCCTCCCCTACGCCAGCCGCCCACACAGCTTCCTCATTGCCCCAGATAAATCCTTCGGCTACCTCAGCCTCGAAGCCCTCGGCCAAGTCGCCAAAATCAACCTCAGCACCGGCGCCATCGTCGCCACCACCCCAGTAGGCCCCATGCCCCGTGGCCTCGCAATGACCCACGACAACACACGCCTCTTTGTCACCCGCTTCATCAGCCCCGATGCCGCAGCCCAAATCACCGAGCTCGACCCCTCCTCCATGACGCTCACCCGCCAGTTCCTCTTGCCTGCCGACTCCACCTCCATTGACGATTCCTTCCAAGCCCGTGGCGTACCAAACTACCTCCCCTCACTCACCGTCAGCCCAGATGGTACCCAAGTCTGGATCCCCAGTAAAAAAGACAATATCTTCGGCGGTACCCACCGCGATGGAACCCCGCTCGACTTCCAAACTTCAATCCGCCCCATCGCCAGTACCCTCGATATCAACACCAATACCCTCAATGGCTCCCAATCTATCGACTTCAATGACGTCGGTATGCCAAGTGACATCGAATTCTCCCAAGACGGTGGCTACGCATTCGTGACCCTCGAAGCCTCAAACCAAATCGAAATCCGCGACAGCTTCACTGGCAACCGCCGCGGCGGAGTCGATAACTCAGGCCTCGCACCTCGCTCGCTCATCAGCTCGCCAGACGGCTCCCACCTCTTCGTCCACCACTTCATGAGCCGTGATGTCAAAGTCTACGATATCTCCGAAATCCAATCAAAAGTCGGCTTCAATATGCCCGTCGTCGGTGTCGCTAAAACCGTCTCTAACGAAACCCTCACCCCCACCGTCCTCAAGGGCAAACAACTCTTCTACAATGCTGGCGACGCACGCATGGCCAAAGATGCCTACATCAGCTGCGCCGCTTGCCACGATGACGGCGGCCACGATGGACGTACCTGGGACTTCACCCAGCGCGGCGAAGGCCTGCGCAATACCACCACCCTCCGGGGTCGCTCAGGTACCGGCCACGGTCGCGTACACTGGACAGGTAACTTCGACGAAATCCAAGACTTTGAACATGACATCCGAAACAACTTCGGCGGCACCGGCTTCATCGACGACTCACTCTTCAATACCGGCACCCGAAACACCCCACTCGGCGATCCCAAAGCCGGCCTCGACCCCGATCTCGACGCCCTCGCCGCCTACGTCAACTCACTCACCAATATCCCTCCTAGCCCACACCGAAACCAAGATGGCAGCATGACCCATGATGCGATCAAGGGCAAAGAAGTCTTCACCTCCCTCCGCTGCTACACCTGCCACGACTCCGCCGCATTCACCGACTCACCAGACCTGAAACTCCATAATGTCGGTACCGCACTCCCCTCCAGTGGCCAACGACTCGGCGCCCCACTCACCGGCTTCGATACCCCCACACTCAAGGGCATTTGGAACACCGCCCCCTACCTCCACGATGGCTCAGCTGCCACCCTCGATGACCTCCTCACCACCCGTAACCCCTCCGACCAACACGGAGCCATCTCCACCCTCACCCCCACCCAACGCTCCCAACTCATCGCCTACCTCCAACAACTCGACGCTAGCTCAGAGCAAGCAAATGCCTACGACCGCTGGAAACACGACCAGTTCACTCTCGATCAAGTCCTCGCAGGCTCCGTCTCACACACCACCAGCGATAGCGATCAAGATGGACTCAATAACTTCACCGAGTACTTCTTTGGCTCTAACCCTAACAATGCCACCACTACCAACATCACCGCCATCACCCCACAAGCAGATGGCTCAGTCACCCTTACCTTCTCACTCAATATCGACGCCCTCACACTCGCCGACTACCAAGTCGAAACCAGCACCGACCTCCTCAGCTGGACCCCAACCACTCTCACCACCCTCAACCAACAAGACCATAACGGTACCCGCACACTCAGCCTCCAAGCGAAAGCCCCAAACTCAAATACCCCACACACCTTCTACCGCCTCACGATCATTCCTAAAAATCAATGATCACCCCCACCCACCACATTTCTTTCTCTCCTTTCCCTCAAAAATTGCGTAATAGTCAGTGTGATATCCACATTGGATAGTGCACCGCAATGACTCCGGAACAAATCGAATACCTCCAACTCGTTACCAACCACCAGGCTCTCCTGTTCGGGTACATCCGTAGCATTGCCCCTAAAGTCTCCCACGATGACGTCCTCCAAGAGACCAATATCGTCCTCTGGGATAAAATGAATACCTTCGAACTCGGTACCAATTTTAAAGCCTTCGCTTGCCGCATCGCCTACCTCAAAACCATGGAGGCCCTCAATGCCCATAAACGCAAAAATTGGCTCGTCTTCGATAGTGATATCCTCGATGGCATCTCGGACTACTATACCTCCGATGACGATGAGTCCCAAAGCCGCATCCAGTCCGCCCTGCGCACTTGCCTCACGAAACTCAAAGAACGCGACCGAGACCTCATCTACAAACGCTACACCCTCGGCAATACCGTCCGCGCCATCGCCGCAGAAATGGGTAAAAAAGAAGGCGCCCTCCAACAAGCCTTCTTCCGCTGCCACAAAGCCCTGCGCAGCTGTATGGAAAAATCACTCAACGCATCGACATGAACGAAGAAACTATCGCACTCATCGGCCAAGCCATGGACGGAACGATCAGCGAGCAAGACTTTGCCCGCCTTCAGGAAATCTTGCGTACCGACCCAAAGGCCCTCGCCCACTACTGCCAACAATCAGAAATCCACGGCCGCCTCACCTGGGAACTCAATGGCTCGGAGATTGACCATTCTCTCATCCAGCCAAAACCGAAAACCTGGCTGCGCCCCGTCCTCATCCCCACTGCCGCCGCCATCACCGTGGGGATCTTTACCTACGCTCTCACACGCCCACCTCAGGACCAAGACGCAGATCAATCAAACTCCATCGCTGATGCCTTCCCTGCCGAAGAAATGAACATCGCCCGCGTCACCAACAGCCTCGACGCTGTCTGGTCCAGTGGCGATACCCCCATCGGCACCTGGCTCAAACCCGGCGTCATGACCCTCGAGGCCGGCAAAGCTGAAATCACCTTCGATTCCGGTGCCCGCGTCCTCCTCGAAGGGCCCGCCAGCATCGAAAACCTCACCCCCCACCACGCCAAACTTCTCAACGGCAAAGGCGTCGTGCATATTCCCAATAGCGCCAACGGTTTCGCCCTCGAAACCCCATCAAATACCTTCTACGACCCCGATTGCGCCTTCGCACTCGCAGTCGATAAAGACACCACTGAAGTCCACGTGCTCGAAGGTACCCTCGATACCAATCTCAAAAATAACCTCGCAGCCACCACCACCCTCTCAAAAGACCAATCACTGCGCTTCAATTCAAAAGAAAACCTCCCCGTCCAGTCACTCACCCTCGACGCCACCAACATCAAAGACGAACTCCCCCAACTCACCGAAGGCAAAGCCGCTGAGTTCGTCCATTGGTCCTTCGATAGCGTCGATAATGAAACCTTCCCAGAAACTGGTACCCACCCATACAATCGCTTTGCCGCCGTCGTAGCCCACGACAAATCTGCCGGCAAAGGTGGCTATGGCATCCACTCCATCAATGGTAAGTTTGGCCGTGCCATCCGCCTCTACGGCGACGGATCCTACCTCACCACCCAATTCCCAGGTATCTCAGGAACCAAAGAACGTACCGTCGCATGCTGGGTCCGTATCCCCAGAAATAACAAAAATAAACACGCCTATTCCATCCTCTCCTGGGGCACCCCCAATAAAAAATCAGGGGAAAAATGGCAAATCGCCTGGAACACCGCCAATGACGGCGGAATCCGCGGTGCCCTGCGTACCGAATTCGGCCGAGGCTCAGTCAGCGGCACCAAAGTCATCTGTGACGCTACCTGGCACCATATCGTCTCCGTCTTCCGCCCCAATGACTCAAATAACGTCGCCTCCCAAGTCCTCCATTACGTCGATGGAAAACTCGATACCACTTCCTGGGCCCGTAACGCCAAAATTAATACCGATATCAGCGATAAAAACGCCCACCTCGCCTACATCGGTAAACGCCTCGAGTCCGGCGACCAATTCTCCACATTCTCCGGCAGTATCGATGAACTCTACATCTTCCCCGCCGCACTCACACCGCGCCAAATCACGCGCCTCTACAAAAAAAATGAACCCCCAAGCAACTTGATTGCCCCGCTCGCGGCACGCTAATCCTCCCCCACACGTATTTTCTGCGTAACAAAGCGTCCATGCTCAACATTCTTAAGAATAGAAGCATGAACGTCACCACCACCCTCATCACTCTCGCCACGCTCGCACTCCCCAGTATCGCTGGGGAAAAAACCCTCGTCGATTACGCACCGCATGGCCCCACCAAAAAAGAAGGTGACTTCGGCAGTCTCACTGGTACCCAATCCAGCTGGACCCCCACAGCTGAATGCGAGACCATCCAGCTGAAACCCCAACTCCCCCAAGGCCTCGGCTCCGAAGTCAATGCCACACTCGGCCGCCAAATCGTCGCCAATGGCGGAAAATGCATCAGCTTCGCCCAGTCCACCAACCATCGCTTCAAAAAAGAAGACCAGTTCTTCGGACACTTCTCATGGATCGCTGCCAGCCGCTGGCACGCCCAAGAAAACGAGATTCTCTGCCACCTCTTCGTCACCGAGGACAATACCCTCACCGGTAAGCGCATCCCCCTCCATACCTGGCAGTCACAACCCGACCAAGGACGAGCAAAATGGCAAACCGACCCCCTTGCCGATACCTCACTCATCCACCAACCCAACGCCCTCGGTAAACTCGTCTTCATCGAGTTCACCAGCACCGCCGGTGTCGGCCAGTTCGCTCGACTCGATAACGTCTTCCTCGCTGTCAAAAATCCCCGCATCGGCAGCCTAAAAGCTCAAAAATCTCCCCCCGTGACCCCAAAAATCGCCAAACCCACCCCCAAGCCATCCATCAAGCCCACCCCCACAAGTCGCCCAGAGGCCCTCGTCGGCCTGGGCTCCATCACCATCTACCTGCGGAACAAATAAGCCGTAATACATTCACCCCTTCACCCATTAGTTGATGCCATGAAATACCCTGCACTTCTCTCTCTCCTCCTTGGCACTACCTGCCCATCCTGGGCAGCTCTGAGCATCCAAGAAATTGCTTCCATCCCGGCCAACCCAGCCATCAACAACACTGGCGCAAGTGATGGCTCCACTGCCGTCGCCACCGACCCCACTAAAGGCTCCAAAGGACAAAGCTTTGACTTCACCACGAATGCCCAACTTACTGGAATCATCCTCCAAATGGGCAGCCCCGGCACCATCGCCTCACTCGACCTCGCCATCTACGCCGCAGACACAAATGGCCTCCCCACCGGCGCCGCTATCTACTCCGACTCCGGCACCCTCCCCACCTCAGGACTCAGCTCCGGCGACTATATCCAGATCGACTTCGCCACTACCCAAAACCTCAATGCCGGTAAGTACGCCATCGTCCTCAGCACAACCGACTCGAATACCAACTTCAAACTCAATAAACAAAACGGCTACACCGCCGGAACCCTCATCAAAAAGAACAATTCATCAGGCAACGCATGGGAAGCACTTACCAATGGCAATGACCTCCACTTTGCTCTCCTCGGTTCTATCGACGGCATCGTAGACCCACCACCACCAACCCGACCCACCGCCTCATCAGGCCCCAATGTCATCCATATCCTCGTCGATGACTGGGGCTGGACCGATAGCTCAGTCGCTGCCGCTTCCGAAGGAAATATCTCAGACTTCTACGAAACCCCAAATATCCAACGCCTCGCCGACATGGGAGTCAGCTTCACTTGGTGCTACGCCCAACCCAATTGCGCCCCCACCCGTGCCGCCTTCATGACCGGCCAATACTCAGCTCGCTCAGGCAATGGCGTCTATAACGTCTCTAGCCTCAGCCGCTCAGGCGGTAGCCGCACCACCTACCTCACCGCCGCTAAACAAGGCCTCGACGACGATTCCTCCGTCGATGACTTCATCAATGGCGATGAAAATACCATCACCCTCGCCGAAGCCATGTACAATGCCGGCTACGTCACCGCACATATCGGCAAATACCACGTCGGCTCCAGCAATGCCTCAGACGCTACATTCCCACTCAACCAAGGACTCGACTACAACTACGGCGGCGGCCATAAAGGAAACCCCGATAACTACTTCGCTCAGGGCTCACCACGTACCTTCCACGCCAATGTCGGCGCCGAACTCGATGCCTACGCCGACGACTACACCCAGTCCTACGTCGATACCTACATCAAACCCTACGAAAATGGGAATGACTCAGACACCCTCGTCGGAACCCAAAAACATATCACCGATGCCACCGCAGACGCCTTCGAAGACTTCGTCGCCACCTACCCAACCGGTGATCTCTCAGGCTATCCCTTCTACGTCCAGTACCACTTCTACGCCACCCACGGCCCACTCCAAGGACGCCCAGACCTCGTCGCTAAATACAATGCCAAGGCGTCCCTCACCCCTCCATCACATGATACAAAATCTAGCTTCGCAGCCCTCACCGAAAGTATGGACCAAGCCGTCGGACGCATTATCGACTTCTTAGATGACCCTAACAGAGATGGGGACAATGCCGACTCCATCGCCTCTAACACAGTCATCTTCTTCACCGCAGATAACGGTGGCAGTAACCCAGAAACCTCAAACTACCCACTTCGCGGCGCCAAAGGTATGCACTTCGAAGGCGGTATCCGCGTCCCACTCATCGTCGCGCAACCCGGTAACATCCCCGCAGCTAAGGTTTCTAACTCCCTCGTCCATACCGTGGACTTCTACCCCACCATCCTCGACTTCGCAGGAGCTACCTACCCAGATGCCTCCACCCACCCGCTCGATGGTGAATCACTCTATAACCACCTCCTCGACCCCGATAACGTCTCGCGTGATCGCAGCCCCATCTTCTACCACTTCCCCGGATACATGGACTCACGCGCCTTCGCCAGCTCCGCTGTCATCAAACAAATCAACGGCAAACGCTACAAACTCATCTACGGCTACGATCCCTACTACGACCCCACTGACCAATACGACCAATTCCAACTCTATAACCTCAGCGACGACCTCTCAGAAACCGTCAACCTCATGGATTATGTCGATGTCGAAAATGCAGATGACTCCGAAGACCCATCTAGCAGCAGAGAATATTGGGACTATATCCTCCATAAAGACATCGCCAATGAATTGACCTACGACCTCAATGCCTGGCTCGTAGGCGCCGATAAAGGCCCCACCTGGAACCCGCTCTACGCAACCTATAAAGATAATTTCCCAGGCCTCGACCCCGAACTCGTGGGTCAAGAAACCGGCCCGTCCCCAAGATCTGTCACTGATGTCCCAATCCCAAACACTGGCGGCTTTACCGTCGCCACCCAGTCCGTCGATACCTCCGGGAACCTCACCCTCAACTTTGCCTCACACAGCGGCTTTACCTACCAAGTCCAAGTTTCTGACTCACTCGATTCTGACTCGTGGCAAAACCTCGGATCCCCAGTTCTAGCAGACTCTAACTCCACTCAGATCAACCTCCTAGATGCCGCCGCAGAAACCGCTTCTAAACGCTTCTACCGCGTGATGCTTGTCCAATAATCCTCAACAATCCAGTACCCTTATGGTACAAACCATCAGCCACACACTGATGCCACTGTCATTTCCAATCCCCCCCCACTCAATACACACACACCATGAACCGAATAGCAAAGTCCTTACTCGCACTCGTCACCCTCTCCGCCACCGCTCTCGGTGCCGATAAACCTAACATTCTCTACATCAATATCGATGACCTCGGTTGGGCCGATGTCTCGATCAATGGCTCGACCTTCTACGAAACCCCCAATATCGATCGCATCGCCAAAGAAGGAATGATCTTTAGTAATGGCTACGCCTCCGCTGCAAACTGCGCCCCATCCAGAGCCTCCGCCATCTCCGGACAAAATACCCCACGCCACGGAGTCTACACAGTCATGAATTCCGACCGCGGAAAATCAAAAGACCGAAAAATTATCCCAACCAAAAATACCCAACACCTCAAACAAGATAACCTGACCTTCGGCCACGCCCTCAAAGCCGCTGGCTACACCACTGCCACCATGGGGAAATGGCACGTCACTAAAGACCCACTCAAAAATGGCTTCGATATCAACGTCGGTGGCACCGCCGCTGGTGGTCCCTACAATGGTGGATACCATTCCCCATTCAAATACCCAAACCTCGAGGTCAAAGAAAAGGGCACCTACCTTACCGATATCCTCACCACCAAAGCGATCGACTTTATCGCCAAACACAAAGACCAACCCTTCTGCCTCTACCTCCCCTACTTTACCGTCCATACCCCACTCCAAGCCAAACCAGAACTCGTAGAGAAATATAAAAAGAAAGGCGGTAACGACGCCCAAAATAACCCCGTCTATGCCGCCATGATCGAATCGCTCGATCAAAATGTCGGCCGCGTCCTCGACGCTCTCGACGCCAACGGTATCGCCGAAAATACCCTCATCGTCTTCACCTCAGATAACGGCGGTGTCAATGTCACCAGCCTCCAACGCCCCCTCCGCGGTGGCAAAGGCATGTACTACGAAGGCGGTATCCGCGAACCCTTCTTCATCCGCTGGCCAGCCAAAATTAAAGCCGGATCCATCTGCCACACCCCCGTCACAAATCTCGATTTCTACCCTACCTTCTGTGACGCCGCCGGTACCGCCCCCCCAAAAGGTAAAATTCTCGATGGCCTTAGCCTCATGCCCCTCTTCGAAAATAAACCACTCGCCGATCGCGCCCTCTACTGGCACTTCCCCATCTACCTCCAAGCATACGGGAAACCAGGTGCCCTCGGCATGAAAGATGCCCAAGACATCCTCTTCCGTACCCGCCCAGGATCCGCTATCCGATACGGTGACTGGAAACTCATCGAGTACTTCGAAAATGGTGACTTCGAACTCTATAACCTCAAAGACGATAAATCTGAGTCCAAAAACCTCGCCAAATCACACCCAGAAAAAGTCCAAGAACTCCACACTAAACTCAAAAAGTGGCGGAAACAAATCAATGCCCCCGTGCCTAACCAACCGAACCCCGCCTACCAACCCCAGAGCTAACTAACACCGCTCTCGTCCTCCCCCCCAAACATTTCCCCCCATACACCCTCTCATCAGCATAGGGCATCATTGACAGGATTCTAGCAGCCGTTAGAATGCCACTGGATGGATCCCTTGCTCAGAGAACTAATGGATGATGCGCGCGCCCTCTGGCCCACCATCGCCTCAATCCTGCACGTCCTCGGTGCCTGTGCCGTCACGGTCCACGCCATCCTCCGTAAGAAGGAAAAAAAGTCTGCCATCGCATGGATCGGTCTCTCCTGGCTCTCCCCCATCATCGGCTCGATCGCCTACCTCGTGCTCGGTATCAACCGCATCGAACGGAAAGCCGTCTCGCTGGGCCTACTCAACGTCTGGGACCATGACCCCTCCCAGGAACTCACCAGTGAAGACCAACGCCTCATCCATCACGCCAAACTCGAACACCAAAACTTCCTCGGCCTCGTCGAACTCGGCTCCCAACTCACCCGAAAGCCCCTCCTCCTCGGTAACGCCATCACTCCTCTCATCAATGGAGATGCCGCCTACCCAGAGATGCTCGCAGCCATTGACTCCGCCCAAGTCTCCATCACCCTCAATAGCTACATCTTCGATAGCGACCGCGCTGGTGACCAGTTCCTCACCGCCCTCACCAATGCCCAACAACGTGGCATCAAAGTCCGCGTCATGATCGATGGCGTCGGCTCCCGATACTCCAAACCCAGCATGGTCGGTAGACTCAAAAAAGCGGGCATCAATGTAGCCGAATTCCTACCCTCACGCGCCCCCTGGAGCATGGCATTTGCCAACCTGCGCAATCATAGAAAAATCCTCGTCGTCGATGGCACAATCGGCTTCACCGGAGGCACCAATATCCGCGAAGGCCATTGCCTCAACCTCCAACCAGATTTCCCCGTCGCCTGCCTCCACTTCAAAGTCCAAGGACCCGTCGTCGCTGAACTCCAAGAAGCATTCGCCATCGACTGGGCATTCACAACCCAAGAAACCCTCGTCGGCCCCACCTGGTTCCCAGATCTCGAACGCCATGGAAAAGTCGTCGCCCGCGGCGTCCCCGATGGCCCAGATGAAGACCTCAACAAAATTAACGAAATCATCCTCGGCGCCCTCTCTATCGCACGCGAACATGTCCGCATCGTCACCCCCTATTTCCTCCCCGCCGACTCCATCCTCGACGCCCTCGCCGTCACTGCCATGCGCGGCGTCACCGTCGAAATCCTCCTCCCATCCAAAAATAATATCGCCATCATGAACTGGGCCATGGTCCCACAACTCCAACACCTCATCAAAAAAGGCATCCACATCTATTCCTCCCCCGCTCCCTTCGACCACACCAAACTCTTCGTCGTCGACCACCTCTGGTCACTCATCGGTTCCACTAATTGGGACGCCCGTAGCATGCGACTCAATTTCGAATACAACCTCGAATGCTATGACGCAACCCTCGCCCGACAACTCGATACCATCATCGATCAAAAACTCGCCAACGCCACACGCATCACCCTAGACCAAATCCAGCACCGACCCCTCCCCATCAAACTCCGCGACGGCGCCGCACAACTCTTCGCCCCCTACCTCTGACACCAAACTCGTCCCTACCCTCATTTTCCTATTATGAAGCCATGCCTCATTCTCTTCCTACTCTCCCAAGCGCTCCTCGCCGAAAACACCCATTTCGGAAAAACTTATGACACCTACCTCGGTAAAGAACCAACACCACATATAAAAAAATGTGTGGCTCTGAAACTTAAACAAGTCTCTATCGATTCTAAAGATGTCGCACATGCACTCATGCAACTCACTGAAACCATGAGAACACAATACCAATCCAACCATGGATTGAGCTTCGTCATGCCGGGTAACCATCCACAATACCATACCCCCATCAAACTCCATCTAACCAATACCTCCCTCATGGCGGCTGTCGATGCCATCTGTAAAAAGGCAAAGATCCAATGGAACTTTTCCTCAGGAAAACTCACAATCACACCACCATCATCCCCGACTAAATAACCTTAGATCATGTGATTTCTAACAATTATAAGCATTTTTATATCAATTTCTGTTAGAATACTATAGACACCTAACAGAATAGTGTGATATACCACTTGGTTCGAATGTACTTTTCGATTCCAGTGAATGAAAAGCAACGTGGTTTTGTCCTCATCACCTCACTCTGTCTGATGACGCTGCTCTGCCTCTTGGCCTTAGCATCCATCCAACTCAGCAAACACGAGTCACACACAATCCGACACCAAACAGCCCAACACCAAGCACGTGCCAACGCACGACTTGCCCTCCAAATCGCCCTAGCACAACTCCAACACTACACAGGCCGCGATACCACCACCACTTGCCGCTCTGATATCCTACTCCCACCTGACACGACAGGCACTTTCCACCCACACTTCACACTGGCTTTCCAGTCAGAACCCATCAGCGGCAACTTCGGCACCGGAGTCCAACTCACACGCCCAGCAAAACTCCCCGCTATCCTCGTTTCAGGTAACGAAGCCTTCGACTTGCTCAACTTAGATGCCTACCCACCTCAATACACCCAAGCACATTCCCCCATCCTCCGCCCCATCACTCTAGACAGCACACACCAAGTACAAGCCCCCCTCGTCTCTCTCACCAAAGGCAACTACGCCTACTGGGTTAGCGATGAAGGTGTCAAAGCCCGTATCAACCTCGATGACCCATTACTCCACAATAAAAACAGTCTAACAGAGTCATTTCACAGCCAAAGAGCCCCCGCATCATTCGGCACACAACTAGCCGGAAATAAACACACCCAGTCGTATCTTAAAAACCTAACAGAACCTTATAAATACATCGACCTCAATAGCTTTGCGCTTCTCAGCCACAAAAGCCAACAAGCACTCCCTACCCACACTATCGATGTCACTTCCTCCTCACGCTCATTGCTATCCAATCCCCTCCACGGAGGTCTAAAGAAAAACCTCTCCGCAGCTCTGCTCAAAGATGACGAAGCTTTTCTCAAACTAACAGAAGTATGCGATGACCCCGTCTTCCTCTATGGAAAATGGACATTTCCCAATGGCGCGCACCTCCTCAGCTACCGTCACTACCCAGGTGCCCCATGGGCGCTCTTCCGAAGCCACCTCAGACGCCATGAGTCAGAACCCTGGCTCACAGGCCCTCAGCCCACCATCTTCAGCCATCTCGGCTCCGCTGCCCACCAGCTGCCATTCTACTGGGACCACTCAGATACCTCATACATCCACCCGCTCACAGCACGCCTTGTCAGACGCTCACCTGTCCTCCTGCGCTTCCAACTCGGTATCGACTATACAGCCAGCTTCCTAACACAACACTTCGACTCCACTACTGACCAACACTGGCAAGAGTTTTCAATCAACCAACATTTCATCCCCTACGCCGCATTCTGGAACCCCTACGATGCCACGCTCATCAGCAGCGAAGCTATCGACTTCAAGCTCTTCCTCGATCGCACTTGGTATGGCGGTAGCCATGACAGCATACTCCAACTCCACTTCCCGAAGCACTGTCATTGGCAAGTCCAATACCCACATAGCGAGGAGTGGCACCACCACCAAGGCCCCCAAACCCTGCGCTACCCCTACCACCCAAACCCCCAATCAGCCCCTCGTTCTGAACGCATACGCAGCAACTACCAAACCCCTCCCTTTACTCTCCCCGCTGGCCAAACTCTCAGTTTTCAAGCCCCCTCACAAACCAAACCACTGAGCCTAACATCCCCGAATCGTCTCTCCCGCTGCCATTCCTCCCCCACACTCAGCCATAGCTTTGTGAGCTCCAATCTCAAAATTCGCGTAGCGTGCCCCCCCTCCACCTCTGCCAAAGACCTCCTCCCAGAAATCACCCTCCTGCGCTACCCCGCCGAAGGCGGTCAACAACACACCCGCCTCCATGTGACCAATGCCACTAGCTTCCAACGCATCCACTGGAACCTCGCTTCCTTTACCAGCCAATCCAAACTCCACTTCGTTCCAAAACTCCTCAATACCAATGACCCACATCCACCCGTCTATCCAAAATTCTCTGCCCTCTTGCTGAGAAAAATGCCCCACATCGCCCATTACTTCCCCTCCTCTACCAGTTGGGGTAACACCCCCAATACCAATGCCTACCTCGCCCCCTGGCAACTCTTCTACCAACTCAACCCCTCGCGCCACGGAGCTCTCGGTGCCCCACTTCACCAGAGCGATAGCTTTATCTCACCACCGCAATACCTCTCTGGCCTCATCCTCGGGTCCTCTGCATTCCACTCCCCCGAAACAACTCCAGATGGACGCTGCTTTGTCGGCTACAGTGATCGCTACGCGCACGGCACGACCCAATCAATCACCACACCACTCCCCCGTGAAGAACTCCGTCTCTTTTCACCCGCACATTTCTCTCACATCAACCTCTCCAAGTGGCTCAGCAATTACAATGCCGATCAAAGCAATGCTTCCGCCACTGACACCACCATCGCTTCCAATGCCATCGGAAACTCCTTCGCCTCCCCACACCTCCCTCTCAATGCTACCCAAATCGAAATCTACGACCAACACGCCTTCCCCAGTGACCGCACTGCCACACACTACGATGCCTCGTTCAAATACAACCACATCCTCTGGGATCGTTACTTTCTCACAGGCCAGTCTAACTCCGACCAGTCCCTCTCAGATTCCATTGGTGAAAAAGGCGCCGCGCGCCACCTCGTCGCTACCCCATCACTCACAAAACCCACGCTCGATGACCCACACCGTGCCGCCGCCCACCTCTGGCTCCACGGAGGGTTCAATGTCAACTCAACCTCCACCGAAGCGTGGAAAATTATCCTCGCCTCCAGCCACAAACGATTTGATGCCACATCTAAGCTCGTCTCCTTTCCTCGCCTTCCCTACGGCCAGTCCCACCCCATTACCACTCCACCTTCTGACCCAAGCTCCGCGCACCACTACGCTGGCACCCACCACCGGGCGCTCACCCCACAAGAAGTCACCCAACTCGCAGAAGCAATCGTCGCCCAAAACCAAAAACGTGGCCCCTCCTCCTCCCTCGGTCAGTGGATCAACCGCAGCCTCCACCCCAGCCATCACCATACAGCCAGCACACTCACCACTGACGATGTCTGTTACGAAGGAACACTCCAAGCCGCTATCAATGCCACAAAACTCAATGGCGTGTTCCACCACAGCAACGCCCAATTCCCCAAACATATCGTCGCCCAAGAAAATGATCACACCGCCTTCCAAAAAGGATGGATTAACCCACGTTGCCTCAAATACCACTCCGCCTACGGTGCACCCGCTACCCTCACCCAAGCCGATGTCCTCAACCGCATCGGCCACCTCCTCACCTCGCGCTCAGATACCTTCAAAATCCGCGCCTACGGCGACTGCACTGACGCCCGCGGCCGCATCCTAGCCAAAGCATTCTGCGAAGCCATTGTCCAACGCTTCCCCGAATACTGCGGCAATACCCCCGCCCACCTCCCACCCAAAATCTGGCAACCCATCGATCCATCCAACCCTAACACTCCCTATCACTGGATCCCTAACCCCAAACTCGACCCACAATCAACACGCTACGGCAGACGCTACAAACTCATCGCATTCCGCTGGCTCAATCCCTCAGAAATATAATTTGTCTCTCGACCAACATTGGCGTAGGAATGAAATGCTATGTCATACCTCGATTCACTTTTTGACCTCAAAGATAAAGTCGCCGTCGTCATCGGCGGTACCGGTGAACTCTGTGGCCAAATCGCCCTCGGCCTCGCTAAAGCCGGCTGCGAAGTCGTCATCTCAGGGAGAGATGAACTCAAAGCCCAAGAAAAAATCGATGCCATCGAACAAGCTAACGGTAAAGCCTACTTCGTCGAAGCTGAAGTCACCGAACGTGGATCCATCGAAGCACTCGTCGATATCGTCAGCGAACGCTCAGGTCGCATAGACATCCTCATCAATGGCGCCGGAATCAACAATGATAGCCCCATCGAACATATCTCCGAAGGCGAACTCCACGCCATCTTCGAAGTCAACTTCAATGGCGCATTCCGTACCTGCCAAATCTTCGCCGACTACTTCAAACAACGCGACCGACCCACCTCCATTATCAATATCGGTGCCATCTCCGGCCTCACCCCACTCTCTAATCGATACATCCATTCCGCCAGTAAAGCCGCTCTCCATAACCTCACTAAAAACCTCGCCCGCGAATGGGCTGAGTTCGATATCCGAGTCAATACCCTCATCCCCGGATTCTTCCCAGCCTCTCATAGTAACACATTGTTAGATGATGCTAGGGTGTTAGAAATACTTAGAAAAACCCCATGCTCTCGCTTCGGAAACCCAGATGAACTCATTGGAGCCACCCTCCTCCTCGCATCACATAGCGCAGGAGGCTTCATCACAGGCTCCGAAATCCTCGTCGACGGCGGATTCAATGCCATGACCATCTAGCAGAAAATTTCCACCACTACCAAACACTCAAAAGCTACAAAATCGCCATTTCAGGCATGTCTATATTCCCATCTGATTAACTAAATCCCCTACTCGCATTGATTTCCATTGACTTACCACCAAAGAAAGTTGGAGAATCGCCCATCCTCATAGGGAGGAACTGATATCACAATATAAGGAGGCTAGATGCAGAACAATAACAACGACCTGTTGCACACAGAAAAGATCATCTCTGACAGAAAAACATTCTACTTGGACCTTAAGAAAAATGCTCGAGGTAAAGTAGTAAAAATCACAGAGGACGTCAGTGGAAACCGTGACACCATCATGGTGCCAGCAGACATCCTTGGCGATTTCATCGCAGCACTCTCAGACATCAAGGACACGTCTGACAACAACTAAGCGTCTCACAAAACGCAGACCCTCTCACTAAAGGACCTTCCAGCAGGAGGGTCCTTTATTTTTTGCTTTCCCTATTTCCATAGAACTAAGTGAAAAATCGGTAAATCACCCGCTTTACTATTTCCACCCCCACCATTCTCTCCTTGAGTAGTCGAATGCTAGGAACTGCTCAATCACACCGCCAACAAAGCACACGCCAATTCAAAGGCATGCGCCTTACCGACCACTATTTCGAGCTGCCTCTCGACTACTCCCAAACCAAGGGACCGTGCATCGAAGTGTTTGCACGTGAGGTCGTCGATCTGAAAAAGGCCAATGAGGACCTCCCGTGGATGATTTTCTTCCAAGGTGGCCCAGGCTTCCCCGCAAACCGCCCGGTCTTCAATGGCGGTTGGATCGCAGAAGCCCTCAAGACCCATCGCCTCCTCCTCCTCGACCAGCGCGGTACCGGAATGAGCTCAAGAATTCTCCCACAAACACTCGCCAACTTCCCCACCCCCGAGGCCCAAGCCGAATACCTCACCCACTTCCGCGCCGATAACATCGTGCGAGATGCCGAAACCATCCACCATACCCTCATCGGATCCGATAAAAAATGGACCGGTATCGGCCAGTCCTACGGCGGCTTTTGCCTCCTCACCTACCTTTCCTTTCACCCAGAAGGTCTCGAAGGCGTCATCATCACCGGAGGTGTGGCCTGTGTGAAACGACAGATCGAAGAAAATTACCGACTCACCTACCAAAAAGTCTTAGAAAAAAACCAAGCCTTCTACCGCCACTACCCAGAAGATGAAGCAAAGGTAAAAGAAATCGTCCAATACCTCGGCAGCCACAAAGTCATGCTCCCCAGCGGAGTCCCACTCAGCCCACGCCGCTTCCAAGCCCTCGGACTCTGCTTCGGCGCCGACGGAGGATTCGAACGCATCCACTACCTCATCGAAAAAGCCTTCGTCGACGGCCCCAATGGGAAAGAAATCGCCTACGACTTCCTCGTTGAAGTCGAACAACTCCACGCCTTCGATACCAATCCCATTTTCTGTATCCTTCACGAGTCTATCTACGCCGAAGGCTATGCCACCCGGTGGGCTGCAGAGCGCCTCAGAGAAGAATTTCCGTGGACCCAAGTAGATGCCGATCGCTTCCACTTCACTGGTGAGATGATCTACCCAGACATGCTCGATGACTTCGCCCACCTCCAACCCCTCAAAGACTGCGCCAACATCCTCGCAGAAAAAGACGACTGGCTCCCCCTCTATGACCTCGACCAACTCGCCAAAAATACCGTCCCCGTAGCCGCCATTTCCTACTACGAGGATATGTACGTCCCCATCGAACTCTCCCGTGAAACCGCCCTCCATATCCCACATTTCTACCAGTGGGTCACCAATGAGTGGGAACACGATGGCATCGGACAAGAAGGTGGCAAAATTCTCAACAGCCTGCTCGATAAGCTCGCTGCCCCACGTCTCTAAAGACAACATTTCTCACATAGCCTCAGACGCCAAAAGTATCTTTATAAGCCACTAAGCAGAATTTACTTGCAATATTTCAAACACTCGTACATAGTGAACAGTGCCCTGAGGGAATCACATACCAGTCCCCCCGCAGTATGATGAATACTCTCAGGCACACAAATCCCCCCGAAAGAAAATACTCCCCCCAATCAAGCCCACCTTCAACGGCGGGCTTTTTTCTTTGATACCGTTCTCATTCTACCTCTTTCGATCTGCGAATGGGCAATACCCAGATGCTGCAGAAAAAAATGCCTCAGTTAGAGACTTTGCTGTTGGTCTTAACCATCGCACTCGCTACAAACTTCCTGTCAGCCCTAGCCCTTTCGACTTCATCCTTTTTCCTAAAAAAATGTCTAACTCCTTCGTCCACCTTCACGTCCATACCGAATACTCAATTAAAGATTCCATCGTACGCATCAAGGACCTCGCAGGAGCCGTTAAAGACAATGAGATGAATGCCGTCGCCATGACCGACCACGGTAACCTCTTCGGTACCGTCGAGTTCTATCAGACGATGACAGGTAAAGACATCAAACCTATCCTCGGCTGCGAAATCTACCTCGCCCCCACCGCCCTCACCGACAAAAAAGACATCCCCGGTCGCAAACGCTCGACCCACCTTACCCTCATCGCCAAAGACAAAACCGGCTGGGATAACCTCACCAAACTCGTCTCCGTTGGCCACCTCGATGGTGACTACTTCGGTGAACCACGCGTCGACCGCGAAACCCTTCGTAAATTCTCAGAAGGCGTCATCTGCCTCACCGGTGACGATGAAGGCCCCATCCAAGAATGGTTAGACAAAGGCGACATGGCTGCAGCCAAAGCCCAAGTCGAAGAACTCATCGACATCTACGGGAAAGAAGACCTCTATGTCGAACTGATGGACCACGCGCTGGAAACCCAGCCCGCCATCATCAAGTCACTCACCTCGCTTGCCGATGAATACGGCCTCAAACTCGTCGCTACCAACGACGTCCACTTCCTCCGCGCCGAAGAACACGAAGCCCATGACGTTCTCATCTGTATCGGTGAATCCTGCCTCCTGCTCGATGAAAACCGCAAGAGCTACTCAGACCAAGTCTACTTCAAGTCCGCAGCCGAAATGCGCGAGCTCTTCAAAGACTACCCAGGCGCTTGCGATAATACCCTCGAAATTGCCGAAAAATGTAACGTCGAACTCGTCCTCGACCCCACCTCCTCAGACAAATACCCACAGTTCGAATCCCCAGATGGCTCACCACGTGAAGAGTACTTCAAGAAAGTCTGTATCGATGGGATGCACGCCCGCTACCCAGAGGATAAAATCCAAGAACTCTGCGGCATCTACGGCACCGATGTCGATGGCGTCTGGAAAATCCTCAACGAACGCCTCGACTACGAAGTCGGCATTATTAACTCACTCGGCTTCGCATCCTACTTCTTGATCACCGCCGACTTCATCGTCTGGGCACTCGATCACGACATCCCCGTAGGACCCGGCCGTGGCTCAGCTGCTGGCTCACTCGTGGCTTACGCCATGAAGATCACCGACATCTGCCCAATGCGCTTCGGCCTCCTCTTCGAACGTTTCCTCAACCCTGAGCGTGTCTCCCCACCCGACGTCGATATTGACTTCTGCCAGACCCGCCGACCAGAGGTCATCGACTACGTCCGTAAAAAATACGGCGAACGCTGCGTCTGCCACATCATCACCTACGGAACCCTCGGTGCAAAATCCGTACTCCGCGACGTCGCCCGCGTCATGGGTGTCTCCTTCGGCGATGCTGATAGAATTGCCAAACTCATCGAGGCGGTCCCCGGCGTCAAACTCCAAGGCGAATACGATGCCAAGGAAGAGCTGCGCGACATGATCGAGTCCTCCTCCACCTATAAGGAACTCTGGAGCTACGCACTCAAGTTAGAAGGCCTAACACGGAACACAGGCGTTCACGCCGCCGGTGTCGTGATCGGTGACGGTGACCTCGACCGACACGTTCCACTCGCTCGAGCAAAAGAAGGGGAAGTGGTTTCTCAGGCAGACATGGGAGCGATCACCGAGATCGGTCTCCTCAAGATGGACTTCCTCGGCCTGAAAAACCTAACAGTCATCCAGGACGCCGTCGACCATATCACTCCACACACTCCCGGCTTCAATATCACCCAAGTTCCTCTCGACGATAAACCTGCCCTCGCCCTCCTCAACCGAGGCGAAACCATGGGCGTGTTCCAGCTGGAATCCGGCGGCATGGTCGAAACCTGTAAAAAATACGGAATCGATAAAATTGAGGACGTGATCGATTTGCTCGCCGTTTATCGTCCAGGTGCCATGCAGTACATCGATGAAATGATCGCTGTCAAAAAAGGTGAGAAGACCGTCGACTACGAACACCCGCTGCTAGAAACCATCTGTGGTGATACCTACGGAGTGATGATCTACCAGGAGCAGGTGCAGAATGCTGCGAAAGTCCTCGCTGGATACTCACTCGGCGGTGCGGATATCCTCCGTCGTGCCATGGGTAAAAAGAAACCCTCAGAAATGGCCAAACAGCGCGAAATCTTCGTCAAAGGCGCTGCCGAAACCAATAACATCAATGCCACTAACGCTAACAAAATCTTCGATAAGATCGCTGGCTTCGCGGGCTACGGTTTCAACAAATCCCACTCCGCCTGTTACGGCCATATCTCCTACTGGACCGCTTACCTCAAAGCAAACTTCCCCGTCGAATTCCTCTGTGGCCTGCTCTCTAACGAAATCAACAATACTGAGAAAATTGCCGTCTTCATCGCCGAATGCCACCGCATGAAGATCGAGGTCCTCCCACCAGACGTCAATAAATCCAAACTCCGCTTCGCCCCAGAAAAACTCCCCTCCGGAAAAATGGCCATCCGCTACGGACTCGCCGCTATCAAAAACGTCGGTGAAGGGGCCATGGCTGTCGCTATCGCTAACAGAGAAGAAAATGGCCCATTCGAATCCATGGATGACTTCTCTAACCGTCTCGATACCAAGGTCGTCAATAAACGCATCCTCGAAAACCTCATCAAAGCAGGCGCACTCGACTGGACCGGTGAAACCCGCGCCAGCATGGACGCTCGCCTCGAAAAAGTCATCGCCACAGCATCCTCATCACACAAAGATCGCGCCGCTGGCCAAGTCTCCCTATTCGATTCCATGGACTTCGGATCCGCCCCTGAACCAGACGACGCCCCAGTCATCCTCCGTGAGTGGCCAAAAGAACAACGCCTTGATACTGAAAAAGAACTGCTCGGTTTCTACGTCTCAGGCCACCCACTCGACGCCTATCGCGGCATCATCGACGCCGACATGTACACCCGCATCGGCTTCATCGAAGACCTCGACCTCACCGACCGCCGCAAGCGCCATCGCTTCGCTGGTATGATCAAACACATCGAACACAAAACCACCAAAGCAGGTAAACCCTTCGGCGTGATCCACCTCGAAGACTTCACGGGCACCAAAGAAATCCTCGCTTGGAGTGAATCCTACACCCCTGCGCGCGATGAAGGCTTACTAGAAGCCGGCAGCGTCATCCGACTCTTCGGCAATGTCCAAGAAGACGACCGCAACCCAGAATCCCGACGCGTCTCAGGCTCCAAGATCGAAGGCCTCGCCGGCAAACGCGTCACAGGTGCCGATAAAAAAGCACTCAACATCACCCTCTGGACCTCGAAACACGACGAAAACGATCTCCGCGAGATCAAGGGCATCCTCGAATCCAACCCAGGTAAAACCCCCGTCCTCCTCCACATCCAGAATACCATGGGAGATCGCGCCACCCTCGCAGCCTCCGATTCCTTCAAAGTCCGCAAATCCGACTCCCTAGAAATGGCCCTCGCCAAGTGGATGGAATAAACAATTTCACACTACTTTTCATTCCCTCCTCCTACATTTAGCTCTAGCAAACACACATGACTTACTATACATTTAGCATTTCCTATAATGACTCTTTTGCCCGCGTCCGGGTCACTAAGAACACATCTCTATTCGATCTCGCAGCTATTCTATTAGAAGCTATCGGATTCGATCTTGATCACGCCTTTGGCTTCCATAGTAGCCCTCAAGGCCCTTACGACCGAAATGAAACTAAAGAGTTCACGCTCTTTGCCGATCAAGGCGAAGGTAAGTTAGCATCTGATACAGGTGTAGAAACCACACCAGTCCTTGCGGCATTCTCAGAAAAGGAAACCATGCTCTTCCACTTCGACTACGGTGATGACTGGCTTTTTCCAGTCACTTGTCAGAACATCGAAACTACCACCAGCCGCAAGCACAAACCAGAGATCCTAGAAGTCAAAGGTGACTTCCCCGTACAATACCCACCACTCGACGAAGATTGGGAGGAACCATGGGAAGAGGGTGAGGAATCTCCCGATAATATTATAAACTTCAATTCTAACACATCAGCTCAAAACTCTAATCACATCGAGGAATATGATGACGAAGCAACCGAGTACAAGCGCATCTTTGAATTCAACTCAAAGCTTGTCGACGAATTCGCCATTTACCAACTCGACAACAAGGTCAGTCAAGCGACCGTAAATAAGCACTGTAGAAATGTCCTCCTTTTCGGCAATGACTTCCTGCTCAATTACGAGGGACTTTCCCTCACAGACGATCCTTCATTCATCGATGAGTATCTAGGTAATTGGTTCATCCGCAAATGCATGTGGTCAGATGAAAAATCTATCAAAGAAAACATTACCAGCTTCAAGAAATTCTACGCTTGGGCTGAAAAGAAAGGTAAAATCACAAAAAATGATTACACCGAACTTCTCCTTACCATCAAAGAAATGAAGAATGTATGGCTGGAGCGCTCCCAAAAATACAACGACCCAAATATCGACATCGAAGACGTCTTCGGCTTCCCAATCTAACAATTCGTAATCCGTTTTGCCTCCCATAAATGACAGAAGCTGACACTAGAGCCAATTATATCGACCCAGCCCTCAAATCCACAGGCTGGAACAAGTCACTCATCACCCGCGAATACTATTTTACCGATGGTCGTAAACTCGCGGGTCAAAAGCGCGGCTCTCGCTGCTTCGTCGATTACCTTCTACATAAAGGAAATCACTTCCTTGCCATCATCGAGGCTAAGAAAGAATCCGAACACCCGACAAAAGGGCTCCAACAAGCGATCGACTACGCTAAAAAGTTAGAGATTCGCTTCGTCTATTCGTCCAACGGCACACAGATCTACGAAATGGATCTGAAGACTGGCTCAGGGAATTACATAGACACCTATCCTACTCCTGATGAACTATTAGATCGTATTACTGGCGATAATACCTCCATCACGGAAACGCTTCGTAACACACCGTTCCAACTAGAAAGTGGCAAGACCCCACGCTACTACCAAGAGCTCGCAGTACATGCCGCAACGGATGCCATTGGCAATGGAACGGAACGCGTCCTTCTCACTCTCGCTACAGGCACTGGAAAAACATTCATTGCTTTCCAGATCGTACATAAGCTCTTTCAATCCCGCTGGAATCGCCAAGAATTTGGCGCACGCAGGCCGCGTATTCTCTTTCTTGCAGATCGTAACATACTAGCTGACCAGGCGATCAATACCTTCAACCCTTACGAAAACGACCTCATCAAAATCGATGGCGATGAAGTCCGTCGGCGTAATGGCGAAGTCCCCACGAATGCCCACATTTTCTTTGCCATCTATCAGGCTCTAGCTGAACGTAAAAATGCAGAGAATGAAGACATTGGTGGCTACTATAAGAAATACCCATCAGACTTTTTCGATCTCATCCTCATCGACGAATGCCACCGTGGAGGCGCGAAGAACGATGGGTCATGGCGCGACATCCTCGATCATTTTTCTCCAGCTGTTCACCTCGGACTCACAGCTACACCCAAGCGCACTGACAACGTTGATACCTACAGCTATTTCGGTGAACCAGTCTACGAATATTCACTCAAAGACGGCATCAACGACGGCTTTCTCACCCCCTACAGAGTCAAACGCGTGCGCACCAATCTCGATGAACTCGTGCTCACTGGAAGTGATCTCATTCTGAAAGGTGAAGCCAAGAAAGATCTCTATGAAGTAAAGGACTACGATACTCAGATCATTGCAGACGAGCGCACTGAACTTGTTGCCAAAGAAATTCTCAAACAGATCAACGCCCTAGAGAAAACCATCATCTTTTGTGTCAACCAAGACCACGCACTCACCATGCGTGACATGATCAACAAACACAAAGCCGCTTTCGGCTGCCCTACAGACCCACACTACTGTGTGCGTGTCACCAGCGATGAAGGCAAAACCGGGCGTGAACTTCTCGAGAAATTCCAAGACAACGACAAAGACATCCCCACCATTCTTACCTCCTCCCAGATGCTCACCACTGGTGTTGACGCCCGCAATGTCCGAAACATCGTGCTCGATCGTAACATCGGCTCCATGGTCGAGTTTAAACAAATCGTAGGCCGAGGAACGCGCGTCTTCGATGGCAAAGACTACTTCACCATCATCGATTTTCGCGGAGCCACCAACCTCTTCTATGACAAGGACTGGGACGGCGACCCTGAAGAACCTGAGCCGAAACAACCAAGACCACCGAGTAAACCAGGTGAAGAGCCTGATGGCAACCAGCCACCAATCGTAGGTGAACCCGACCCTCTCGAAAAAGAAAAGCTCACCGTTTCGCTCAGCCCGACGCGCCAGCTCAAAGTCATCGACGTAGAAATCCGCTATATCGATGACACGGGTCGCCCACTCACCGCTCAGCAATTTGTCGAGCAGCTCATGTTCAAGCTCCCGCAGCTCTTCTCTAGCGTCGAAGAACTCAGAGAAATCTGGTCGCACCCCGACAAGCGCGAGGACTTCATTATCCAGCTCGCCCAGCATGGGTTCGACTCCGATCAGCTCAAGACCCTCCGCGCCATGTTCGAAGCGGAAGCCTGCGACCTCTTCGACATCCTCACCTTCCTCAGTCACGAGAAGCCACTCCGCAAGCGCAGCGAGCGGGTCCTCTCCACCAAGCAAAATACCACCTTCTTCTCTCAGTACCCTCACGCAGATGCTCAGGCATTCCTCGAGTTCATCCTCTTCCGCTACGAAATGACGGGCATCGATGAACTCTCCCGCAAGCGTCTCAACCACCTCATCGAACAAGCCAAACTCGGTACACTCGCCGACCTCAAACAAGCCTTCGGCGGCTCACCTAAAGACGTCCTCGACGCATTCCTCGCCCTCCAACACGTACTCTATCACTGCGCTTAAAACGAAACCTTGGCAAATTACCTAATAATGAGCATTCTCAACGCCAGATCCAGCTAGGATAGCCTTATAAATACGGACATTTCAGTATCATGCAAATAGACTCCATAGAACTCACTAATTTCGCAGGATTCAAATCCCTTGAAATTGATTTCAACTACAAGCATGATGATACGACAGTAATTATTGGTAATAACGGCTCGGGAAAAACAAGTATCATTGAAGGAGTGGTGACATCCCTCAGTTGGCTTACTGCCCGCATTTTAAGAGAAGAAGGCAAAGGATCTCCAATTGATGAACTAAAAATTCATAACGGTGAGAGCACCGCGACTACAGCAATTTCGGTTGGTTATAACTCTACACAATTCAAATGGCAAATTGCTAAAACACGCAAAGGCCGTAAGGCACAATCAAGCACTGAATTAGCAAACGCCACTGAATTAGCAAAAAATCTGCGCGCATCTCTATCTGAGACTCCAGATACAGCCAACCTCCCCTTAATTGCATATTACTCAACAGAAAGAGTCGTTGTTGAAGTACCATTAAAAATTCGAACCAAACACACTTTTGGACAAGTAGACGGTTATGATCAGGCCCTCTCAGCTGGTGTTGATTTCAGACGTTTTTTTGAATGGTTCAGAGAGCGGGAAGATGCAGAAAATGAAAACACTCTCTCCCTAGAAGCCCTAAATAGCTTAAAAGAGCTTTTAGATATGCCTGAACCAGAATGGGAAAAATTTGAAGCAAACATCAAAAATAGAAAGGATCGACAGCTAAACGCTGTTAGAGAAGCTATCTCACTATTTATGGAGAGCTTTACAAATCTTCGTATAAAACGATCTCCACTCCGGATGTTAGTAGATAAAGAAGGCCAAGAACTTGATGTTCGCCAACTATCTCAAGGCGAAAAATCTTTAATGGCTCTGGTTGGTGATATCAGCCGGCGCTTGGCTATGATGAACCCTAGCTTGGAAAACCCACTTCATGGAAATGGTATCATTCTCATCGATGAGGTTGACATGCATCTCCACCCTAGATGGCAGCGCAAAATCGTTACAAATCTTAGAAGGGCCTTCCCAAAGTGCCAATTCATACTCACCACCCATTCTCCTCTAGTCATTAGTGATCCCAAAAATGTCAATACTCTCATGCTCGATAACGGGGAAATGAGACACGTAGAAAATCTCTATGGATTGGATGCAAACCTCGTTCTAAGCAGAGAAATGGGAGTTCCTGTCCGCAATGCGGAAGTCGATCATGCAATCGACACCATATACGAATTAATTCAGGACAATGAACTCGACCTCGCCGAAGAAAGATTGAAAGACCTCCGCCTAGACCTTCCTACCAACCATCTTGAAGTAGCAAAACTTGAATTGATCCTTAAACGAAAATCAAAAATCAATGAGGCAAATCAATAAGGGCATAGAGCCTTCAGAATTTACCACATGGAAACGAGGTAATCCAGATAGCCTATACTCGGATTTACCTCATCCAGAACGTCGAGCCATTCGTCAATCCTGTATCGACGAACAACTTGGCCTCTGCTGCTACTGCTGCCGCAGCATCACCATTGACGATAGCTCTAATGAGCACCTGAAAGACCGAGATCACTTTCCTCAGCATCAATTAGACTACAGCAACATTACTGCAAGCTGCCGGCTATCAGGGCGCTGCAACGATTTTAGGAATAATCAAGCCATTGGCATTAGTCCACTTGATGGCGCATGTGAAACCGAAATCACTTACTACCTTTCTGGGAAAATCAAAGGTCTTACAGATAGTGCGAGAACGACTATTTCAGCCACCAACCTGAAAAGCCTCAAAGAAGAACGTAAAGGCATGGTTAATGCCCTCATTTGGGGCAGTGGTGAGAATCCTGATGAACTTGAATTGCTCGAGAACGACTTAATTGACCTTTTCATAGCGGAATTAGACACTCCAATAGATGGTACACTTTCTAGCTATGCCCCTGTTTTAGTCTCCATTCTAAAAAGCCTCAAAGGGTGATTCATCTCATAACTAAGCCTCGCACTAAACGTCTTAAGCGTAAATCCTGCGAAAATAAGTGTAATTTGAGATTGGGTCTAAGATCCATATAAAATAAAGGATTCCTCATCTCATCATTCACCAAAACACTCCTTAAGCGTAATTTTCACCAAATTAAGTGTAATTTTACCTCCATCACAAATTTCAAATCACTCATCACTCTTTCATGTCCCTACAGCAGAAAATCAACCGCATCACTGACATCCTGCGCCGTGACGATGGCATCTCCGGTGCCATGCACTACACCGAGCAGACCTCTTGGATTCTCTTCCTCAAGTTCCTCGACGACTACGAGCTCAAAAAAGAAGAAGAATCCATCCTCAGTGGCGATGATTTCTCCCCAGTCTTAAGTCAAGAATTCCGCTGGAGCCAGTGGGCGTGCCCGAAGGGCGATGACGGCAAGCTCGATCTCCACGCCGCCCGCACCGGCGATGACCTCAAGGACTTCGTCAACCAGCAGCTCTTCCCCTACCTCCAGAGCTTCAAGGGCAACACCTCTGATCCGCGCTCTTCGCCTACAAGATCGGTGCTATCTTCGAATACCTCGATAACAAGATAGCCTCTGGCCACACCCTCCGCGAAGTGCTCGACATCATCGACTCGCTCAACTTCCAGTCTGAGAAAGAACTCTTCGAGCTCTCCGAGGTCTACGAAGGCCTCCTCCAGAATATGGGCGATGCAGGTGGCTACGCTGGCGAGTTCTACACCCCGCGCGCTGTCATCCGCTCCATCGTCAAAGTCATCGACCCACAGGCGGGACAGACCATCTACGATGCCGCTGCGGGCTCCTGCGGCTTCCTGATCGATGCCTTCGAGCACCTGCGCGAGCAGCGCGACCAGCTCAGCACCGAGCAATGGGACTTCGTCACCCACAGCACCTTCTTCGGCTACGAAAAGACCTCCCTCGCCTACGTCATGGGCATGATGAACATGATCCTCCACGGCATCGAATCCCCCAACCTCTTCCGCGCCAACACCCTGACGCAGAACATCCGTGAAATCGAAGAAAAAGACCGCCACGACATCATCCTCGCCAACCCACCCTTCGGCGGCAAAGAAAAGGCACAGATTCAGCAGAACTTCCCCATCGAGAGCAACGCTACTGAGCTACTCTTCCTCCAGCACTTCATGAAGTCGCTCAAGCTCGGCGGCAAGGCAGCCATCGTCGTCCCAGAAGGCATTCTCTTCCAGACCAACAATGCCTTCACCGCCGTCAAAAAAGAGCTGCTAGAGAACTTCAACGTCCACACCATCCTCTCCCTCCCAGCAGGCGTCTTCCTCCCCTACTCAGGCGTCAAAACCAACGTCCTCTTCTTCGACCGCAACGGCGGCACCACCGAGACCTGGTACTACGAATGCGAACCCGCCCAAAAACTCACCAAAAACAAACCCATCACCGACAAACACCTCGAAGAGTTTGTCAGCCTCTTCAGCACCCGCCCAACCACGAAAAAGTCGTGGACCGTCCCAGTTACTGAACTCCTCGATGACTGCGACCTCTCTGCAAAAAATCCAGCAAAGCAAGTGGAAGCCAAGCATGTCAGTCCTGCGGAAATTCTCAGCGATATTCAGAAAACGCACCGAGAAACAGACAAGTTGATTGCGGAGCTAGAAATCCTAATTGGAAAATAATCATGGCTCAAAATTTTGATGACTTGCCCGAGCTGTGGGAGTGGAAGGAAATAGCTGAAGTTTTCGACGTACGTGATGGCACTCATGATTCACCTAAATACCAAGATGAAGGCTATCCTCTAATTACCTCAAAAAATTTGGGCGTCGAAGGTCTACACTTTAAAAAAGTTAAATTCATATCTGAAGTTGACTACGAAGCTATCAACAAACGAAGTAAGGTTGATAAGGGAGACATGCTTTTTGCTATGATTGGCACCATTGGAAACCCAACTATCATCGATATAGAGCCTTCTTTTGCTATTAAAAATGTAGCTTTATTCAAACCAAAGTCAGATTTAGCTACCATGCAGCACCTTAAATATGTGCTACAGAGCCCAAGAGTACTGAGTAAAATGCTTGGAGAAGCCAAGGGTGCCACTCAAAAGTTTGTAGGACTTACTTACCTTAGAAAATTTCGAATCCCCCTTCCCCCCAAAGCGGAGCAGGAGCGGATCGTCGCCAAGCTCGATGCCCTCTTCAGCCGCATCGACAAAGCCATCGCCCATCTCAAACACACCCACTCCCAATCCAAAGCCCTCTCAAAAGCCAGCTCCAATCTTTGCTTCGATCAACTAGATTCAACAAAGGCCGAGCTAGGAACTATTGTCGATTTCAAAAACGGATATGCCTTCAAAAGTAAAGATTTTTGCGATAGTGGAGTCCCTGTTCTTCGAATTTCAAATATTCAAAAAGGAGGTATTGATTATGGGCGTATGACTTATGTTCCCGACAATACTATTAATGACAAAACAGAACAATTTTATGTTGAACCAAACGAAATTGTCATTGCTATGTCAGGCGCGACAACTGGTAAAATAGCAATGAACGATACAGGTAAACGATTGCTTCAAAATCAGCGCGTTGGAAGATTTATCATCAAATGCGAGACTTTGAGAAATTTCGTATTCCTGTTTTTAGAAACTAAAGTAGAAGAAAATCTACAACAAGCTTTGGGAGCTGCCCAGCCGAACTTAAGCACCAAGCAAATCAAAGAACTTCAGATCCCCCTCCCCCCCCTCGCCGAGCAGCAAAAGATCGTCGCCAAGCTCGACGCCCTCTCCGCCAAGTGCCGCGCCCTCGAAACCGCCACCAGCCAGCAACTCGAGCGCCTCGAGTCCCTCAAAGCCTCCCTCCTCGACACCGCCTTCAAGGGCAAACTCTGAGCGGCAAGCTTGAACTCTTAATCTTATCAGCTCAATATAAACGACCATGAGGGATTTCAGTCAGTATATTGTGTATGTCGATGAGAGCGGTCACGCTTCACCCGATCCTGACCCAAACTATCCCTGCTTTGTTTTAGCCCTCTGCTTATTTGAAAAAAGCTACTACTGTAAACAACTCGCACCTAGACTACAGGAGCTCAAATTCCGCTTCTTCGGCCATGACATGGCGATCATGCACGAACGAGAGATTCGCAAGTCACTCGGCCCATTCAGCATCCTTAAGGACAAAGAGACACGCACCGCTTTTTTTGAATCGCTCAGCCACTTGGTCGAGCAAGCCAAATTCACCGTCATTTCTAAGACGATTCTGAAAGAGGGAAAGCACCTTCCAGAGGACAACCTCTACCACATTGCCGTCCAGCATTGCTTAGAAGATCTCTATGCCATGCTCAAAAAAATCAAGGAACACGAAAAAGTGACGCATGTGGTCTTTGAAAAGCGTGGAAACCTAGAAGATAGCCAACTCGAATTAGAATTCCGCCGCATCTGTTCAGGGGATAACCGTCATCAATCGAGCTACCCGTTCATTCCCGTCTTTGCTTCTAAAAAAGCCAACTCCTCAGGTCTTCAGTTTGCGGATCTCGTAGCGCGCCCGATTGGCCTAGCCAAACTCAAACCAAAGCAAGAAAACCGCGCCTACGACATACTAAAAAAGAAAGTATTCTCGTTGCCCATAGAACAAGTGGAATTCAAACTAGACTAAAAACAAAGGGCCACGGAGTATTCCCCGTAGCCTCATTGCCGGCTGAGAATTCCCAACCCGACTTCAACTAAGCATAACTTCCATAACCACGCAAGCGCGCTATGCTCTTTTTACTTCTCAAAATCCTTCTCCTCGACACCGCTTTCAAGGGCAAGCTATAAGTCCCCTCATTCTTCTACCCATTGATTCGCCAGCTCGGCACCTACGCCGCAGAGCCAACTCTAGCAAGCCACACTTTGGCCTGCTAATACCATTCCGTTTCGCTCAATGGTATTACAAATCATAGGAATCATAGTGGGTTAACCCTCGCAAATGTGATGAATCATATTTTAACTCTCGACTCATCATTCATTTACATTAGCCCTATTTGTGTAGATTTCTGCACCCATGATCAAAGACCCACATTCACTACCCTTCCCCCTGCAGCAGTACATATCCACAGGAAAGTGGAAAGAGAACTTTGAGAAAAAGCGCCTCATGCGTGGAAAGCTCCTCTTTGAAAAAGAGTCATGTCACCCTTCACACTAACCATAATGATCCCCCCAACATTTTTTATTTCCAGTATAGTGTAAAAGGGAGCCGTAGAAACACCTACCAAACAGGCATCATTTTCAACGATATAGAGCTTCTTGATATCAATTGCCAGTGTGCAGATTATGAATACTGCAAACATGCAGCTGCTGCCCTCTTTTTGTTAGAATCTCAGCTCTCAGCACTTACTCAAGGCACTCCCAGCTCACATGACGCAATCCGCCACTGGATAGAAAAACTCAATAACAACCTCATTAAACAATCACAACCCACCAGTGGCGATACAGATGATGCATTTGACCCAAATTATAAAGACCGCGTCGTTTACATCCTATCCGATAACTACGACTCCATAGAAATCACTGCCAAAAAAGACCGCATTCTCAAGGATGGACAGTTCAGTATAAGCACCACTAACGTCAAACGCGGCCTCTCCTCCAGCGCGATGCTGACATCCACCACGAGCAGCAATACCATATCATCGTGTTAGATGAATCCCAGTACATCAAAAACACCGCTGCTAAGACGACAAAAACTGCCAACGAAATTAAAGCAAACCACCGCCTCTGCCTCTCGGGCACTCCCATGGAAAACCACCTCGGTGAACTATGGAGCACCTTCAACTTCCTCATGCCCGGGCTCCTCCAAAACCAAAAAAACTTCAATACAACCTTCCGCCACCCTATCGAAAAACATGGCGACACCAGCCGCCAAACTAGCCTCAATCGCCGAGTGGGTCCACTCATGCTGCGCCGAACCAAAGACGTTGTCGCCAAAGAACTCCCCCCTAAAACTATCATTCCCCATTTCGTTCAACTCACCGACGCTCAAACGAACCTCTATGAGAGCGTCCGCGCAACAATGGACAAACGCGTGCGTGATGCCATCAGACAACAAGGGCTCAATAAATCCCACATCCTCATCCTAGATGCTCTGCTCAAACTTCGCCAAATCTGTTGCCACCCCAAACTACTCAAAATCAAAGCTGCACAGGAAGTAATCGACTCAGCCAAACTCGACTACCTCACCAATCTACTCAACACACTCATCGAAGAAGAACGTAAAATCCTCCTATTCTCACAGTTCACCACCATGCTCGATCTCATCGAGAGCCATCTCAAAAAACAAAACATCCCCTTTGTAAAAATCACAGGCTCCACCAAAGATCGCTCCACCCCCGTCGAACAATTTCAATCTGGTACCATCCCTGTCTTCCTCATTTCACTTAAAGCGGGGGGGACTGGACTCAACCTAACTGCTGCAGACACCGTTATTCATTACGACCCTTGGTGGAACCCGGCAGCTGAAAACCAAGCCACCGACCGCGCCTACCGTATTGGCCAAAAAAAACCTGTCTTCGTCCATAAACTTATCTGCCAAGGCACCATCGAAGAACACATCCAAAAACTCCAAGAAAAAAAAGCAAAACTTGTAGAATCCCTGCTCAGCCAATCAACCAATAAACTCAAAATCGACCAAGCCACACTTGGAGGACTCCTCTCACCAATCAACGAATAATACCATTGAGCAAACGCAATGGACGAATGGTCGGAATGAGCTTGCAGAATATCAAGGCGCAGTGAAGGAGCCTCGCACGCTCCGGACAACTCAATGACAACGATGATATTCTGTTAGCTAATCCAATGTATTCTAAAATCGCCCAGCGCAAACTTCACAACACTCAACCACACCCCATTCGTCTATTCCGAGTCGAGAGATGGAATCAGACTGTTCAAAAACCTCAACGAGGTTTCGGCACCAAGCCCAGAGTGGCAAAGCCAACTCTGGGGACTTGCAAAAAACGTCATGAAATCTGAAAGACTTCAGGCTTAAAAAAAATAGAAATCCTTATGCATAAACACAGGGCCCTTGGTAAGCATCGTATAATTGGGTTTGTTGACTAGGCTGCTCGATATTGTGATCTCCCCAAATGCCCCATAAATATAATCATTCACCTGCAAACCAGCTAGGTCACCAGGCCCCCCCTCTAGCACTTCACTCACCCGAATCATATGCGAGTCAGTCTGGGCGAAATACCGCCCACCAATCTTCCCCAACGGGTAGTCCGCATCAGTTTTCTCCGCTGCCCAAACACCCGGTAATAACCATACGATGCTCCATAGTACTCTAATCCATCCCCTCATTGCTCGAAAAAGCTAAACCACCAAACATTAAGATTCGATGAAGAACACTCCTCCGACAAAAATTATCATTCAAACCAAAGTCGAAAAAATGCCTTATCCCCAAGCGCACTGTGCCGGAATTTGAAACGGTATCGATGCTCTCCCAACTCCTCAACATCCAGCAATGTTAAATCCTCACTCTGCCAGTTTTTTAAATCATAGGAGCCACTAGGCGCCACCACGCCATCATTCCTATTGGTATACGCTATGTAGCTTATGACGATATCTTGCTCACCATACCCATAACCACTCAGATCCTCACAGCTGACTTCTAGCCCCGGCCTTGATAGAGGTGACAAGGCATCGGTACCCATCAAGTATTCTTGGTGATTAGTAAACGTATCAGAGTCTGAGTCTGCCCCCTTCTCCAATAACAAGGCATTTTGCTTCGCCCAATCAGCATACTGGATGCCCTCTTGCCTCTGACCCGCCTGTCCTATGTGAGTACTTAGCTCACTCACCACACTCGGGTTCTCCCCAGAAATATCCTCCACTTCGTATGGAAAACTCGCCAGATCATACAGGTCATAATTACCACTCACCTTGATCAGACGCCAATCCGCAGATCGCACAGTACTCAAATTGTTAAATAAAGAAAAGGCGATATTCTTCCCCGGTGCATAGGGATTTCGTAACATGGGAACCAACGATTCTCCATCCACAGCCTCGGGCGTTTGCAGCCCGCAGAGTTCCGCAATGGTCGGATAAATGTCAATGGTGGATACGACGCCAGTCGTCTGCTGCCCACGAAACGCTGTAGGATTCGTCATCTCTGGCGATCGAATGATCAAGGGCGCATGCAACGACCTCTCCAATACCTTGTGCTTCCCAATCACTCCATAGTCATCCAAACACCACCCGTGGTCACCCCATAACACAACAACCGTATTCTCAGATAAGCCGAGCCGATCCAGCTCGTCGAGAACCTTCCCGACTTGCGCATCAATGTAGGAAACACAGGCAAAATACGCATGACGCAGTGCTGCTCGGTCATTCTGCTGGCTATAACTATTCACTTCCCCTGAGTTCGTCACAGTCCCACTTAGCGCACCACTCGGTGCAGTGACTGGACTCGGTCCCGGTAGCCCCTCAGCAGCATACAGATCGAAATAGGCTTTTGGAGCATTGAAGGGTAGGTGGGGCTTGAAAAAACCTAACGCTAAACAAAACCTCCGGTCGTCATCTTTAAACTCTCTTAGCTTCTCTATCGCGGCCTCAGTAATCTGCCCATCCGGATATGCATCATCTGCTAGGGATTGGCCATCAGCATCCACACCAGCCTCATAGGCAGGCGTCACAGACCTCACTCTACCCGTCCCATCAGCATAGGCAAAAAGTGGGTACCAAGTCGCCCCCCATTTTCCGTGATCCCAGACAATCTCATTCCAAGAAAAAGGCATATCCGCAGAGTTCGCCTTATAGCGCCCGTAATCGTATGATCCAGGGTACGACCACCGATAACCATCCGGCTCATGGCTTAGTTTCCCCATCGACACCGTGTACCAGCCATTCCTCCGCAGCAAATCCACCCAACTCTCAGGCTCTGACGGGTAAGTTCCAGACATCCGACCGAACGCCCCATTACCATCAGTCGCTGTCGTTGGCTTATAACCAGTCATCAAGGCATAACGAGATGCTCCACAAGTAGGAACCGCCACATAATGGTTCTTAAACAATCGTCCGCTCGCTGCCAACTTGTCAATATGCGGAGTCACCATATGACTCTCTCCATAACAAGCTAGTTCTGGTCGCAGATCGTCCACTGCTATAAATAAAACATTCGGTGGGTCATCCGCCCACACTCCATGGACCAGTACCGAACACGCTAATAAAATTGCCTTTATCATTGAGCCAATTGGTAAAGTTCAAAACCATTGATGAGGAAATGCCGCACACTTCCTACCCCATACACACCCGATAATTGCAGTGATAATGGCCCATCTCCATCGTGCTGAAGAGCAAAACGCAACATAGGTATCTGGCGATCATTAAGTGAAGTCGTGTTTAATCCTAAAACCCCCATACAGGTTGGCTGAGTGTTAGCTAACACCTTTGCCCCATGTCTTGCTAACACCGTGTTACGCAACTCTGGAGACATCGCTTGCGCATACCCAAATCCACTGCCTGTATATGAGTCAATATGATATGAGCGAAAATAGTACACACCCGCTGGCAATCCGAAAAATTCGATCTGCAACCCCGATTCAGCAGTCGTGCCCACAAAATCAGTTACCAAGTAGGAACACGATAACTGCCCCCCAGGAATCGCACGAGAGCTATCACCATTCCCACCCAAAAAACGCAATGCCTCCCCCTCCACTTGACTCACCTTCACCTGATACATACCTATTTTTTTCCAGTACTCAGACGTATTCTCTGCCGAGTTCTGAGAGCCACTAATCACCCGAAAGCGCGACTGACTGGGAGTGCCCAAACTGTCACTTCGGTTGAAGTCTATACCAAACAAACGCTCTGCATTTGCTGGCGTGTTAGGATCAGTTCCAAGCTGTCTCTCCTGACCATCATCACTACCGTCACCATCACTGTCTGAGACTGCTGGAGAGGTTTCATCCCCAGTCTCAGCAATACCATCCACCCCCAAATATTCTTCTAAGTTACTCAACCCATCACCATCTAACGAGAGCCCCCCATCATCGACGTCCGGATCCAAGCCATACCATTCTTCATAGTCATCTGGCATACCATCCTCATCACGATCCTCTATCAGATCGACCACTGACGCAGACTCACCATAGGCAACGCGTACATTCTTATACGCCAACTCAGTGTCTGCAAAACCACCCCCATGTAGAAACCCCACAGTATCCACTATAAAATGGCTTGCCGCATAACTTTGTTGATTCGTCGCTAAGTAACCATTGGCCTGACGAAAACTTGAAATCCCTGTTAGCTCATTCCCCTTGCGCCTCAGGATCAACTCGAAATACACGGGTGAGTTCGCTTGATAGCTACCGCTGGCCGAACCAGCCCCCAGAGTCACTCCTCCCGTAAAAGGGTGCACAAGATCACCAACACCATCTTGCTTGAGCATACTCTGCTCAGATGCATAAACCCCCACATAACCATCACCACCAGTGGCAACTAGCGGATCTGGCGCATCAAATAATCCTACTCGGAACTGGCCTTCTCCAAGTGCCCCCCCCACAGTCATCTCACCACTAAGCGTCAGTTCATACCCATCTTCCAGCGTCACAGATGAGATCTTAGAGACAATGCTCGTTTTTTGTGCCCGACTCACCGCGGGAGACGCCGTGCTGCCAGCAGTCAGAGTCGAATTAGCATCACCATCAAACACCTTCACCCAGCCAGTAACCTCGTCATCTGCCCATGCCAGAGCTCCAGATAACCATACGAGGACAGCCAGTGGCTTCAATGCCTGTTTGAGACCCACCATACTCCTTCTTACTTCATTGCTCAGCTCTCAAATGACCACACTATGCTAGTGCATGCCTCCACCATCGAAGACATGCACGATGATTTGAGCCGACTCAGCTATTTACGGCGACGCATGATCAAGGCCATGCCAGCCAAACCAATAAGCGCAGTGGAGCTGGGCTCAGGGACTGCTGTGTAAGTCACGTCAACATTGGAATAAGTAGCTGTTGCATTTGCAAAGCTCCCCCCATGCAGAAAACCAGCCGTGTCAAAAGTAAGTGACACAGGAGACGCATCCGTCTGCGAATTGGTCACGCTAAACCCACCCGCCTGACTAAACATGGAATCGACCTTCAATTCACCTCCCACGTTCGTGAAGGTCAAAGAAAATGACACCGCCGAATTGTCAACATAGCTCCCACTCACAGTTCCAGTACCAAGTGAACTACCGCCAGCAAAAGGATGTGTGGCACTTGCATTAGACGTTCTACTCAAGATGCCTGTATTAACATTAGATGTCCCCGCCTGGCCATAATACCCAGAGTATCCATTGCCACCTATGGGAGGCGTCACACCTGTGGAATCATACATTCCCATGCGAAACTGCCCATTACCAATGTCTCCATCCACAGTCATGTTGCCCGTCAACACAAGCATCTCACCATCCGCAAGGGTCACCTCAGAAAATTTTGCTACAATGCTGGACCTGGTAGCATTCGTTACGCTGGGAGAGGACGTGCCAGCACCACTTAACACGCTATCGCCTTCACCATCGAAGACTTGAGTCCAACCAATAAGGGAGGCGGCTGATGCACTTGTTGATGAGAGTGCTAATGCACCCGATATCACGAGGATTTTGTTTAATTTCATAAGCTATTTGTGTGAGGGATGACCTAAAGCTTAGGTTTCCTATTTTATCGTCTGCGATCCATCAGTCCTGCGCCACCGTCAATGGCCCAAACACACATCGCACTAAGTAATAGAGCAATCTGCAATTTGTGACGCAAAAAGCTGATTTTTTTCTAATTTAATCGGCAAATCACAGCTTTTTAAGTGATCACGCCTCGCTGCCACCCACTATTCATCTCGCAGCATCAAAGAGATTCCAGCAACTCCCAGTATGGCAGCATCAACTTGTCTTTCCTTCTCAACCACTGGCCGCGCCCCAGGATCTGAACTCAGCGTCCCATCACTTACGACATTGATATCAAAGTAGCTCGCTGTCATCGCACCAAACGAGCTCCCATGAAGCACCCCCACCATCCCAAAGTTGAAACTCCTTGGCATATATTCCCCGGTACCTGTACTCAGAAACTCCCCAGTTTTCTCATCCTTCACACTCACCTTCACCCGAAGTGTTTCCCCCACACGCTTTACCTCCATTGCAAAAAATAAACGGCAATTCCCACTCAACTCGGGACCTGAGGATACCATACCTACTCTCAGATTCGGCTGCACTTGGCTGGTGAATGGATGGTCCAAGCCTAGCGCATTCTCTTGTTGATAAATCCCTCCCTTCCTTCCGTTTGTCCCAATCGCTGCATAAACACCCGAATGCTCAACAGAACTATCAAAGAGCCCAAACCGCCATTGTCCAGACCCCACGCGGTCTTCAATATCCATGATTCGTATCACACCACTCATTTTCAACGATTGACCATCTTCCAAACTACGCCGTCCAAAGCTGGCCATCAGACATGTCTTCGCAGCATGATCAACCACTGGACCAGAGCTTTGCTCACGCCGCATCTCAGCATCCTCATTACCATCAAATACTTTTTTCCACTGCACCACAGGCTCCGCACTCAGTGCCGAAATTAAACTCAAAAAGCCTGCAACACATGCGAATATTTTTCGGGGGATTTTATGTTTCATAAGGGAAAGTGGCTTGAGAAAGTTGTACTAGTCAGTCATACCCACAAATGGATTAGCGTCCATCAACGACCGGATTTGCGCCTGGTTGAGCACTCCAAAAAATAAGTAAACCTCGTCCAGGTCACCATCCACCGAGAGCTTTCCTGAAACATTAGCGATACTCGCCCCAAACCTCACAGGCAATGCCCCCTCGCTCAATATATCCGTCATCACCTCAGACTCCGCTGCACTTGCATCGACCGCGACTTCCTCACCATTCAGATAAATACGTATATCGGGATGCCCAGCCTCCGTTTGCTCACCCGTATACACCACAGCCAAATGCACCCATTCCCCCATCACACCACTCGGCTTCTCCACTAAGTTGAGCGGAGCTCCCATTAAAGAAACCCTTGGCTTACCAGAATCTAAAACACTCACCTGCCATAGCTTGCCCACTTCTCTCGTCCCCCATGAACAATAGGGGGAGAGAACCTCAGATTGACAATTCTTCCTATGCCTAATCCACGCAGCAAAACTTCGGGGCGTATTTTCCCCCATCCCCCTGAATGCTGACTCAGCAAAAACACCATCACCAGACAAGGATAAGGCCTGACCAAATTTCCCATCTGTAAGGTAAGTAGAAGCTTCGATACCTACAACTTTGGATGCAGCAGTCTGCTTCAAACGCGCCTCATACCCACTCACTCCAGGCAAATTCCCCTTAGCCTCAAATGCCCCATCTCTAGCAGAATCAAAGGACCAATGCACGTAGGGCATACTGTAACTAAACTGCCTCCTAAACACCTCACTACCCAAATCAATCTGTTCCGCCCTACCATAGGGGTCTAACGCCATTGCTTGGCCTTCATATAAATCACAGTCCTCTCCAGTACGTAACTTTGAGTCCACACGCACACTCCCACGCGCCACATGCACTTGAAGTCGATCTTTACTATCAAACCGAAGTCCAAATTCTGTACCCAAATCTATCACCTTCCCACGGTCAGTATGAACCGTAAACCCTCGACCCGCACTTGGAACTCTAAACCAACCTGCTCCCCCATGCATCCGTAATTCAGCTATAGAAACAACCTCCAACTCCGTCGGTCCCTCAACAATCGCCTCCACCCCCCTTGGTAAACTTAACCTCACAACCCCTTGCTTCAAAACCACACGCTCACCCTTCTCTATCTGACCTGCCTCATCCACTACCTCATCTCTCAGATTCTTCACTTCAAGAATGGCATCATACGAAGCTTCCATGAATACCTGATCTCCTATTCCTCCACCACGGCTGTTGAGTTGGTAGAAATGAAAGGCTACACCTAACATGATCAAGGCAGCCAAACCCGATAAGACAGACATCACTGCAACACGGCGCTTTTGCCTTAAAAGAACAAAATCACTCACAGGCAGCGTGCCACTTTCCCCCTTCATCTTAGCCGTACGCTGTAATAGAGAAACAAGTTCCATGTGCTCAAGATATTGTCTCCTCACTCCAGCATCGTCTTTCATTCGCTGAACAAGCCTCTCAGACTCAATCTCAGTGAGTGAACCGTCTTCAAGCCCCTGAATCAGTTGCTCAATTTCCATAGATCTCTTTGTATTTCTCTTCATCACGCACCTGTCAGCGAATGCTTGGTTTTATTCTGTATGCACTTTTTCAAGGCCGCACGAATTCGATAAAGAGCTGCTCTCACTGCTTGCTCACTGCGCCCACTAGCTTTCGCGTATGCTTTGAGGCCAGATTTCTTCCAATACCGGTGAAGGACTAACTCCTGATCCTTCGACTGCAACAAACTCAGACACTCATTCAACATTGCTAGCTTCTTCCCCCCTCCTGTAGGCTCAGACTCTTCCATCTCCTGATGCAGTAAACTACAAAGTTCCTCATCAAACATCACCGATGGAGCACGCTTTGCATTGCGCTGAAAATTCATCACCTGATACCGTGCTACCCTCAACGACCAAGCCTTAAAATTCGTGCCAATCGTAAACTCATGACGCTTCTTCCACAGCACCTCGTTGGTTAACTGAACCACATCCTCAGACTCAGAACACCCTGGAAGTAACGATATGACAAATGCATGTATCAAGTCTTGGTGGCTCACCAACAACTTTACAAAGGCATCTTCATTCTCCGTCTCCATCATTCACAAAATTCTCTCAACTAAGTCATAGAGGATTTCCGAAAATGTGACGCCAATTTTCGTAATTTTTGTAAAAAATAATCCCACACCTGTGATTTCCATACGTCCTAGACGCATCACCCCACCATCCGACGGAAGGTCAAACTCACCCTCGGGCTAGCTACCTTTTTGGTTTTTGCCACACAATGCTGCCAGCATTGCTGCGTCTTTCCACGCATCACCAACAAGCTCCCATGCTCCAAGTCTTTCGCCACCGTCTCTTTGCTACTCTTGTGACGAAATCGCAAACGCCGTTCTGCTCCTAGGCTCAATGCCGCAATCACTGGCTCCTCACCTAGCTCAGGCTCATCATCGCTGTGCCATCCCATCCCTTCCTCTCCACTATGGTAAAGGTTCAGCAAACAAGAATTGAACCTCTCTCCCGTCTCCTTCTCTACCCAACTTTTTATCTCAAGAAGTAATGGCGACCATGCTACCGCCTGCTTCGTCACACCTGAGTAATGGTACTCCCTCCCCGCATCACCATACCAAATCACCTTCCGCGCCGTAACCACCTTCCTCCCAAACATCACTAGTTCATCATGCGCCCAGTTTGGATCACCTAACAAAGCTTCTAGCCAAGCATCTGAATCCGCTGCCATTGCCCCAAAATAGACCACCTCCCCATCGTAAGGTAAAATCGATTGTCTATCCTGAGGAAATAACTCCATTGCTCACGCTCTATCTCCCGATCACAAAAGTCCACAAGCCCGTTTCGTCTCCTTCAACCGAGATCTTCACATCCAGGAATTGTTGGATCACCCGCATGTTCGTGCGTAAATGGTTAGTCATTTTAGCTGTCGTGAAGCTCCCCGTCCCAGCCAGAGCCATCGGCAACAAAACCTGATCAGCAAGATGTTCGCCAAACGCCGCTTCAGGCACCTTGAGGAATTCCCTCACCTGCTTCACCACTCTGCCAGCCACGCGCTCCGCACTGAGTCCATAAGCCCCATAGTCAGTAAACCTCTCAGAGACATGCTCGTAGTCCAAGTGCACCGCAAAACAATTGCCAGCACCATCCACCAACTTTACCTGATCCAAGGACGAGTCATAGCTCTCCCATGCCAGACGCTTCGCCGCATGGTTCACCTCACGTCGCATGATCTCTCCCGATAAATTCGCCACCATCGCAGAGAGCTCCCGGCGCAATAATGCCCCCCGCTCACAAAACGACGCTCCCACAAGCACTGATGGTTCGACCCTCGCCACAATCTCCCCACCTCCAGCAGGAGCAAAACCAACCCGCTCACACTCCAACACAGCACTCACTCCAAGCTTCCTAACAGCAGGTAGAAAAACCTTCGCGATATAATCTGCCGAAGGAGCCAATGGGTTATGCGTTCCGCCACGCACCCGCAGCACACTCATCCCTTCGGCTAGCATCAAAGCCGGTAGTAAAGTCTGAAAAACCAGAGTCGTGCTGCCTGCACTCCCAATCTTGAATGAATACTCCCCCGCCTGCACCTCACCTGGCTCAAAATACAGCTCCTGTGACCCCATCTCCGCCCCGCTCACCTGTGCTCCCGACACCTCTGCCGCCGCACGCACACAAGTCAAATGCTGACGCATCAAGCCCGGCTTCTTACGTCCACCACGAATCTGCACCATCCGAAACGCCCGCCCCGTCACCATCGACAAAGACAACGCCGAACGCAGCACCTGACCACCACCATCACTTCCATTAATCTCTAACATCTTATTTCTATTCTATTTTAAGGAGACCCCGAAAGGCGCGAAAATTACGAACTAACCCAGCTTGTTGAAACGCTCTATATCACGAATCTCACCAATTTCCACGAATGCTTAAACAAGCTCTTTATGATACAAGCTATACGACAATGTGTGTCGATTCGTGAGATCCGTGGTTTTCAATCGTTCTCTCTAGTTAAAGCTTTCGCCACTTTCGCGGTTCCATCATTATCAAACATCTGACGAAGCCACTAGCTCTCACTTAATACTTAACACTTTTCACTTAACACTGATCGGGCAAAGCCCGATCAATCATCCGCCTTACTTGCATCCTTGATCACGAAACGTGCCCTCAAGCGCGCCACAGTATGCGCTAAGTCAGCCTTCTCTACAGATTCTAACACTGCGCTAAAATCTTTATAGGCATCAGGAGCTTCATCTCTAGGGTAGTTTCTTCCATTAAACAAGATATCCGCTTCATTGAGCCCATGATCGACCTCTCTTTGCTCGAGATTTCGAAATGCCCCTCTTCGGCTCATCTGCCTTCCTGCCCCATGATTCACGGAGTAGCAGGACTTCTCAGCGCCTGGCAATGCCGCCATGACCACGGAACCATCACGCGGATTCCCCGGCAATAAGATCGGATGCCCAGTCTCGTAGAAGGGAGTTTCTTTCAGAGCGAAGTGCCCCGCTGGAAATGCCCGTGTCGCCCCCTTTCGGTGCACCCACTGGAACTTGTCCTTCACCTTCTCGTGCCGCGCGATGTTATGCGAAATGAAGTAAACCAAATGCCCTTCCACTTCTGGCAGCACGGACTGGAAAGCCTCGAGCACCAGCGCATTGATCAACAAATGGTTCACTGTCGCAAAGTTTGCCCCAATCGCCATGTCGTCAAGGTAGTCGTTCGCTTCCTGAGTCCCCAGTGGCGCATAAACTAACTTCTTATCATTCGCCGGATAGGGAATCCCCCAGCGGTCAAACATCTTCTCTAACACTCGGAACTGCCCAGTCGCAAGATCGTGTCCGAGACCCCGAGACCCACAGTGTGAGAGAAATGCCACATGCCCATGCTTCAGTCCAAAAACTTCCGCCTTCGCACGCGCCGCAGCATTGTCCTCGATTTCCACAACCTCCGCCTCACCAAAGTGGTTCCCACCACCATAGGTTCCAAGCTGGTCGACCTTTTTCGGGAATCGCTCCTTGAACTGATTGTTCTCACAGAGCTTCTCGAAACGACGCTCGAGTGCCTCCTGAGTTCGATCATGACCAAGGTGAAAACTATCTTCACAACGAGCCGCCCACTCAAATGGAATGCCAAGTGCTGCACAGACCTCCTCAGAAGCCCCTTCCACACAAATCTTCTGTCCAAGTTCAGCACTAATTTCACGCCCGTGCTGTACCGAACGCTGCCCCTTGCCGGCACCTGTTGGAGTACGCTCACAGATCGCCTCAATCAAAGCACGACGCACACGTTTGTCATCGATCTGATCCTTGTGCACATTCGTCTGCAAAAGACTCATTGAGCACTTAATGTCCACTCCAACAGGTCCCGGATAAATATGGGTAGGAGATACCATCACACAGCCCACCGGAGCCCCATAGCCCGCATGCGCATCTGGATTGAGTACCAACTCAGTCACCCCCGGTGCCTCTCGTGAATTCAATGCCTGCTTCAAACAAAGGTCATCAAAACCCTCACGAATAGCCTCTGTCCCAATCACAGTGATCGGACGTAAACTTGTATCGCGCGCTGGTAAAATTCCAGTCGCCTCCCCTGTCGGGATAATTCCTGTCTCTGGCTTCTCTGCTACGGTATTCATTTTCTTCTTTTCTATTTTAAATTTTTCTTTGCGATTCCCTCAAGATGCTCTTTGCGAGCTTTATCCTTTCTCAGTCTCTCTCTGACTCGGCAACTTCTGCAACGAATAGCGACAGACTCCCAATCCCCACCCACTACCTCGTACCACCATTTCTGCTGCTTTGCTGTCCAGAGTTGACGACTCCCACAATCTCTACACGTAAATGGATAATCCTCATAGTAGTCAGGTAGATCAAACAAGAGAGACGAAGATACTATCTTCTCTTTATCCACTGGCAGATGGTTAAACTTTAATCGATTAGCTTGCTGTACCCTCGCTCGCTTCTCAGCCTTCCGCTTCCGTTGCTCTCTCAACTTCTGCCTTTTTTGTTTATTGCTCAACATGGTGATCAGTGGGATTAGCTGCGATGGTGGTTGGATTCCTCCTCCTCTGCCACCACCGCAGCTTGGTGACGATTTTTGATTCACCACTCCTATTGCACCCACCGTGCCAACCCTCTCTACAAGCCCCCCTAAAAATTAATCAATCCATTATTTTATAAAGAGTTACACGCTGTAAATAAATTTTCACCAACAAAAGAACCCACCCCAAAAACACATTAATTAGATAAAAAAATATATATATCTATCTATTTTTATCTACACACCCTCACCACTCTGCTAGTTCTTGGCATGGCTAAGAAAAATGTCGTCTACGGATTTCTGGGCACCCAGCTCGACTACGTTGGAAAGCGCAACCGCTGGGAAAAGTGGCGCCCGACAGTCTCGCTCTGCCAACAAGAAGACTTCATCGTGGATGAACTCGTTTTATTCCACGACCAACGCAGCCAAAAACTTTTTGACACCGTACGCCAAGACATCGCACAGGTCTCACCCGAAACCCATGTGAGGTCTGAAATCATGAACCTCGCCGACCCGTGGGACTTCGAAGAAGTCTATGCGGCACTCTACGACTTCCTGAGTCGCCAAAGTTTTAAACTAACAGAATCTAACTACTACGCCCACATGACCACGGGCACCCACGTAGCTCAGATCTGTCTGTTCCTCCTAACAGAGACGCACAAACTCCCAGGTAAGCTGGTACAGACCAGCCCGAAACGTCGAAACGAGCCCAACCACATTGCTGGCAACTACCAAATCATTGATCTCGACCTTTCCAAGTATGACAAGCTTGCTACCCGATTCACGGAAGAACAGCTCGAGGCTCAGGACTTCCTCAAATCAGGCATCGACACCCACAACGCAGCCTTCAACAAACTGATAGAAGAAATCGAGCTCGTCTCACTGCGCTCCAGTACGCCGATTCTCCTCACTGGACCCACGGGCGCAGGTAAGAGCCACCTCGCCAGCCGCATTTATGAGCTGCGCCAAGCGCGTAACAATCTTGAAGGGGAATTTGTCGAAGTCAATTGCGCCACCCTGCGTGGCGATATGGCCATGGGCACACTCTTCGGCCACAAGAAAGGCAGCTTCACTGGAGCCAGCAGTGACCGTAAAGGCTTGCTACGTGAAGCGCACAAAGGACTCCTATTCCTCGATGAAATTGGTGAGCTCGGTCTCGACGAACAAGCCATGCTCCTCCGTGCCATCGAAGAAGGAAAATGGCTCCCCGTCGGCTCTGACACCACCGTCAAGAGCTCCTTCCAGCTCATTGCTGGCACCAACAAAGACCTGCGCGAAGAAGTCGCTGAAGGGCGCTTTCGCGAGGACCTCCTCGCCCGCATCAACCTCTGGACCTTCACCCTCCCCGGACTCGCAGACCGACGCGAAGACATCGCCCCGAATATTGACTATGAGCTCAACAAACTACGCCAAAGCACTGGCCGCAGCGTCAGCTTCAACAAAGAAGCGCAACTCAGCTTCCTTCGCTTCGCCAATGCTGACTCCAGCCCATGGTCTGGCAACTTCCGCGACCTCAATGCCGCCATCACCCGCATGGCCACCTTCGCCCCACGTGGCCGCATTCGCACAGAAGAGGTTGCCGCTGAAACCCAGCGCCTGCTACACGGCTGGCAGCGCCCAAACTCAGACCACTCCCCCCACCCCTCGCTCGACCACTACCTCACAGCGGAAGAAATCGCTGAGATCGACCCCTTCGACCGACCACAACTCGCCTTCACCATCCACACCTGTAAACAGTCCAGTAATCTCAGCGAGGCCGGTCGCAAACTCTTTGCCGTCTCACGAGAAAAACGCAAATCTACCAATGACGGTGACCGGCTACGCAAATACCTCGCCAAATTCCACCTCCACTTCGATTCCCTCTAGTCCATTAACCACCCCACTTTCTTACCCTCTGCTCCACCCAATCAAGCTCTCCAAATGATTCTCTCATAAAAATAGGTTGATTTCTTAGAACCCTTAATTTTACCTCTCTGCCCATGAAATGCAAATATGTTGCATATGTAGGGCTCTCATTGGGCGCACAGCTTGCTGTTGCGCATGAGGCTGAGAACTCCCCCTCTGAATTGCACACTCTCGACCCGACGGTGGTCACCGGAAAGGCTGAAAACCTTTTAGGAGAGGCACAAACCGCCTCTCGAGGGCAATCAGATCGGAAAGAACTCCTAGAACGCCCTTACCTGCGCCGTGGTGAAATCCTCGAGGTTATCCCAGGCATGGTGGTGACGCAGCACGCAGGCGGAGGCAAAGCGAACCAATACTTTGTGCGTGGCTATAACCTCGACCACGGTGTGGACTTTGGACTCTTTGTCGACGGCATGCCTGCCAACTACCGAGCGCACGGTCACGGTCAGGGCTACGCCGACCTCAACTTCTTAATCCCTGAGTTCATCGAGCAACTCGACTACACCAAAGGCCCATTCTATGCAGAACTAGGTGACCTCACCACTGCGGGCTCCGCTCAGTTCTCGCTGGTCAATAGCCTACAACATAGCTTCGCAAAATTTGAAATCGGGCAGGACAATTATTGGCGTGGTGTCTTCGGCGACTCAGTAGCCCTTGCCGGCGGTCTTCTCACCTACGGTGGTGAGTACAACTACTATGACGGCCCATGGCAGCTAAAACAAAATGCCAAACGAGGCAATGGTATCCTGCGCTGGCACCGTGGTGACGAAAACCAATGGCTCAATGCCACCTTCATGGCTTACGGTGCCGATTGGCGATCAAGCGACCAGATTCCCTCACGCGCAGTCGCCTCAGGAGCCCTCGACCGCTATGGCTATATTGATCCATCCAATGGTGGTGACTCACAGCGATACTCGCTCTCCTTCAACATGGGCAATCGCCAAAACGATGTCTTCTGGCGTGCCAAAGGCTATGTCGGGTATTACGACCTCGACCTCTATTCCAACTTCACCTACCTGCTCGATGACCCGGACAATGGCGACCAATTCCGCCAAACCGACAACCGTATCTTCTTCGGCGGTGAAGTCAGCTCCACCTTTGAAGACCGCCTCCTCTTCGGTCACGAAACCGATTACCTCGTGGGCTTCCAAACCCATAACGATTACATCTGGGACCTAGCACTGACCAAGACGAGCCTGCGCAATGACCTCAACAACATTCGCAGAGACGATGTCTTCACCGGCAACTACGCCCTCTTCGCTAGCGCCAATACCCGCTGGAACGATTGGTTCCGTACCGAAATGGGTCTGCGTGGTGAGCTCTTCTACTTCGATGTCGCCAGCAACCTCGCTGCCAATAGTGGCGATAAAATCGACGGCATCGTCGTGCCAAAACTCAACATGATTTTTGGCCCATGGGATGAAACCGAATACTACCTCAACCTCGGTGGCGGCTTCCACAGTAACGACGCCCGCGGCGTCACCATCAACGTCGACCCAGTCACTGGACTCCCCACTACCGGTGTCGACCCACTCGTGCGCACTTGGGGCTCCGAGCTAGGCCTTCGCTCACACTTGTTAGAAGACGTGACTGCCACCGTCGCCCTCTGGTGGATCTACAACGACTCAGAGCTCCTCTACGTAGGAGATGCTGGCAATGTCGAAGCTGGCCCCTCGACTAACCGCTACGGTATCGAAGTCGCCACCTACTGGCGCCCAAGTGACTGGTTCACCTTCGACGCCGAAGTCTCCGTCGCAGAAGGCCGCTACGAAGATCCCTCACTCACCGACGGTCCTTGGGTGGAAAACCAAGTGCCCGTGGTCGTTTCATCCGGCATTGTGATCGGAGAAGAAATTGGCTGGTTTGGCGCTCTCCGTGGCCGCTACTTCTCTGAGCGCCCACTCACAGCCGACAAATCCGTCGAAGCCAGAGCGTCCTTCCAAGTCAATGCCCGGGCCGGCTACCGCACCGAACGCTGGGAACTCGCTCTCGATGTTCTCAACCTCCTCGACCGCAAGGATAATGACATCGAGTACTACTACACCTCACGCCTTGCAGGTGAGCCCGCCGACGGCGTCGACGACACCCACTTCCACCCGGCTGAGCCATTGACCGTACGCGCCAATTTCACTTGGTGGTGGTAGCCCCCCCACCTTCAAACTTTCTTAAGCAACCAGTCGTTAGTCCCAAGCCCGCTGAGAGATTTCTCAGTGGGCTTGTTTATTTTTTCCATTCCAATGACAGAGCAACTAGCCTATGGGAGTAGTCCACCCATACCATTATGAAACACCTACTCCTTAGCCTCACAGTCCTCAGTTCCCCACTCTGCGCAGAAATTGCCACCGCAGACCTCTCCACCACTCCCGTCACCCAAGATGCCAAATGGGCCAAGAAATGGTGGATGCCGCGCCACGAAGCAAAATTGAAAGAAAAAGAGGCACTCGGTGAAGTCCAGCTCGTCTTCATCGGGGACTCCATCACCCACGCTTGGGAAAATAAAGGGAAGGCTATCTGGAACACGCACTACGCTCCCTACAAGGCACTCAACCTCGGATACTCAGGTGACCGTACCGAACACGTCCTCTGGCGCATTGATAATGGTGAGCTCGATGGCATCAAACCTAAGGCCATCGTCATCATGATTGGAACCAATAACGTCGGCCACCGCAATGAGGCATCCAAAGAAGTCGCAGAAGGTATCAAAGCCATTCTCGATCGCCTCGAAACAAAGCAACCCCAAGCAAAAATTCTCCTCCTTGGAATCTTCCCTCGTGGCGCCACAAGTAATGACCCAAAACGACTACTCACCGACGGCACTAATGCCATCATCAAAAACTTTCACGACGGCAAGCGCGTGTTCTACCTCAACATCAACGACAAATTTCTCGAAAAAGATGGTACCCTCAGTAAAAAGGTCATGCCTGACCTCCTACACCCCAGCAAAGCCCAATACCAAGTCTGGGCCAATGCCATCGACCCTAGCCTCAAAAAATTAATGCAATAAGCCTCGCTTCTCACATTTGAAGCGAGTCCACCCACCATTCCCATGGACGACTACAACCGCCGCCACTTTATCCGCACCAGCCTCCCGGGCTTCCTCGGGCTCAGCATGGCCCTTCCGAGCATCACCGCTCTTGCCACAAGAGCGAATGCCTGTCAGGGACGCCTACCCGAAAATGGCGCCATCAACTGGGATGCCTTCCTCGAAGCCGTCGAAAAAGAAGCTGCCAAGCAACACCTCGACCACTGGAATCAGGAAAAATACGTCGCCCAAGTGGCTGCGCTCGCTCAACGGCTCCAACTTAAAGACCCATCGCTCGCCAAAGCATTCGAGCGCAGTAAACAAGGCCTCGGGAACCAACACCCAGATTTCTATAAACTAGAAAAACAACAAAACTTCGAAGTCAGCCTCGTGCAGTTTGAAAAAGGAGAACAAATCAAACACCACGACCACCCTGACATGACAGGTGTCCTACTCTGCGCCACCGGCAATGTCGACGTCTGGAACTACGACCTCCTACAACATGATGCAGCAGACAAAGTCCTGCTCAAAGAAACTGCAACATCCCGATTAGAGAAAGGCATGGTGTCCACCCTCACCTCCAAACAACGTAACATCCACCGGCTTCAAGCCAACAGCCTCACCCAACTTGTCGATGTCTTTGCCCCCCCCTACAACCGCGAACGCATTCGCAAAAGCCAATGGTTCGACGTCGATACCGAAACCTATCAAGGCCGCGACAAAATCTATGAAGCAAGTACCCGCTGAGCCCGAGTTATACCATTGAGCGAAACGGAATGGTATTACCTCACAGCCTAAGCTAAGGCACGCCAGTCGATCAGAACCTTGCCACCTCTCTCCCCCTGTTGGGCGTGTACGAGTGCTTCGCTGACCTTCTCTGGTGGATAAAGCGTGTCTATCGATTGCTCTAACTTGCCCTCTATCACCCATGCAGCCAACTGGTCATAAACCTGCTGAACTTCCTCCCTTGGAGCCGCTGCTAACCACTTAGTGATCCAAAGCCCACGCAGGCTAATGCCCTTAAAGATAAGAAATTTGTTAGGAACTTTGAGGCTACGCATACTCATCGCGCCAAAGGTCACCTGGGTCCCATATTCTCCCAGTGCGTCCATCTGCCTGAGCGCACTATCTCCCCCCACCGCATTAGATGCCAAACGCGGCAACTTCTCCCCACAAATCGCACGCACTTTCTCCACAAGCTCCGCATCGTCAATCAATACATGGTCCCCCCCCAGAGCTTTCAGACTTTCTTCAAGCCCATCACGACGCACCACGTTGATCGTATGAAGCCCCATTTGCTTAGCTATCTGAATCAAACACTGGCCAACTCCAGAGTTAGCTGCATTTTGAATAACCCAATCTCCGGCCTCTAACTGCTCAAATCCTTTGAGCACACGCCAGGCAGTGGCGGGGTTCACTTTGAGCATTGCAGCCTGCTCTGGGGCAATCTGAGAAGGAATACGCAAGACCTTGCGAGCGTCGCAGACAATATGGCTCTGCCAGGTCCCCACACGCTCAATAAAAATGACCTTGTCCCCCACTTCGAATCCCTCCGCCTGGCTCTCTAGCACTTCGCCACAACCCTCAATTCCAGGTGAGTCTGGCAGCTCGGGTCGCACCCCGTAATTACCTTGGATAAAATTGAGATCAGCGGGGTTGATAGGTGTCACTAACATCCTAACAAGCACTTCACCAGACTGGAGATCAGGCAGCCTGACTGGCTCGAGCTGTGTCACTTCCTCGGCCTTGCCGAAGGTATGGAATCGTATGGATTGTGAGATCATGGAAAGAGTCCTCGTTGTTGTTTTACATCGGCCACTTCTTTAATGCCGAGAGCAAGTGCCGCCAGACGGTGAGGCAGATTTTTCCACTGCGCAAATGAAATGACACGGTCGAACGCTTTCGCCATCATCGTATCGAGTTTGGAAAGCACCTCTTGTTCGCTCCACTGAAAACGCTGCAAGTTCTGCACCCACTCGAAGTACGATACCGTCACCCCCCCAGCATTACAGAGAATGTCAGGAATCAAAAAGATGTCGCCACGCTTTTCAATGATCTCATCCGCCTCTGGAGTCGTCGGACCATTCGCGGCCTCAGCCAACACCCTGCATTGAAGTTGCCCAGCATTCTCAGCCGTAATCACCCGCTCTAAGGCCGCAGGCACCAGTACATCACATGCTTGTACTAACAACTCATTAGGATCTATCGCAGCAGCTCCCGCGAAACCTTTCACCCCACCGTGCTCCTGAACGTGCGCACTCAAGGCTTTGACATCGATCCCCTCTGGCTGATACAGCGCTCCAGTCACATCCGAAATCCCTGTGATTTTCACTCCAAAACGTGAAAGTGTCAGCGCGGCGTGGTAGCCAACATTACCGAAACCCTGAATAATGGCAGTCGCCTTTTCATGGCGAATCTTGCACTTCGTTAATGCTCGCGTCGCTAAAAATGCCACCCCGTGACCAGTCGCTGCAGTGCGCCCCTCAGAACCCTGAAGGTTGACTGGCTTGCCCGTCACGATGCCCGGAACTAGGTGCCCAGCATGGCTGGAATAAACATCTAACATCCACGCCATCACCTGATCATTTGTCCCCATGTCTGGAGCCATCACATCCGTTTCTGGCCCTATGAAAGGCAACATTTCAGCGGTGTAACGACGCGTCATATTTTCTAACTCCGCCTCACTCATATGGCGTGGGTCACAGGTCACCCCACCCTTACCTCCACCAAAAGGAAGCCCCATGAGAGCACATTTCCAGTTCATCCACATCGCCAAAGCTGCCACCTCGCCAAGCTCCACACTCGGGTGAAAACGCAAGCCACCTTTGACGGGACCGCGCGAAAGGTGGTGCTGGACTCGATATCCAAAAAAGACCTCAGTCTCCCCATTGTCCCGCTTGATAGGAATACTGACCGTCAGCAAACGCTTCGGCCATTTGCACCGCTCTCTCACATCTTCCGAAAGCTCTAAAAAGTCCGCTGTGCGATCAAATTGTTCAGCGGCCATCTGAAATACTGGGTTTTCAAGGAGTTGCTCCTTCATAACCTCTAAGCAAACATGTGAGCCCCAACAGGAAAAGAAAAATGCATCACCTCATTGGTCGTTAGAAAATATCTAACTACTAAAAAAAGAAACCCCAATTGGAATGACCAACTGGGGCTTAGTAAGATCGTATGACGCAACGCGTCAGCTCACATTGTGCTGAGTGATGCGAGAACTTCACGCATGCTTTCGACATTTTCAAGCCACTCGTCGAATTCTTCAGATTCAGACCAGATTTCACGGAGTTCAGATTCCTCACTTAGAACTTTATCTACAGAACCTACAGCAATTGCAGGAAGATCACTGACGTCATCACATTCGTTATCCCCTACCCAGTCAACCAGCTCACCAGGAACACCAGCGCGTGGCTCATCGAGCAGTGCAATGAGTGTCTCACCTGCGGCTAAAATCGTAGAGCCTTGATCAGCCTCAACGTAGCCAGAGTCTGTGCTCAAGGAATCTACGAGAAACTCACGAGGTTCGTCGGAATCAATCAATTCCTGAATCCAATCATTTGCGGTATCTTCTTCGAATGTCTTTGTTCCCCAAGCTGCCATAATCTGTTGTTCCTTGTTGTACGCGTTGATTCGGATTTAGAGGATGGAATTGAGGTGGTCAACCTCTCTTGGTGACTTTTTTTGCTACTTTTCTCAGACGCTATTTCTCAAGCATATAGATCATTGATTCTCATCAGATTAATCGGCATAATCTCACCTCCATGGAGCTCGAAAGCGTCTACCAATGCCCTGAAAACTCCCAACTTCAGGAGATGAACGACCAACAATTGCGGCGTCACTACGCACAGGATGAAATCTGTGTCCAGGTCGTCGCATGGTTCTATTTGTTCTTCGGTAGTTCCCTAGCGACCATCTCATTGATCTTACTCTGGCTCAGCATAGAGATCGACAATGTCATCACCAGCTTCATGAGCTTCTCGGCATTGCTCGCCGCCCTCGTCTACCAATTGATCGGTTGGGGAATGCGCCACTACGACCCGTGGAGCCGCGCCCCTGCACGCTTTGCCGCCATTGTCATGATGTTTTTTATCCCCCTTGGGACCCTGACCGGGCTGCTCTGCTTTTCACTGCTGAGAACGCGTGCTGATGAAGCCATTTTTACCACCAAATATCGCGCTATTTTACTCTCAGAGCCCAATCAAGGGAAATACCTGAGTCTGTGGCTTCCTATCGTTTTTGGCACCCTTACCGGGCTTCTATTGGCCCTCGCAGTCTATCTACAACGCCATCTCATCATCGAGCTCCTCTCCCGCTAGTGTGCGCCCCCCGACCCAGACGCTCGGCAAAGTCTCCATTGAGAAGGTCGAAAAGATTGCCATCGGGATCACTCACGGTCACGACCCGTGCCCCCCATGGTTCATCGCGCACTGTGCCGCTGAACTTCACCCCCTGGGCGCGCAATTCCGCGTAAAGGGCATCCACATCCTCCACGTAACATTGCAGGCCCGTGTGTGCTCGATTGAATGGCTTTTGCCACTCGTAAATACGCATGCCAAAGCCGGCACAATCAAAATGCGCATAACGCGAGAAGTCGTCCCTTCCCTCACACACCACTGGTAGCCCCAGAAGCCGATGGTAGAAATGGTAGGAGGCCTCGAAATCAGAGGCAGGAAAGGCGATGAAGCCAGCTTGTTGAAGTTGCATGCGAGGAAGCTTAGAGAGTCCCAAGCCCCCTGACCATTACCGATCTTCACTTCCCAAAAAAATGGCGCGTCCTCGAACTGAGAACGCGCCATAAGAAATGCTTGAGTAGCTGAATTAGACGAGCATGAGCGTTGGTTGCTCAACAAACTTCTTCACAGCATTGAGGAAGGTCGCAGCAACTGCACCATCAACCACACGGTGGTCACAGCTCAAACCAAGGTTCATGCGAAGCCCTGACTTGATCTCACCATTGACTGAAACTGCTTTTTCAATGATGCCGCCGACGCTGACGATCGCCGCTTGTGGTGGGTTAACGATCGCATCAAACCCTTCCACGCCCCATGCTCCGAGGTTGGAAATCGTGATGGTACCACCATCGAATTCTGAAGGCTTCAGCTTCTTGTCGCGTGCACGCTTTGCCATGTCCTTAATCTCCTCAGAAATGGTGAGAAGTGACTTGTTTTGCGCTTCCTTAACTACAGGAGTCACGAGGCCGTCTTCCACAGCAATCGCCACAGAAATACCCACATTGGCAAACTCAACAATGCTGTCGCCATTGTATGAAGCATTCACCGCTGGCACCTCTTGGGCTGCATTGATGATGGCTTTGACAATAAAGTCATTCACCGTGTACTTGTTCCCCCCTGTCTGCTCGGTCTGCGCGTTGATTTGCTTACGCAAAGCCATCAATGGCGCGGCATCACACTCCACGTGCAAGTAGAAATGCGGAATCGTCACCTTAGATGTGAGCAAACGGTCAGCGATGATCTTACGCATCGTTGAGAGTGGCACGACCTTGTCATCAGGTCCCACGGTTGGAAGAATGCCTTGTGCCGGTGCGGCTGGAGCCGCTGCAGGTGCTGGGCTAACAGCTGGTGCCGCAGGAGCAGCGGCTGATGCCACTGGTGCCGCTTCGACATCCGCTGCAACAATACGACCATTAGGGCCTGTCCCTTGTACCGCATTCAAATCAACGCCTTTCTCAGCTGCAATCTTACGCGCTAATGGTGAGACGCGAAGACGGGAGCCATCGGCTGCTACTGGTGCAGGTGCCGCTGCCTCCTTGGCAACTGGCTCACTCGCTGCTGCCGGTGCCGCTGCTGGCGCTGCCGCCGCTGCAGGTGCTGGAGCGTCCACATCTTCATCTTCCTCAGCCAAAACAGCGAGAATAGCACCCACTGGCGCTTTGGTTCCCTCTTGAACCTTGATTTCTACGATAGTGCCTTCGTCGAATGCTTCCATTTCCATGGTCGCTTTGTCTGTTTCGATCTCAGCAATAATGTCGCCGATTTCCACTTCTTCACCGACATTTTTGCGCCATGTCACAAGTGTGCCCTCAGTCATCGTGTCCGAGAGCTTTGGCATTTCGATATTTATAGGCATAACTAAAAATTTTAAAATTATTTCCGCAACTTGCTGCGGTGCCCATATTTCTCCCAATCTTCCACAATGAGCAAGCGGAATATCGCTCTTTTTATGCCAGCACCCGCCGAAATGCCCAACGGCCCCACCCGACACCGATTCCACACTCCCTCGCTCGCCACTCAGATCCCTCACCGCGTCGCTCCCAAGCTCGAAATACCGAGCACAAAAAAACCCGCTCAGCGGATGCTTGAGCGGGTCTGCTAGATTTTTAGAAAATTTCAGATCTTAAAGATCAGGAGCGAGTGTCTTCATGGTTGGAATCAAACCGAGCTGTGGCTCGCCAGTACCCCCTTGCATAGTCGCACGGGAAAGGACATTGTTGCCAACTGTTCCGCAGCAACCTGGCTTTGGACAGAATGTGGAGTAACACTTCGTGCAACCCTGTGGCTTCTCTGCTTTCTTAGGACGTGGCTTGCATTGCTTGGCCACCTTCTTCGGCTTTTGGTCCTCTGGACAACACCACCACTTCTTCTTAGGACACTTTGCTACTGGTGCAACATACTTACCCTTAGAAGCTAAAGTAGTGTCTTGAGAAACTGCATTGCCACTGGCATCATAATAAATGGCTTCTTGGCTGCATGATGCAAAGAACATCGCCACCAAAGCGGTTGATAGGATTTTAAGTGCGGTTTTCATAGATAGATACGCATGTTAGTTTCCTCACAGAATGTTTCAAATAAATTTTAAATAAATATAAAGAAGAATAATCTAATCTAACTCACTATATATCTAATAGATATTAATATTAAATCATACAGATAAAACAAAAAAAGAGCCCTCGGTGTGAGGGCTCTGAAATGGGATAGGGGTGGGTGAGCAAGCGCGTGGCTTAACTGATACTCAAGACGGCCTTCACCACCTTTGGAGCACTCGGCAACTGCTCAGGCTCGACAGCAGGTGAGTAAATAGCAGGGGCGTCTAGTGAACAGACACGCTTGATAGGAGCATCGAGGTAGTCGAAGGCATGCTCTTGGATCAAGGTTGTGATCTGGGCAGAAACGCCACAAAATGGTTTAGATTCATCAACCAATACCGCACGATTCGTTTTCTTCACTGAGTTCAAAATAGCATCCTGATCGAGTGGGCGGATAGAGCGAAGGTCAACGACCTCAGCGCTGATGCCGTGTTCATTTTGGAGAATCTCCGCAGCCTCAAGTGCATGCAGAGTACTGCGACCGTGAGCAATCAGTGACACATCGGTACCCTCGCGCTTGATGTCAGCCACACCAAGAGGAATTGTGAAATCTCCATCTGCTGGATCCGGCACAGGGCCTTTGATTCCGTAGAGGAGCGTATTTTCCATCACGTAGACGGGGTCATTGTCACGGATCGCCGTCTTCATTAGACCTTTAGCATCCGCAGCAGTAGCAGGGGAGACCACCTTCAAACCAGGAAAGGCTGCAAAAAGACCTTCTGGAGTGTGCGAGTGGGTTGCCCCCACGTTGGTGCCACCATTAGCAGGACCACGCATCACAATGGGACAATTACACAAGCCACCAGACATATACCGAACATTAGCGGCATTGTTGACGAGTTGGTCAAAGGCCACTGAGTGGAAGGACCAGAACATCAACTCCATAACTGGGCGAATGCCCAACATCGAAGCACCCACGCCCATGCCGATGAAGCCAGCCTCAGAAATAGGCATGTCCATCACACGCTTGTCGCCCCATTTGTCCCATAGACCGCGAGTGACTTTGTAGGCTCCATTGTATTGGGCTACTTCTTCACCCATAAGTACGACGTTCTCATCGCGTGCCAACTCCTCGTCGAAAGCTTCATTGAGTGCGTCTCTGTATTCGATTTCTCTCATTGTAAAAGAATGGTTAAAATTAGGTGAAAATTAGTCGTTAAAGAAATGGCGGCCGGTCTTGCCGGACTCCGTCTGGTTATCCACTTCCCAGTACACGTCATCGAAAATATCATCAACGGTAGGGAAGGGGGACTCATCCGCAAACTTCACTGAGGCTGCAGCCTCTTTCTTTGCTTCCTTGTCAATCGCTGTAGCTTCTTCTTCGGTGATAATCCCTTCAGAAATGATTTGTTGCTTCCACAAGGAAACTGGGTCGTGATTCTTTTTGTAATCCTCGATCTCCTCAGGAGTGCGGTACTTTTTGTGGTTAGCATCCGCTACGGAATGCCCGTAATAACGGTAGGTAAAGATCTCTAGCACAGTAGGTTTGCTCTCCTTGTGCGCGCGCTCCAATGCTTGCTGTGTCTTAGCGCGGACCTCATAGAGATCCTCGCCATTCACTGTGTCCCAAGCCATATCATAAGCCTCAGCACGCTGTGCTAAACAATCCTTATAAGCCGAGGATCGCTTCTGACTCGTTCCCATCGAGTACCCATTGTTCTCAATGATATACACTACTGGGATGTCAAAAAGTTCCGCGATGTTAAGTGATTCATGGAAAGCTCCTTGGTTGATTGCTCCATCACCCATGTAGCACAAACATGCTCCCGTGTTGCCCTTATACTTTTCAGCAAATGCCAAGCCGAGACCCAGTGGCGTCTGACCACCCACAATCCCATGTCCGCCCCAGAAATTCTTATCTGGCGCAAAGAAGTGCATGGAACCACCTTTACCCTTCGAACAACCAGTCGCCTTACCAAATAGCTCAGCCATACATTCATTCATGTTCATTCCACACGCCAAAGCATGTGCATGACAACGGTATGCGGTGATCACATGATCGTGTGCGCCACACAAGGACACCGTCCCAACAGCCACAGACTCCTGGCCAATGTAGAGATGCAAAAAGCCTCCCATCTTGCCCTGAGAATAAGGCTTCTGCGTGGCTTGCTCAAAGCGACGAATCCGCGCGAGCTGTCTGTAGAGGCCAATCTTATCATCCGCAGTAAGCTGCTGGTTGATAGGTGCCTGAGAATAATCTGTCGTTGTAGCCATTGTTACTGATCCTTGGTTGTTAATCTCGTTGATCTTTGGAACCCTTGGGTAGACCTTATTCCAACTTCCCGCAAGTCCGAATCGTATCTTACTCTCTGGTCTCCATTTCTCACCAGTATGAAGTCTTTTCATCTCTGTTCCACGTGGAACAGGCAGCCGGAGGCTGCAGTGTTAAATGTTAAGTGATGAATGTTGAATTCCATACAGATGAAACAATTTCGATCACGCGACATATTCTCATATGCTTCATCATGCTGGAATTTAACACTTAGCATTCAACACTCAACATTGTGGCCTCCGGGCCACTGTTCCACGTGGAACCTTGGGGAATCGCGGCTTGCCTTCTGGATCGGCGGGAGTAAGTTTCTGCCGCTATGTTCCGCTATCCTAAAGAATACGACGTCCTCGTCATTGGTGCAGGCCACGCTGGTGTGGAGGCTGCTCTGGCTGCTTCGCGTCTTGGCTGCTCGGTTGCGATGCTGACTCAGAATCTCGACACCATTGGTGCGATGTCCTGCAACCCAGCTATTGGAGGATTGGCTAAGGGACATATGGTCCGCGAGATCGACGCCCTCGGCGGAGCCATGGCTCTCAATACAGATGCCACAGCAATTCAGTTTCGCATGCTCAATGCGGCCAAAGGCCCCAGCGTGCGCGCCCCCCGTGCCCAGTGTGACAAGAAGGCATACCAATTCCGCATGAAGTGGCTCATCGAAGGCCAGGAGAACCTCGATTTACACCAAGGCAATGTCGCAGAAATACTCGTCAAGAATGACAAAGTCTACGGCGTGCGCACCAGCCTGCAGATGGAAATCATCGCCAAGTCTGTCATCCTTTCAGCGGGCACTTTCATGCGTGGCTTGATGCATGTTGGCTTAAAAAATGAAAAGGGTGGCCGTATGGGTGATGCCATATCGACAGTCAGTGACAGCCTCAAACACCTTGGATTTGAAGTCGAGCGCTTCAAGACTGGCACTCCCTGCCGGATCAATGCACGCTCCATCGACCTCAGCAAATGCGAACGCCAAGATGGGGATGAACCCGCTCCCAAATTTTCCTACATGGCGCATACCATCGGGCGCAAAGCGGATGATATCTTCACTCTCAACCCATGGGCTGACCCCGCGTTCCACGTGGAACAAGTTCCCTGCTGGATCACCTACACGAACCCACAAACCCACACCATTATTGGCGACAACCTACATCAATCGCCAATGTATGCGGGCAAGATCGAATCAGTAGGCCCACGATATTGTCCATCGATTGAAGACAAGGTCGTCAAGTTTGCCGAAAAAGAACGCCACCAAGTATTCATTGAACCCGAGGGCAGGCACACGCTTGAGTGCTACATCAATGGAGTCTCCACATCACTTCCCTACGAAGTCCAACTCGACTTCATGCGCACCATCCCCGGACTCGAACATTGCGAAATTATCCGTCCGGGCTACGCCGTCGAATACGACTATTGCCCACCCACTCAATTACTCCCGAACCTCGAAACGAAGTTGATCGAGAACCTCTTCTTTGCAGGACAAATCAATGGGACATCTGGCTATGAGGAAGCCGCGGCTCAAGGTTTGATGGCGGGAGCCAATGCTGCCTTCAAGGTGCGCGGGGAATCTCCCTACATTCTAGGACGCGATGAATCCTATATTGGTGTGATGATTGATGACCTCGTCACAAAGGGCTGCAATGAACCCTACCGCATGTTTACCAGCCGTGCTGAATACCGCTTGTTGCTGCGCCAAGACAACTCGGATCTACGCCTGACTCCAAGAGCTGCCGAGAGGGGACTCGTAAGCGAGGAACGCAAGCATTTTACCGAGGACAAAATGGCCTCCATCGCGGAAGCTTCGGCCTTCATCAAAGAGACAACCTACCAATCCACTCGACTCGATAAGTGGTTCCGCAGAGCTGAGAATTCCTGGCAAGACCTCCCTCAGGAAATCCGTGACAAATGGTCTGAGGCGCTCTGGCCCATCATCGAGACCGACTTCAAATATGCGGGCCACCTCGAACGCCAACAAAAACAAGTCGAACGTCTCTCGAAGATGGAGCACAAGAAAATACCTGCAGACCTCGACTATGAAAATATCTCAGGTCTGAAGCGTGAAGCCAAACAAAGCTTTGCCACCATCCGACCCCAGACCTTAGGCCAGGCAGGCCGCATCGCTGGCATCACACCAGCAGATGTCACTCTGCTCTCCATCTGGCTCGATAAAAATAAAAAAGAAGCCGATGTCTAGCTGGCTTGAATGGTTTGCCGTAATGCTGGGCGGGGGCGCACTCTCACTCAAGTGTCTTGCCGTTTGGTCTCAAACACGCTCAGCTGCCCACGGACTCATTCACGGCCGACTCGCCCCCAATAACGCCTCACCCAACAGCGTCTGCAGTGAAGGTGAGGCAGCCAATATCGCTCCACTCAAACTCTCCGGACCCGATACTTGGGAGGACCTACAAGACGCCATAGAAAGCCTCTCAGGGCGCCTTATCACCGTTGAGTCACACTACCTCCACGCGGTCTTCAAAACGCCTATCTGGGGATTTGAGGACGATTTAGAAGCCCGCCTCGATACCGAAACTGGACACATCCAACTCCGTTCTTCCAGCAGGGTGGGGTACTCTGACACGGGGACCAATGCCAGACGTGTCGAATCACTCAGAGCGCTTCTCGAATAATACTTGCAACATAGCTTTCCTACTTGATCAGTGAAGCAGTACTCACACGAGTGGACCAGAATGCTTCAGAACAGGCTTCTCTTATGGCGTCACTCGAACCACTGAGAGCAGCACAGGAAAAGAACCCCTAGGTGGCTCTGCAGCGGCTTTTAGCCTTGGAGCCCTCCCCAGGTGTCGCGCCATTCCTTCGGCAGCCGTTGCGGACGGCCTGCGGGCATTTGTACCATGGCTAGAGCCTGGCGACAGGTCACGAGGCAACGATCGACTCCCTCAGCATAGATTTCGAAGCTCACCCAGAACTTCACTTTCTCGATCGACTCGAGTCTCCCCTTGATGGTCAATTTATGACCCAAGGTCGCAGGAAATTTGTAATCAATTTCAGTGCGCACGACGACTGGATAGAGGTTGCTATCAGCCATCGACTTTAGGTCCATGCCCATCCGCTCGGTGGCGAGTTTGGTCCGGCAGGTTTCTATCATCCTGAGGTAGGCAATATTGTGGACCACGCCACCAATATCCGTATCAAAGAACATCACATCTTCCTGGGTGATATAGCTGGGAATCTCATCGGCCATGGAGAAGACATAAAAGCATCGACCCACAAGAGCAAGTATCAGATGGTAGGCGAATACGAAGTGGGAAAGTCCACATCCTCAAGTGGACGAGATACGCCCTTTGGTATAAAATCACTCACTTCCTTTGACATTCATGTAACTGTGCTTGCTAGATCGCGTATGGAATTTGTAGACTGAAGTATTCCCGCTACCATGAAACACACTCTCCTAACTCTGGCCCTCAGTTCCTGCATCAGCATCTCCCACGCTGCCAGCTACGTCCCCCCTAATACTGAGGACAAGGTGCTTCTGAAAACTGACCAGCTCCCACTCGATACCAGCACGATGCGATGGATCTCATCCTACCTTACTGAGCTTGCACGTATCCATGCTGGTAGTGACGCAAAACGCCTCCAAGCAAGTGCCAAGCTATTGGTCATTGCAGAACAGCTCGACCACAACAACCCAAAGATTAAAGAAGCGCAGGTGCAACTCGTCTCCAACAAGCGCACGGGCGCAGCAGGGGATATGGAAGCCGGACGCAAGCGGCTACGCCGGATCCTTACCTACCTCAACGAGGACAGTGGCTCGAGCCAAGGTAAGCTACTCGCGAGCCTCATACTGGATGCCCTAGCACCCATCGTTCCGACCGATTCCCCACTGGCGTCCTACAAAGCCCCTCAAGATATTTGGAAAAATACCATTCCTGCACTCAGTGCCTTCGAGAAAGACCCCGAAAGCACACTCGTCAGCAATGAACGCATCATCCACAGCGACCTCAAGCCGATGCGCCCCAGAGAGGAACAAAAAGCTGCCGCTGGTAAAATTGCATTCAACGACAACAAAGCTCGATCCAAATCAGAGGATAAAGCCCCTAAAAAGCATGAAGGTAAGGCATCTGCCGAGGGCTGGAAACGCAATGAATTCACCCTCAAAGCTCCCGTCTACACTTATGAACTCGTGGGGGAATACAACCGCCCTAAGTACACACGCGGTATCACCTTACTCAACATCGAGGTCAAGCCACGCTCTTCCTCAGAGGGAAAACTCAAGATCAAGTCAAAGCCCTATCATCAACACGATCACCTCAGCCACCAAGCCTGGTCCGTCCAACACCCACTGCAAGCCCTCTGGGATAACCTTCCCGCTGGCGAAGTCCAAGTCGAAACCCGCCAGGCCTATGCCCATTTCAATGACAATAGCTTGGTGGTTTCACCTCTGATTCTGGGCCTCGATGCCTCACTCAGAGATAGCTCACTCAAATCAAACCTGCTGACGATTGCGAGCATCGATGGCAGAGCGCAGTTCAAGCGTAGTAAAGATTTCTGGAATACATTGGGATACCTTACGGAAACTGCCAGTGACATGCGCGTGCTCGTCGGCCCCGACTGTGAAGGAGATTTACTCCAGCTGATCGCTCTTGGGAAACCTGACTTTTTCATCAAAAATGAAGTCATTGAAATCTCCGGTTTAGAACAGGCACGCCACTTCTACTCCAAGTCGGATGACAGCGCAGTCGCCGAAGCTACCGCTCTCTTTGCTGAAGTCAAAGAAGCCATTGAGCACAAATCTTTGCGCTCAATGACTGAAAACAAATACGTGCGCGAAAAGCTTGAGAAGGTCCTCGAGACAATGCCCAACCACCTCTCTGCAAAAATTTTGCTCGAGTACGGATCACGCAAAAAACCCTCCACACTCGAGAGTAAATACTTCGGCTACGAACTCAGTAAACACCTTCATTCCATCAGCCGCAAACTCACCTCAGAATCCTCCAACCTAGGAGATGATGAGGCCCTTGAGCAAAGTAAAAAAATTGATGAAGGCATCGAGAGGCTGCCGAAAATTATCAGCGCAGAAGACCGCAAAATTTACGACAAGGTAGACAAATTTTCCGACGAGTTGCGCGCCTATGCGCGTGCGAAAAAGAACTACGAGGACAAAAAGAACGACTACTATAAAAAGTCGTACATCAAGAAACTGCGTGAGCTAAAGTCGCTCAATAACTCACTGCAGATTGACATCGCACGCCTCACTGGCCGCTCAGAAAAAGACGAGGACTAAAGCAATCTCCAAAGTCAGTCGGCAAGTTTCTCTGGGATTCTCAGCTTGCCGAATCAACGCTATCCTTCATCATCCTGAGTAGAGTAATGAAAGATGGATACCGCAGATTTTTAGTGATCACCATTGTGATCCTCAGTGCTTTTCTGATTACCACCGTGGTACGCAGTTCTTTGGGGAGTTACGGAGTGTTGGATTTCCTCAAGAACTCTGGCCCGGATTTCCGCACCACCGCCCCTAAAGAAGTCACTCTCAAATCTCAGCCAGCACTGCGCACGAAGGATGTAAGCATCCTCAACCAACTCAACAACGAGTACACCAAAATTACTGCAGCCGTGATGCCCACCGTCGTGAGTATCAATACGGCTGGCCACGAAAATAAACGCGTGCGCGATCGCTTTGGACGCATCCGCACGACGACTGAACGCACCATGGGCCAAGGCTCTGGAGTCATCGTGAGCAAAGAAGGCCACATCATCACCAACTACCACGTCGTCGCGGGCATGGAGAAAATTGACGTACGGCTCGCCAATGGCTTGATGTACGCCGCGACGCCCGTGGGTACTGACTCAGCCCTCGACATCGCAGTCTTAAAATTAGAGAGCAAAGGCCCCTTTGACGCTCTCAGCTTTGGTGATTCGGACCAGGTCCGTGAAGGCAACATCGTCCTCGCCTTTGGCAACCCATTCGGTATCGGAAAGTCCGTCACTCAAGGCGTCATTTCAGCAAAGGAACGCTCCATCTCCGACATGCAAGGAGGACTCATCCAAAGCTCAGCCGCTATCAACCCCGGCTATTCAGGCGGCCCCTTGGTTAATATCTACGGTGAGATTATTGGGATCAACTCTAGCATCTTCACCAACGACGATAAAAACCCCGGCTTCCAAGGCATTAGCTTTTCGATCCCATCTAACATCGTCAAACGCACCTTCTTTGACATCGTCGAAAGAGGCCGTCCGATTCGCGGGTTTCTTGGCGTTTCTTTCAGCCCACTCGTTAGTGCCCGTAAATCCCAGCTCGGTTACACACGCGACTTTGGAGCGCTCATCAGCGACGTAGGCCCACGCACCCCCGCGGCCAAAGCAGGCCTGCAGCCTAATGACATCATCATAAGCTACGATAAACACGCCATTCGCGACCCCGACCAACTTATCGGGTACATTCAACGCAGTGAGATCGGTAAGCCCGTTAATGTCACTCTCTGGCGCAATAAAGCTGAAATCAAAACGCAAATTACACCCGAAGAGTTCAACAAAGACCTCGCCACGATTCCCGCATCTCGGATTGGTGAACCCGAACAAATTCTCCGCAGTATGGGCGTCGCTGTCACCTACCTAAGCACCCATCACCGCCGCGCTGGTATTACTGGCGTACGCGTCACCCGCGTGCTCGAACAATCAATGGCTGAAGGTCTCATCAAACCTAACGACATAATCTATCAGGTAAATCAATACCGGATCAACCAACCTAACGAATTCTACGATATTATCGAGATGAATGCCGCCAAACACAAAACGGACATCTATCTCATCCGCAACGGTCAGGTGCACAGTAAGCCGATAGAAATCCCCAAACTCATCCTCCAGTAATTGAATCACGAAGTGGTCTTATTCCACATTCTCACATCTCAGAGCACTAAAAAAGCGGCCCCATAAACAGGTGCCGCTTTTTGCTACCGCTTCGGAGCATCGATTAATCGAGAAACTTTCCGGGGTTTAAAATCCCCTTCGGATCCATGGCGTGTTTCAGGCTTTGATGCATCTCGAAAGCTACTGGACCGAGTGCTTGTTTGATCCATGGCTTTTTCGCAAGACCCACACCATGCTCGCCCGTGATCGCGCCACCGTGTTCTAACACCCAGGTAAAGAGTTTATCGACGGCCGCATCTGCACGCTCTTTGATAACTGGATCCGCATAGTCTTCTACCATTAAGTTGGTGTGGATATTGCCATCACCAGCATGTCCAAAACAGGCCACAGGTATGCCTGTATCTTGCTGTAATTGACGGGCGAAATTCACCAACTCTACCAATTGACTGCGCGGCACCACGATATCTTCGTTCAGCTTGGTGAGACCGGTGTGTTTGAGTGAATACGAGAAATCACGTCTAAGCTGCCAAATTTCCTCACAGGCGGCTTCATCAGCCGCTTCGTTAACACGGAGTGCCCCAAGCCCCTCCAAGCGCTTTTTGAGGCCTTCTAGCTCGTTTTTGACAGATTGAATCCGTCCATCGATCTCCACCATCAAGTAGGCATCACCAGGGGGCAAATTTTCTTCCCCTAAATAATCTCTCGCAGCGGCCAAAGTGAAGGCGTCTGTGATCTCTAGAGCACTCGGCAAAATGCCCGCATCTAAGATCGCCTGCACCGCAGCGGCGGCGGCGGTGAAATCCACAAAGGAAGCACCTAACATGGCACGAGTCTCGGGGTGGGGGATCATGCGCAGAGTCGCCTCGGTCACGATCCCTAACATCCCTTCAGAACCGCACATCAGAGTGGTGAGATCAAAGCCGGTTTTATTTTTATGACAGCGCCCCCCCACACGCATGATTTCCCCCTTCGCTGTGACCACTTCAAGGCCTAACACGTACTGTTTTGTGACACCATACTTGAGGCAGCGTGGACCGCCTGCATTCGTGGCGATGTTACCACCGATAGAACATTCTTTGAGCGAGGCGGGATCAGGCGGATAGTACCAACCTTTTTCTCTCGCAGCTTCTTGCAGTTGGCCGGTGATGACACCTGGCTGCACCACGGCCACTCCATCTCCCGTATTCACTTCGAGAATTTGATCCATCTGGGCCACCGAGAGTGCGATGCCCCCTTGGACAGGCACACAGCCACCAACATAGCCAACACCCGCACCACGCGTGTACACCGGCACCTCATTTTCGAAGGCGTAGCGCATGACCGCAGCCACCTGATCTGTGCTTTGAGCAAACACGACCACTTCGGGATCGGCTGCAGCGTGCCATTTATCAATGCGGTGGACTTCGATGTCTCCGCTGGCGATCGAAACGCACTCCTCGGGAAGGAGCTTCCTTAAATCTTCATAGACTGTGCTCACGGCGAAAGCATAAGTATTCCGCCCCTAAAGTCAAAAGCCACTCACAACTCATTTTCTGAGTCAACGAGTGGCTTGTCGCTAAGATCTTCTCGAGGCTATTCGAATTCGCTCTCTACTTTTTTCGGAGCGGGAGCGTTGCGCACTGAACGTGGCTTTATCTCGATGGCATATTGGCCAAATTTCGCCGTGGCATTCGACAAGTTCATCAAATACTCTAACACAACATTGGCTGGCACCTGCTTCATATTGAGGGTGACCAATTTGTCTTTGAGAGTATTGCTGCTGTCATGAATGACGAAGTTCGGGATGACTTTGTCTTTGCTCGTTTCTTCCACCAGCTTGCTGAGATTACGCAAGGCGTCAGAAAGTGGCATTTGATCAAATTCTACAGTAGGAACAATAACGGCCGCAAATTGCCTCTCACGGGCTTTGACCTTAAATTCAGTGCCACTACCTCTCAACTTCAGTGCTAGAGCCGTAGAAGGGCCGTGGCGGCGATCTAATGCAAAGACATTTCGCAGAGCAGACTTGGCAGCTTCAACATCACCATCGGCATAGGCTTGTTCAGCTTGAGCGTAGTACTGGCTAATTTTTTGACTCTTAGATTGGCGAGCCTTAGAAACATCATCTTGGGCAAGTGTCGATAGAGACGACAGAGCCAAGACCATCACTGTTGGGAGTATGGTTTTTCTCATAAACGATTTTTGGGTTAGGTGTGTGCTCGTCCATTTTTGTACGAGCAATGATCACACTAGCAGACAGACAGAAGTGCTAAAACAGAAAAATGCTTTGCTCTCATTTCTTTTTCACAAGGGCTGAGTTCAGGGTAAATCTGAGATTTGTTCACACGGTTTATTATATCTTTTTTTTTAGATACAAAATTTTCTTCTTCTTAAGCGTGTGAATAACTTTCAATTTCAGCTCTAAGTCGATGAGCAGCATAGTTTAAGTGGGTGGGAAAACCGTGTGAATAACTTTTGAACCTTGTTTGGAGATCTCTAATTCATTTCGAAACGAGTTGAATATTTATTCACAGTTATTGCCAATTCACAGTTTATTCACAACACTACTGAGGCTTACCCACACTTATTCACATCGCAATGACCTATCCAGATCGCTTCCATTTTCAAGCATTTCGCAGTCTTTTTGAGCAATCGAGTGGCGATGAAAAATGGATGTGGCGAGCGCTTGAGTTGGCTTGGCAAGGGGTGGGGTTGACGAGCCCGAACCCTGCTGTGGGAGCTGTCATTGTGAAAGAGGGGGTAGAATTAGGGGCTGGATTTCACCGCAAGGCTGGGTTGCCGCATGCTGAGCGGGAGGCGATTGCTGATGCATTGACCCGTCACAGCCTCGCATCTCTGAAGGGCGCGACGATTTACGTGACTTTAGAGCCCTGTTCTACCCGAGGAAAGACACCAGCGTGTACGGATGGGATTATTGAGCACGGTTTTAGTAAGGTCGTCTATGGTGCGGTGGATCCGAATCCAGACCATGCTGGTGTGGCGGATAGTATTTTGAAGCAAGCGGGCATTGCCGTGGTATCTGGTGTGCTGAAAGAGGCTTGTGAGCGGGTGCTTCGGCCATTTGCCAAGCGGATCACAACTGGGGTGCCCTGGGTGATTGCCAAGACAGCAATGAGCTTAGATGGGCGTATTACGCGTCCGCCAAGTGAGGGCCAGTGGCTAACCAATCCAGATTCTCGAGCGATCGTGCATCAGTTAAGAGCGAGCGTAGATGCCATCCTTGTTGGAGGGAAGACGGTGCGTAGAGATAACCCTAGGCTTACCTTGCGAGGAGAGGCTGCATCTGTGGAAAAGCCTCAACCGTGGAGGGTGGTTCTGAGCCACAGTGGGCGCCAGAGCTTGCCTCAGGATTACCACCTCTTTTCAGATGATTTTCGGGATAGGACTCTGGTTTTTGAAGATGAACCACTCGAGGCGGTGCTTCGAAAGCTTGCAGAAAAAGGGTGTAACAGCGTTTTGTTAGAGTGTGGTGGACGTTTGATGCGCCAATTCGCAGAGGCTGAATTAATCGATGAGTATTTTCTTTTTTACGCACCGATCATCACGGGTGGGGAGGACTTTGGGTTTGGGCTTGGCCAACACTTTCACGCAAGTGCTGAGCTCCTGGAAGTGCAGAGTCAGAGTATCGGCCAAGACACCTTGATTCGAGGTGTTGTGAAGCGATGAGATTCGTGATTACTTTTGCGTCTCTTTTTTGTCTGAGGCATCTGGGACAAATTTGAGGACGATACCATTGATGCAATAGCGTTTGTCTGTCGGGGTGTTAAAGCCCTCGCCAGTGAAGACATGGCCGAGGTGGGCATCGCATTTTGCACAAAGGACTTCGGTGCGGACCATGCCTCCCGAAAAATCTTTTTTGGTAACGACATTTTTCGCTTTGGATGGGTCGTAGAAGGATGGCCAGCCACAGCGTGAGTCGAATTTTTCATTGGAGCTGAAGAGTTCAGCATTACAGCCAACGCAGTAGTAGGTGCCCTTTCCCTGTTTTTTAAATTGTTTATAGACATCACCGTTAGGGCGTTCCGTTCCCGCCTGACGTGCGACACGGAATTGTTCTGGGCTGAGTTGGGCTTTCCATTCGGCCTCAGATTTCACCACCTTTGTTGTGGGTTCGGTGGGCTTTTGTTTACTGGTTTCCATGGTTTCTTTGGGTTTCGACTGACAGGCGACTGCGCTGATAGCGAGTGCGGTGACTGTAGCAAGGAGTTTTATCTTCATGCGGGTAAGAGGTGTACGCGTCATAGTTTATTCTGAATATTTCCTTAGTACGAGTCGGATAGAGGAAATTCTTCACCAGCTGGCACTTGCTTCCGAGTCTTGATCTGTTACAGGCTGAGAGAGAGCCATGCAGGACTTGCTACCAGATCACCGACCCGCCTTAGTTCTCGCACCGATGCAGGACATCACTGACCTTGCTTTCATGGGGGTGGTGGATTCCTATGGTGGCCCAGATTATTACGTGACTGAATATTTTCGGGTGCACTGCGATTCGACATTAGAGAAGAAGATCTTGCGCTCGATTACTGAAAATAAGACGGGCAAGCCAGTTTTTGCACAGATGATTGGTGAGAATATCCCAGCTTTAGTGCGATCTGCAAAACAGCTGATGCACTACCCTGTCGCTGGGGTAGATCTCAATCTGGGTTGCCCAGCACCCACTGTGTATAAGAAAAATGCGGGTGGTGGCTTGTTGCGATTACTCGATCATGTGGATGCGATTTTGGGGGCCTTGCGCGACGCGATCGATGGGCGCTTTACTGTGAAGACGCGCGTGGGCTTTGAGACGCACGAGGAATTTGATGCCATCTTGCAGGTTTTTCAGAAGCATGCCATCGACGTGCTGACCATCCATGGACGCACGGTGCGCGAGCAATATAAAACTCCCGTGCATGCCGATCTCGTCAAACAAGCTGTCGAGGTGATGGGGTGTCCAGTCATAGCGAATGGTAATGTGGTCAACGTGGCGACTGGCCAAGCTTACCATGCCCAAACAGGAGCGGCTGGATTGATGATAGGCAGGGGGGCGATCCGTAGCCCGTGGCTCTTTCAGCAACTCAAGGATGCCTACGAGGGTAAAGTACCCACCGCAGCCACTCGCCGCGACCTTCACGCCTACGTCACCGAGCTCTACTTTGCGGTTGCGGAAAATGCCAAAGACTTTGTCGAGCATAGCCATGTCAACCGGATGAAGAAATACATGGCCTACATTGCTCAGGGAATCGATCCCGAATTCGAATACCAAATTCGCCGTGTCAAATCACAGGCTGCCTTCTTTGAAACCTGCGATACATTCTTGTTAGATTCACGCGAACTTCCCGATGCGCCACCTGAGGAATCGAAGCTTTTCTGCGGTTACAAGAAGTTGTTAGAGTAATCTAACAATTATTATGAGAGCATAAAAAAAGCGAGTCCAGTGGCTACTGGACTCGCGGGATAGTGTGCGGTTATTATTTTCTACGTCGGATGATCAATGCGAGTCCACCGAGGCCAAGCAGTGCTGAGACGCTGGGTTCTGGCACAGCGACGAGATCGACTGAGAGGTTATCGACTCCGTTGGTGGTGGTACTTGCATGGTAGGCATTTAGGCCAATGCCATCGATACTGAAGGCACCAGCGAAGCTGTGAGCGCTCAAAGTTTCGTTAGAGTCACTCATCACAATGGAAGTATTGGCTCCATCATAGGTGATAGTGGCTGTGATGTCTTGGCTGGAAGGAGAGCTTGAGAAGGTTGAATGAGAAGTGGCTCCAATATTGATGGCATCGTGGAGACCGACACTACCATTGATCTTTTTTCCAATGAAGAAGCTTGTGGATCCTGTGTCTTTGAGGGTGATGCCGATTCCGCGACCTGATTGAGTTTCAGGGCGGATGAGGGTAAAATTAATGGTGAGGGTGTCGTTGGTTCCGAGGGTGATAGCCGAAGTAAAGGCACGTGTTTGTTCTGTTGTGGTGCTATTGCCGCCTCCTTGAAAGATGGCACTGCCACTGCTGACAATGAAGCGTCTGGTGTCATTGGAGTTGCCATTTTGCCAAGTTTCGGCCCAGCCTGTGCCACCAGTACCTACTGTATCGACGTCGCCATCGCTGTATGAGAAGTTGTCAGAGACGACGACTGCTGCGTGGCTAATGGTGCTCAAGCTTAATAGAGCTGTGAGTGTCATGGGTAATTTATTCATAGTGTTGTGTATTCAGTTGAGGTTTTCTCGTCTCAAAATCAACGAGATAGGGGAATTCTGAGGGTAGCAAGATTTGAGATTTCGTCTTTGCAAGATTGCGCGAATTTTTTAAGATTTTGCGCAGAACGATGGGGAGAGTTGATAAATCGATGATGAAAAAGCGGACGATTGGTTTGGAAGAGTAGGAAGCTAATCGCGTCTATCTCAGAATACATGTAACACAATAGTTACTTCCAGATTAGTCTCGGGCATTTGGTCGAAATAATTATCCAAACTAACAGCTTCCGAGACGTTACCATAATCCTGGATGCTTTTGAGTATGAGGAAGCGTTTTCTAGTTTACTAGAGAACATAAAAAAACGCGCCACTTATATTGGCGCGTTGAGTTTAATACATATGTGACGGGGAGACGGTGCCGTCGCTTCGGAAAATTACTCTTGAAAAGCAAATTGAAAAGTGGTCCCCCCTGCGGGCTCACGAGCTTAGGGCTGTTGTTGGAGGTAGCCTTGAAGAGCTGTTTGTAGATTTGCTTTGATAGTTTGCTGTGTGGCGCTTATTTCTTTTAGAGGCTCATTTTCCGATTTGTCCGCGGTAATGTCAAAGAAGCTACCATCATCATAGAGTTTGTAGCGTTCGTTTCGCACCCATGCACGTGCTTTGGCTTTGTTACGCCCATAGTCCCAGTAATAACAGAAGATAGTCTCGCGTCGTGAATTTACTTTGCCCTCTAGTACTGGGAGTAGAGATTTACCGTCGATGTGGCGGTCTTTTGGGAGTTCCGCACCCGCTGTCTCAACTAAAGTTGGAAGAATATCTGAGAAATCGACTAATTCGGAACTAAGAGCGGGTTTTATTTTTCCTGGCCAATTGATGATAAGTGGTACGTGTGTGCCAGCATCAGTCATTTGATTCTTGCCACCTTGAATCACTCCCTTGTCAGTGTTCGACTTGATTTTCGAGTGTGTGCCATTGTCGGTGGTGAAGATGATAAGGGTATTGTCGCGAATACCTTCTTGTTCGAGTTTGGCGACAATACGACCGACCATCTTATCCATAAAATGGGTCATATCGGTAAAATTCTGCTTTATATCCTGTTTGCGGCTTTTGCTGTCGGGAGTCGGATCAAAAGGCGAGTGTGTGAGAATCATCGGATAATAAACTAGGAATGGCTTTTCTCTGTTCTGGCCGATGAAATCGCAGATAAAATCTGTACAGACTTCAGGGCCATAGCTTTTTTCACCAGGTTGATACCATTGACCATTTCGGTACAGTGTTGGGTTGTCAAAGCGTCTGAGCCAATCTTTCGGTTCTTCGATGGCGGTCTTGTCGCTTTTTTTGTACTTATGCATGTTCCAGAGGCAATGCTCGTCGAAGCCAAAGTTTTGGATAGTTTTTTCATTTCCCCCGAGCTGCCATTTACCAGCGATACAGGTGGAATAACCTTCCTTCTTGAGTAGGTTGGCAAAAGTGACTTCCTTAGGGTCAAGCCAGCCAAAACCCTGATAATTGCGATTATTATAGCGCCCCGTCATGATCTGTACCCTTGACGGTGTGCATAAGGGTTGTGAATAGCATTGTTTGAAACGCTGGCCACTTGCTGCCAAAGCATCAAGATGTTCCGTATGAGTATCTTTGCCACCATAACTGGAGAAACATTCAACGCCGATGTCATCGGCCATGATCAAGATGATATTCGGCTTGCTATCGGCCTTCGTAAGGCTGGAGTAAGAGATGAAAAAGAACGTAAAAAGTTTGAGAATATGTAGACTAAATTTCATTGATATTTGCATGGTTTAGATAGGATGAATTTAATGATTATGTTTGATATCGCAGACTTTGTTTGTGCACTTCATGCATCCCATTAGATTTTGGATTATTGCGATACTAGGGGCATAGACGCTCTAGAGTATTTGTTTTTTAGATTTTAGGTTTATCCCAATAGTTGCCTTCTTGTTTGACTTGGGCTTCGTGGTTTTCGAGTTCTGTGAGCATTTCTTTGACAAGTTCGGGATGATCTTCGGCTCGGTTGATACGCTCAGCGCAATCTTCTTCTATATGAAAGAGCAAGGGAGTGTTGCGATCGGCCTTGTAGCCATAGTTGTCACGCAGCTGTGAGCCGATGCGAACATGTAATTTCCATGGACCTTTGCGGATGGCTGAAGGCTTGTTGTTAGAATAGGAATAGATGAAGTTGAATGGAGCGACTTCCTTGTCGTCGCATAGCTTGTTAGAAAGTAGTGGCCGAATGTCCCTACCATCAATGCTGCGATCCGAGGGAACACTTACATTGCAAATCTTGAAGAGGGTTGGGAGAATATCTAAAGTGCTGGCAGGTTCGAGTTCACGCTTAGGATCGATAGTACCTGGCCAGTGGAAAATACCAGGGACGCGGAAGCCTCCTTCCCAAGAAGCCGAGCCTTTACCATCCCGGAAGGGGTGAGCGTAGCCGATGTGCAGGCGTGCCTCTCCGTACTTTCGGTGATCTACGGTATTTCTGAACAACAGCCAGGGGCCATTATCGGAGGAAAAGATGACCAGAGTATTTTTGTCTATGCCTTCTTCTTTCAATGTCTTCATTACGCGAGCGACAGAATCGTCGACTTCGGCCATAACGTCACCGAGCAAGCCCCGTTTGGATTTACCTTTAAATTTTTTGCTGGCGTAAAGACCCAGGTGGGGTTGGTTGTGAGCGACATAGGCGAAAAAGGGCTTTTCCCTGTTGTCTTTGATGAATTGAACTGCAGCATCTGTGTAGCGACCGGTGAGTGATTCAGAGGCTTTTAAGTCGGAAGGCAAATCTTTGGCTAAACGTGAATATCCTTTGATGGGAGTGTTGCCATTGATGTCGCTCTTAAGTAGCTGTGCATTATCATAATCATGAGAAACATTAGTCCCAACCCATTGATCGAATCCATGAGCAAGGGGCAGAGTGTCTGTACTCATATTGTTCTTTTCGTTAGGGCTACCTAAATGCCATTTACCGAACATACCTGTTTTATAGCCAGCGGTTTTCAAGCCTTCGGCTAGAGTAATTTCCTGAGTGTGAATGTGGCGTGGGCTGCTCGGCCCTATGACCCAGGATTTCAAGCCCGAACGTCCAGGAACTCGCCCAGTGAGCAGAGCATAACGCGAGGCGCTACAGGCTGCAGTACCAACGTAGAATTGGGTGAAGTATTTGCCTTCTTGAGCAAGACGATCGATGTTTGGCGTATGGATGGTTGGATTGCCATTGTGGCTGATATCGCCGTAGCCGCTATCGTCGAGAAAGAATATAATGACGTTGGGCTTTTCGAGTGCGGGTCGAGGGGCATCTGGAACAGTACTGGCAAAACTGGTCAAGCTAGCGAGGCTGGTGGAAAGCAATGCCAACGCGATGCTGTTTAGTGATTTAGTGAACATGAGATGAATAATCTTGAAGTGGAATGTGTTAGCGTGTGCGTGTATTGAGACGGGTGATAGTAATGTAAAGCACTTGGGTGCCTGCCCAAAAATTTATTAATGCACTAATGGTTGGCAGGTAACAGATATGCAAATTGGTTAAGCATGAACCCAAGTGTAATCAGAAATGTTAAAAGAGTCTCAAAGAAATCTAATTAGGTGAGACATAGAGGCCCATTTCCTTTATTTTGTAGCCTTTGATGAATTTTTTCTTATTTTTCAGAGTTAGGGTCACTCGGTATCTATCACTCATAGAATGAGGTAGTTTGCGCGTTTCAATCGCGTCTACTGAGACTAAGGTCCATTTTCCATCAACAAAGGCTTCTACTTTAACAATATGGTTCTTTTCTCTTTCATCATAGAGAAAGTTTATGTGCTTCACCTTTTGTTTTTTACGTAATTGATAGAGAAATTCTATATCAGAATCATTTTTGGAAGGTTCTATATTGATTCCGGTGTCAGGGTCAGAGTCTGTTAGAAATTCAAGTAAGTTGCTATGATTGACTCTATCACTTTCAGTAGTGATTGACTTAATGTCGGCTAACTTAACTTTATTCTCTAAAATTTTAATAGAATATACAGAAGGGCATGCCAATTCGGCGGATGGGTGGTATTCAATTTCGCAACGAGATCCTGTAATTATTGGCCAAAAGTCACGTTTGTTAACCACAAATTGCTTATCTCCCATAATTAACCTACAGGATTTAAAATTCCCCATAAATGCACCTATAGAATGTCCATTCTTAAGAGAGAAGTATATTTCATTTCCTGATGGTTGCCGTTCAATGTTAGCCTCTACGGTAATACTGTTAGTCAGTGTCTCTTGACTTAATGTAAATTTCCTAATGTAGGACATTTTAATATCTCCGATGGTATATTTGATTTCCAAAGGGATAGTTTTTTCTGTATTGATAGTTTTAATATCATGCTCCAGAGACTTATTAGAGAATACTAATTTCTTGCCTCCAGAAATAGCAGGTATAACAAGGACGGGTCTTGAGATCTTAAGATGCTGGTATTTATGTAGCGCTCCATTATAAGGCTCCCAGGTAAGTTTTGATCCTTCTTTGTTTGGTGATGCAGTTACTGTGTACTTAATTCCAGCGATAACTTCAATCAAGCTTGCCTTGAAAACCTCATCTCGGAGTGGCAATGCATAAATGTCTCTAATGACCTGCATGAGATATTTATCAGTAAGTTCGTCAAATTTGTTGCCCAGCGAGGGGTCATCACTCAAGTTTTTAAGACTGATGGTATACTCTTTGAGACTCTCGGGTGATTTTTTTCCTAACTGATAAGCTACTGCAAAGCAACGGTCCAACATGCTTTTACGCATCCAGTATCCATATGAGTCACTTACTAAAACTTTATTCATTTGTTTAGGTAAGTATTTTTCTTCTCCAGTAATCACCATATTTTTTTTGTTTGCGTTGAGAGTTAATACCATAGCTGCAGTTCTCCACCACAAACCTACAACGCGCTCTGCTCCTTGGTGATCTAAAACATCCAAGGGATTGATAATGAAACCTCCATTATCGTATGTTCTATCCATACAAAATCGCCATTTGAACAATTGCATGTTCTCATAAAATAATTCTTTATCAGAACGCGCCATGGCCAGTGAACTCCATACAAGTGACATGTAGCTAACAGCATGCGCTGCATCAGCAGAGCCTAGTTTTTCCCTCATGTGCTGTGTTGCTTTGGTTGTAAACAATTGGTTAGCCCCATAGATTTGGGCACCCAGTAGAGCTGGACCGGTACGGGCCCCACTATTTTTCCCCTTGCGTGTAGGTGTGGTATTTTTTGAGCTTAGACTATCAATTGCTCTTTCATAGCTGGCTCTGGCGTATGGCACTGCCCCATTGGGTGCAAGACGAGCCAACTGATTGAATACGCCATTGGCTTTCTCTACATCGAGTTGAATGGGTGTTTTGGATGCGACAGCAAAGGCTAGTGCTATATTAGATGAGCCTAAATTCATACCCTTCGCCTTATACGCAGGAACTCTGCCTCCATGTCCTGCAGTATTATCTGCTACAAGCTGATTAATGAGATTATCATGAATGTTTTGTAAGGCTAGTAATACGCGTTCATCATTGTATCGAAGATAATACTCAGCTAAAAAGAGCAAACATTGTGCTTTAGGAAGAGTCCACATATCATAAGTGCACTCAAAGGCGATGAAGTGTGCAGCTTTTTTAATAGCCTGATCATATTTGGAATCCCCCATACTGAGCAAAGCTAAAGCAGCCATTGATGTATCAAAATGTCGGCCACAATATGACTTGTCCCGACTCCATGAGCCATCTTCAGCCTGGTTACGCATTAAGAAATCAGCATTCAGTTCTGCTAAGATCTCTGATTTCTGACAGTTGTCAGGGAATGTCTCAGAAAATTTCCCCAAGGTAGGTAATTTTATTCTAACATTACGAACATACTTCTTTAGGCTCTTGGGAATCACTATACTTTCATCAGGACTATACGTCGCAGAGAAGTCTATATCAGCTCTGCTATGATGAGTTTTGTTGTGGAGATCAAAGACAAAGGTTTTTGCGTTTGCTGGTATTTGGATTAATAAGTTTTCCGAGCCTGTATTAGTAAATTTGTGCTCTTGCTCGCCAGACCCTGTGATGAGAGTTTCCAATTGTTTTCCGCTCTTCCACACATAGTTCTCGTAAGACAGGAATTCCCCAGCATGGGTATAGAAGCCAAAACGCTTAAATTGATAGGTCACCGCTTTGTCTGGAGCAGTGGTATTCTGGAAGGACAACTTCAACAAGCCACGCTTTCCGTCTACGGGAAGTTCAATTACTTGCTGTGTTTTTTTCAATGTTCTTTGATCAAGAATCTCTTCAGCTTTTTTTACAAAGTGCTTCGCGTTTTTATCTTCGGGGCTCATTTCAGAGGAGCGTATGACTTTTAGAGTCATTTCACCTGTGGCTTCACTACTGTCGATCAGCTCACCCATATGAATATTTATACCTCGATTACCCTTATAGACATAATTCTTATCCCAGTACTTCTTTCCAGTGATTAAGTCATTTCCATTTACATTATAGATAATATCTCCAGGTAGTAGGGTTTCGTGAGATGGAGAACCTTCATATGTGCCGACTACTTCATAGCAATTTATTGATAGATCGTCTTCTGTATCTAACAAAAAGGATGGAACACTTGCCTTGAATACAGGACGAAAACGCATCCAATATTGATCATGCATCAGTGTTCGAATACCCAGAGGGCCAAAGGTATACTGAACTTTCTCTCTAATCACCTTAGGGGGTAATTTATGTGCATGAAAGTAGGTGGACCATGGCGGAGGATATTTTTCATACCATTCTTCTAAGTCTACAGCCTTAGCCTTTATCGGCGACACATGCTTATTTTTGGGAGCGGTTTCACTGTTGAGTTCTACTTTCCCCTCGGCAGCGAGGGTTTTAGCTTGGAACTCGGGGAGCTGAGTTGTATCAAAAGAGGATGCGTAGACTGCCCCTGTTGCTGCCAGTATGCCTATCGATAAGTTCCATGCTTTTATGGTAAATATGGTATTCATTGATTATCAGATGTTCTATAATTTTTGGTAGACGTGACGAGTAGTAGCTTTGTTTACAGGCTCGTTCTTTGGGGGCGGGTTTGATGATTTGATCAGTTGTTTTTAATACCGCTCATTTTTGGCTATCTTCTTTCCGCATGTCTGTTATCGATAACGGTAGTAGTCCAAATCAGACTTCCCGATATTTTATACAATATAAAATGATTATACTGAAGATAGTATTACTCATTATTCTATAAAACTGTTTTTTGATAGATTGTTTTTACATATGCCGCTCCGCTTCAATTTTTAGATACAGCATGTGCAATGATGCGTTTGTTGCACGTTGAGTAAGTGGTGCTTAACCATTGGCAATGGTGTGATCCTTCTTCATAGTCAGGAAGCTGTGTTGCTTGTCGTTGATTTCTCCTGAAGCGTTCCGGCATTTTCCCCATGCTGCAAAGAGATAGTCGGATGTATGAACGAATAGAGTGGCTCTTGATTCTGTTTTCTGTGGAGCAGTTTATACGATCTAACTATTTCTGGAAGAGATTCATCAATTCTCTTACTGCACTTTTAGTTGTGTTTACAATTTACTTAGAGTGCTCTGGTCAACTACACACTCATCTTTTGGGTATAAATCTGATTACAATAAGAGATCTATACCTTTGTGAGAGTTGATAGGAGCATATAAAGATCAATGTGAAATGAATCTAGTCGATTATTTACGGCGGCTCATGATGAGTACGATTCCTCCGAGGCCAATAAGTACTGAGGCGCTCGGTTCTGGCACAGCGACGAGATCGACTGAGAGGTTATCGATACCGTTGCCGTTGGTTCCTGTGTGGAGAGTTTGTATTCCAATACCATCGACAGTTACTTGGCCCGCTACGGAGTAAGCGGTCAGAGTTTCATTGTTATCAGAGAGTACAAAACTAGTGTTTGCTCCATCATAAGTGATCACAGTAGTGATGGTTTGGTTGATTGGTGCGGATGCAAAACTGGCGAAATCTGCACCTCCGGTTCCTCCATTATCATGCAGACCATAACTACCATTTTGGCGTTTACCAATGTAGTAATCAAATCCACCACTATCTAAAAGCTGGATACCGACACCTCTTCCTGAGAATGTTTCGGCAAGAATTAAATCAAAGCTAATGGTGAGAGTATCGTTGGTTCCCACGGTGATGGCTCCACCATTAAAGAGACGCGTAGCAGTGGTTGCTCCACCAGCGAGGGCTTGGCCAGATGTGACTGTAAAGTTGCCACCAGTCCATGCGCCAGACCAGCCAGTTCCGCCAGTCTGACCAGCGAGAGCTCCATCTGACGCAAAATTATCCGATGCGACGGTTGCAGCTTGGCTGATTGCGCTCAGGCTTAGTAGAGCAGTGAGTGTCAGGGGTAATTTATTCATAGTGTTTGTGTATTCAGTTGAGGTTTTCTCGTCTCAAAATCAACGAGATAGAGGAATTCTGAGGGTAACAAGATTTGAGATTTCGTCTTTGCAAGATTGCGCGAAGTTTTTAAGATTTTGCGCAGAACGATGGGGAGAGTTGATAAATCGATGATGAAAAAGCGGACGATTGGTTTGGTGATGGATTTTTTTAACCCGAAGCTGTTGGAGGGGGCGCAGGCTTACTGTGTGGAGCATGGCTTGTTGTTGGACGCGCGGTGGTCGGTGCGGGGTGACTGGGCACCAAAGGACATCAAATGGGATGGGGTGATCTTTGGTTTGGTGGACCAAGAAGCTATTCTAGAGCGCATGCGCGCGTTGAGAATACCGTCGATGGATTTAGTCAGGGAAGGCAGTGCGCAGTCGGTGACTCCCGACTACCAGGCATGTGGTCGGATGGCTGTAGAGGAGCTGTTGCGGGTGGGAGTGAAAGCCATGTTGATTCCTGTTTTATCACCGAGACAGCTTGATCAGAAATTTGCTCAGGGAGCTCAGGAAGCAGTGCGTGCGAGTGGTCTAAGAGAGGTATCGGTTTTTGGGGATGATGTGCAGGTTTACGATAGACTCATGCGCAAGGTGAAGGCATTGCATCGCGAGGGGGTGGGAGCGATAGGCTTGTGTCTGCCTCATGCTGGGACAGCGTTTTCGCTGATCCAGCAATTGGAAGCGAGAGGTTTGCAGGTGCCGCGAGATGTGGCGATTGTGGTGATCGATAAGGATGCTCAGCGCACTGCTGAATTGGCACCCGTGCCCTTGACGACTGTTGAGCTGAACGAGTGGCATCGCGGTTTTGTGGCGGCTGAGCGGGTGCACCGAAAGATGGAAGGCGAGCAGCTGGTCCACTCACACATCAGCATTCCCCCCCATGGCATCCATGGCCGTACCAGCACTGGACATGTGGAAGAGAAGGATCCGGTCATGGCCAAGGCCCTGAGTTTTCTCCATGCGCATTATCGTGCACCCATAGGGGTGCCAGAAGTGGCTGAAGCTGCTGGAGCATCTCGTAGGGTCTTAGAAATGCGATTTCGCGAGATTCTCAATACGAGCGTGCATGAAGAATTACGTCGTCTGAGGATAGAAGATGCCAAGCAAATGTTGTTAGAATCTGAGAAGAGTGTCACCGAGATTGCTGGGCTATGTGGATTCTCCTCGGTGCATTACTTTTCTGCGGCCTTCAAGCGGGTGGCGGGGCAGTCTCCGCGACAGTTCCAGAAGGCATCTCAGTGATCTTTAAATGTTTGGCCTTTGATATTTATCAGGGAGGGCTGGAGGATGAGCAAGGTGAGTCGATCTTTGTCGGTAGAGATGCCGATCGGTTGGATAAAGGTGTTGTTCACTTTTAGGGTGAGGCCGGTGGAAAGTGTGAGTTTCTTTTTACTTTCTGTTTCAACAGCAAAGAGGGCAAGGCGCAGGTCCATAATGCTATAGTCTTCACTCAGAACTGCCTCTATCTCCACCTCTGTTGGGTGTTTAGAAAGTTTATTAGGATTTGTAAAAATTGTTAACTCTCCACTGCGACTGAGGTTGTGAAAGAGCAGTATTTCCTTGGCGTTAGATTGTTCGACCATTTCCATGGTCCACTCAGCGAAGGGATCGTTCTGGCGTTTGACTGAGATCAGTCTTCCTTGGATCTTGATTAGTGGAATCTTATCTTCAGTGAAGACATTGATTCTGATGAGTTTGTAGAGTTGTTCACTGGCGTGGAGGTGGAGTTGAGAGGTGGAAGTATTGTAGATGGCCCACTCATCCTTGCCCATGACGTAGCCTTCAGAGTTTGAGAAAAGTGGGGCGAGATTGACGAACTGGAATTCGGTACTTTTTTCAGTACGTAGTTGTTTTGGTAGTTCTTGGTGAGTGAGGCGTGGGAGATGGGTGTTCCCAAAAAGTTCATTATATGAGTGGTCTCTGATAGTGAGGCTACGATAGACGAGTTTACGTTTGTCGGCGTCAATGGGCTTGGGGCGTGGAATGGTTTCAGCATTGAGAATACTGATGAGGGCGAGAGCGATGAAGAAGCGGATCATGTTAGTGGGTGTGGAGCTGCGATTTGATAGATGCTTCAAGCAAGAGGTAGGTGGCATTATGGGAGTCTTGTTTGAGGAGGGTGGCAAGAGGGGTGCCGTCTTGTAGAGTGACTACAGATGTATGGCTGAGTGCTGGGCATTTCAGCGAGAGGTGCAAGTCTACATGGTAGCCATCTTCACACAAGACAGGTTCGAACTCACAGCTCATGGGGGCATCTTCATCGAGTGATTCTTGGAGCCGCGTTGTCGACTTTTCCCCACTTCTGCCAATGTTGCTAAAGCTAGCGAGTGTCTGGTATGAACGGTTCTTGATGGCTTGGTATGTCAGTGGGTTGGAATGGGCTGGGAGCTGGACTATATAGGCCTGGATGGCGATGTTTCTGGGGTTACTACAGCCACAGCAGAGAGGTGATAGAAGTTGTTCGATGAGGTCTATCTGGCGTGGAGTATTGTAGGTAATCAGGTTTTTTTGAGTGATATTAAGTACAGCCCATGTGCCGGCTTTGTGATCGATACCATGCATGGAAAGCCATTGTGTGACATCGATACAGATGTCGTCTTCATGGCTTTTTTCAGGAATGTTAGGCGCAGTGACGAGCTGCATTTTGCTCATGAGTAGGTAGTTGTTATGAAGTGACTCTAGTGTGCTGAAATCAGGTTCAGCGAAGGGGTCATCTTGGTCTGGTAGAGATAGCTGAAAAATTTCGTGTATCAGAAAGCTTTGTTTGCTGAAGACGTGGAGTAAAGGTGTGGCATCGGCATCTGGAATGTTAGGGGGGGCTGAAGGGCGAGTAATGAGACGTGCATCCTGGATAAGTTCAGTGAGGGCTGGAGCTTGGGCAACTTGTTGCTTACGAAAGTCAATGTGGAGGCTGCGTTGATTGTCGATGGGAATATTCCAGTTGGTCTGGGAGTTGAGGATGCCGGTTTGAGGGTTTTGTTGGTTAGGGTGTTCAATTTTGTAGTGGAGAGAAATTTTCTGGTCCTTGATTTCTGCATTTAAGTTCAATTTGTATGGACCGATCGTGGTGGATGCGGGGGTGGAAAATGCATGGAAGAGGCTTTGGTGGGTATATTGGTTTTTCTCAGTAAGTGTGATGAATGAATAACACTGGATAGGTGCGAGCTGATTGTAGGCGTTTGCGAGGTTTTTGAGTTTTTTGAGATCTTCAAGTAGATAGCAGTGGAGTTGTTTTTTACTATCGTTGTAGAGGATCCACCCGCCTATCGAGGGGGCTATATTGAACTTTGCGAGGAGTTTTGCTGCATTGTAGACCCGATCATTTGGAGCAAAATAGTCAGCTAACTGAGGAGCTACGACTGGCTCTAGGTAGAGGCTGGCAGGATCAGGATGCGATTCTCTATGCATGTGCTTAAAATTGTAATGGTCACACGAAAATGGATCGTGAAAGGGGTCATCTAAAGCATTTTTGTCGGGTCCGTAGGGGGTGTGCTGCACGAGATAATCTATAAAGGCTGGTTGCACCTGGTAGGAACATAGCTCATCAGCCAGCGATGTTATGATGCTGAGGAGGTAAATAAGGAATATGGAGCGCATTAGAGAGTGGGTGTTAGTTTTGTTTGACCGCTGGAGTCTAACTCAGTGACTTGAATCACGAGAATGTAGTGGTGGAAGTTATCCTGTGAGAGCTCTAAAATCTGAGCTTGAGTTGGGTGGAGTATGCTTTGGGACGTGCGCTCAATCTTCAACTGAGTCTCTGGAATTTGGCATTTCAATGTGAAGTTTTTGAGTTCATAGAATCCTTTTTCGTTGGTTCGAGTGAGGGTGGCTTCGATTTGGTTATGTGTATCCCACTCCAAGTGAATGAATCCATCATTCGTGGTGCTGAGTAGGTGTTGTTGGAGGACTGTGGCGCGGTCAAGATCACTGGTTGACCAAGATTTTCCCGCTGTTTCATCTCGCGGGATGCTGCAAATTTTGATGCTGAGAGAGGGTAGGCTAGGGAGGTTTTTTAGGATGTGGTAGTAGTGGGATTCGAAGTTTTCAATGAGTTGAGGCGGGCCGTAGACGAGATAGTTTGAGTCATGGGGGAGGTAGAGAATGGCAGCTTTATCTGAGTCAGGTAGTAAGGAATGGAGGAAGCCAGTTTGGCGAGGCAGGTAGTAGGTTTTTTGCTTGAGTTGCGATTGGAGGGTGGCTGGGACTTGTGTAGTTTTTGCGGGTGTATGTTGGAACTCATGGTGAAGAAGATTTCCTCTATGTGTTGGGTATGTCCGCAGGATGTTCTGGTGGGAGTGATAGGGCACGAGAATGACTGAAGCTGGGTCATAGTTTTTTGGTGTGGGTTTTTTTTCAGCTGAGGGACCAGCTGGGGAGGATTTTTCCGCAGGGTCACAGCTGCTGAGAAAGCAGAGGCTGGGCAGAGTGAGGAATATACGAGGTAGAGAAAACACAGCTGGATGTTAGGGAGCAGGTCTAAGATACCAAGCAGGAAATAGGTCTATGGGTAACAGAAAGCCCCCAGGCCGTGGTGGATGGCCTGAGGGCTTCGTTTACAGCAATGTATCCGGCATTGCTAAAATGGTTGTGTGCTTATTACACGCGCTTATGGTCTAGGTTGCTGCGGCAGTGAGTTTTCCTGCGGCAGTGAGTTGGGCATCGAGAGCGGCTTGGTAGGCTTTCTTGGAGGCGACATTTTCTTGGGTTGAGGCGGCATAGTAGATGGCTCCCATGGCTTGGCGCGACTTTGTTTTAGAGGTATTGCCATCCGCCCAGTGGGTGGTGAGTGAGTGGTGGGCAATGAGGTGGCCGGCTTTGCACGGGAAGGACATGGTATTTTCGCGGTCGTAGGGGATGCCGAAGTCGAGGATGGTTTGGGAGAATCCGAGAACGCCACTGGAGCCGTGGGCGCGCATGCCAAATTTGTGGGAACCTTGGACGTAGTTGACGCAGCCTTGTTCGGGTTCGACATCTTCAAGGGCAAACCAGATGGTGATGGCGTGATTTGGGGTGAGGTGGAAGAAGTAGCCGTCTTGGTGGGGTGGGGTGGCTTGGCCACCGCCAGCGTGCTTATTAAAGTACTGCATGTTGACCGGGCGGCTGGCTTCACCGAGGCAGATATCTGAGAGGGTGCGCAGCTTGCTTTGTTCGTCCATCATGGAGCCGAAGAAGGCATCGTGCTGCCACATATTTTGGAGTTGCTTGAGTGTCGACTTATCACTGGGGTCTTCATAGTAGACCTGGGTGTCGGGCATTGTTGGAACGACGTCTTGGATAAAGCGCGCTTTATTTTCTTTGATTTCAGCGAGCTCATCGGCATTGAAGAATCCTGGGATGGATACGTATCCGTTGAGGTTAAATTCGTGGTGGAGGCGTTGCTTATGTTTCAGCAGGGCGTCGGTTGTGAGTTTGGTTTCCATAGTTGTTAGTTTCTGTTAGTAAAAGCTGTGTTTCCAGGCGTGTGCGCTGAGCGCTGATACGAGTGCTGCGGGGAATGCGTTACCATCTGAGTGACGGGTGTTGAGGTCGACTTCATGTTTATTGCGCATACCAGGGATGGTGAGGCTGACGGCACTTGGGTGGAGAGCGTAGCGTAGGGCGGCTTCAGCGAGGTTGGAGAAGTGTGGGGAACAGGTTTGTTTGATGGCATCGATACGCTGGAGGGTGGCTTCAAAGTTTCCGTCTTTGGCGTACATTTGATGCCGTTTGTCTGTGGCATCCCATTGCTTGAGTGTGTCGTGGGACCAAGTACCTGTGAGGGACCCTGAGTCGAGTGGCACACGCGCAATGATGGCGGTATTACTTTTCTCAGCCTCGGGCAGGAGTTCGTCGAGGGGTTCTTGTTCGAAGATATTGAATAGGACTTGGATGGAATCGACGAGGCCGAGCTGGGCGAGTGCGACGCCTTGGTCGGGGCGAGCATCGTGCAGGGAGACTCCGATATGTGCTACTTTTCCCTCAAGCTTGAGTGTGTTTAGGGCTTCTAACCAATCGAGTTCGTAGGCACCGCGGTGGTACCATCCGTGGAGTTGGATGAGATCGATGCAGTCGGTATTAAGGCGTTTGAGGGAGGATTCAACCTGGTGGCGGATGTGGACGAGTGGGTAGCGACCGCGCATGGGGCTCTCGTTATCCATTTGTTGGTTCCAGACGGTGGGGGGGATTTTAGTGGCTGTGTAGATTCGGCTGTCACTCCATTGTTTAAGGGCTTTACCGATGACTGTTTCGGAACGTCCAGCGCCATAGAGCGCAGCGGTATCGACAAAGTTGATGCCTTGCTCGAATGCGTAGAGGAGGGTCTCGATAGATTCGCGGTCATCGACCTCGCCCCAGGTGCCTCCGAGTTGCCAGCCGCCAAAGCCAATTTCTGAGACTTGCCAGTCTGTTTTGCCAAAGGATCGGTATTGCATGCGCTTACTTGGTAGAGAGTTTGCGACGGCATTGAGGGCACTGGCGACATTGGGTGGGGTGGCAGTGCAGGGAGTGCTTGGGACGTTTCGCTTTGGGTGTTGTTTGCTCTTTCATGGTCACGACTATGCCGCTGGCTTGGCCGGGTCGAAACATTACAATATTTACAAAAAGTAATAATTATTCATCATATCGTGCGTGATTGAATTTTTACTGCACAGCTATGGTGAATTTAACAAGCAGAGTGTGATGCATCCGGCGGTGTGGCCACACTTTGATTTGTTGTTCATTCACGAGGGCAGGTTAGATTTGATGATCACAGGGAAGGGGCGTGTGAGTTTGGGAGCAGGTGAGGGGGTTTTACTCTTTCCTCAAACGGCATTTTCACCCTTTGGGAGGAAGAGTGAAGCGAGAGCATCGGTGCAGCATTTTTCGCTTGGAGATGGTCAGGGTTTACCTGAGCCCTTTACGATACTTGCGGGCAAGACCCACGCTTCGATTGTGCGCAAGGGGCCGAGGAATCCACAGTTGGAGGCGGATATTGAGCGGGCATTGGCGTTGGCGGTGGCGGAACCTACGCCGATGACGCAGTTGATGCGTGAGTCATTGCTAACCTTGATATTAGGTGAGTTTTTACGTGCAACGGTACCGAATCCGGCAAGGGAAACGAGCACTTCTGGGATTGTGAAGTGGGCTGAGACGCAGTCACTGGATACTCTCAGTGTGGAGGTCTTGGCAGCGAAGTCAGGGTTGACGCCGAGTGGTCTGCGCAGACGTTTTTTGAAGGATTTGAAGGTGACGCCTCAGAGCTATTTGTTGCGGCTACGGCTCAATGAGGCGGCGCGTTTGTTACGGGAGACGACATTGCCATTGAAGGAGATCGCCACTCGGCTGGGGTATTCAAGCAATGTGGCTTTTCATAATGCTTTTAAAAAAAGCCGACAACAGACACCGCGAGAATATAGGATGGGGCACCGGCCCAAAGCGTAGAGTAGGCAGATCGCTTCGCATGCTGCACCACACTAGGTAAAGCGGATGACGCTGCGGATACTCTTTCCTTGATGCATGAGATCGATGGCATGATTGATTTCACTTAGGTCGAGGTGGTGGGTGACCATGGGGCGGAGTTGGATTGCTCCGTTGAGTGCTCTGTCCACGTAGCTTGGGAGTTCGCTTCTTCCCATGACTCCGCCGAAGGTACAGCCGATGATTTTACGTCCACCTAGAAGTTCTGTGGGGTGGAAGCTGAGGCGCTGTTCGGGGCCCGTATTGCCAAGAAGGCAGCAGGTTCCCCAGAGTGGGTGAGCAGATGTTAGAGCATCTTGCATTGCGGCAATGGAGCCAGCGGCTTCGAATGTGTAGTCGCAGCCTCCATTGGTGTGTTCTTGGATTACTTCACCTATGTTAGCGTCTTTCCCTGCTTGGAGGCAGTGGGTAGCTCCGAGTTGTTTGGCGAGTTCAAATTTTTCGGGATGGAGGTCGACAGCGATGATTTTGTCGGCCCCAGCAATGCGAGCTCCTTGGATGCATGAGAGGCCAATGCCTCCGAGGCCAAAGACGGCGACCGTGCTGCCAGGGTGCACCTTGGCGGTCTTGAGCACGGCACCGACACCTGTTGTCACTGCACAGCCTAATAGGCAGATTTCTTCAGCAGGAGCCTCGGAGGAAATTTTTGCAAAAGAGATTTCAGGAGCCACAGTCCACTGGGAGAAGGTGGAACATCCCATGTAGTGCAGGACATCTTTTCCCTGATAACTTAAGCGTGATGTGCCATCCATCAGGACGCCTAATTTTTGGGTAGGCATGATGGTATAACAGTTGTTAGAGCGGCCAGAGCGGCAGGGGTAGCAATGTCCGCATTCGGATTTATAGAGAGGGATGACTTTGTCACCAAGCTTGAGGTTTTGGACGCCGGGTCCGAGCTCGCGGACGACACCGCAGCCTTCGTGGCCAGGTACAAAGGGGAATTTTCTCCAGGGTTCTGCGCCTGAGGCGGAGTGTGCATCGGTATGGCAGACGCCAGTGGCGAGCATTTCTACAAGCACTTCACCTTGTTGGGGTGCTTGGAGGTCGAGTTCGACGATTTCGAGTGGTTTTCCAGGTTCGAAGGCGACAGCGGCGCGTGTTTTCATATTTTAGCTTGTTCTATGATCCAATCGAGGAGGTGATCGCGGAGTTGGTCAGCTTGAGCGGGATCGAGAGCTCTGGGGTCTGCCCCGATGACGCCGAAGAGTGGGTGTGAGGGATCGCGGCGTTGGATGCCAGCGGGATTGGTTTCCTCAATGGGGGTGTTAGGGATCTGTGTGAGGTCGATGCTTTCGGGCTTAAGCGAGTGGAGAAGTGAAGTTTCGAAGAGGCCACCATGGTCAGGATCGAGTGGGAGATCAGGGCAATCGGTGGGGCTGAGGATGATGAGTTTGAGGGCGCGCCATTTGGATTGCCATTGTTGTTGGAGTTCGGCGAGGGCATCGTGTTGGACGACGGCGAAGTGTCCGGTAAGAATGACGGCTTTTTTGACGCCGAGGCTTTCGAGTCGGGTGAGGGTTTTGAGCATGAGTCTGACGATGATGTCGGAATCTTCTCGATCTAGGAGGATGGTCCAGGGGTGATCGGCGATAGAGGCGAAGGCGCCGTAGTGGAGTGGTGGGAGGACGACCCCGCCGAGGGCATTGGCGGCGTGTTGGCAGAGTCCAGAGGCGGTGAGGGCATCGAGTCCGACGGGGGCGTGCCAGCCGTGCCATTCGATAGCGCCCAGAGGGATCCAGGCGATGGGGTTGGTTTCGAGGGCGCTGTAGATTTGATGCGGGAGGAGGTGGGAGATATCGTTTTGTTGCATGGGGAGAGGAGTAGTCTGAGCCTTGACTGGTGGAAAAGGGGGATGCGGTGGTATGGCATTTCCACCAGTATGGTTTGGTTCATGTAGAGCCGCTGGATTAACAGACTTTACCTCGTTTGTGGTAACCGACATGGCCGCGTGGAGCGGGGCCGACCCAGCGTTCATCAGCGGGTTCGCTGGCAAGTTGGTAGCGGGTGTCTGAGGAGATTCTGATGTGGTTGCTTTGGTTATCGAGAGATCCGTGGACCAGTTTCATTGAGAAGGTGAGCAGGTCACCCATTTCAAATTTTGGTGAGGTAAGCCAGCGTCCGCCAAGTTTTTCACGCAGGGTGACGGGGTTCTTTGAGAGCCAGCCTCCCCAGACTTTATTATCGGTGGTTGCTTCGAGGTCGAGCCCTTCGGGGAGAGGGCGGTTAGAGCAATAGTCGTCGACATCGCGATCGAGGTAGGGGGCGAGCGTTTCCTCGTGATTGAGTGAATTTTCGAGGATCATGAGGCCGCCGGTGCGGAGGTCGATATCGCTCCATGGGACCCAGCTAGTGAAGAGTTGGTGGGTACCGCGGCCCATGTAGACGAGGTCGCAGTGGGAGACCGTGCCGAAGCCGGGAGCCATGGCGCGGTACCAGATTTGGTCAAAGTGGAGGCAGGGGCCGCCGAGGAAGGCGGAGAAGAAATCCATGATGCGACCTTGGTAGAGGACATCTTTGATTGCAGGAACTTCATCCACAATTCCATCGAGGGTGGCAGAGCCCTTGTCTTTGTCATCAATTCCACTGAGGAGCTTGGAGTGTGGAATGGCATCCATGGGGGCTGAGCCATCTGCTAGGAAGCCATGGTGCGCCATGCGGGAGGTAAGTTTTTCGCGAATAGCGACGATTTCAGGACGGTCCCAAAATCCTTTGATGTAGAGGTAGCCGTCGCGTTCGTATTGGGCCTTGCAGGCGGCAATGTTCTCGAGGGGGTCCTCGGTGAACTCATTGAGAAAGCCGAAGGCTTCTGGGGAGGTGTCGAGGGTATAGCCACGGCTTTTGAGTTCGAGGCCTGGTTCAATGATTGGGGTAGTGGTACTCATGTCAGTTGCTTGCTAGTTGGTGGTAGAATAGTGGTTTAGGGGGATGAGGAGCAACCTGACGAGTTTGGCCTTTTTAAAAGTCCAACTAGAATTTATAGTGGGTGAGATGGCGAGGGAATTTCAGCGCAAGAAGGTGTATGAGCAAGTAGCTCAGGCATTAGAGGAGAGGATTGGTAGGGGGGAGTGGGATAGGGTGATGCCGAGTGAGCGATGGCTGAGTGTGGATTTGGGGGTGAGTCGGGACCAGGTGCATGCGGCGATATTGAGTTTGAGGGCGCGGGGGGTGTTGGGGGTTGAGAAGCGGCGCAATGTGATTGTTTTGGAGACGCAGGTAGCGGAGGATTTAAGCAAGGTGGTGGTATTGACTTCGGATGATTTACAGCAAGCTAGCCACGGATTTTTGCACTGTGTGGATGCGTTGCGGCGTCAATTAAAGGAGGTGGATGTGCAATCGGTGGCGGCCTTAGGCCAGAAGTCACCGGGGCGAAGCCTTGAGCGATTAGTCGCCAAGTTCCCGGGGGCGGTGTGGGTACTGCACCGGGCATCTGTGGCTGCACAAAGGTGGTTTAGCGCAAAGGGCCTGCCAGCAGTGGTGTTAGGTTCGACTGGGGTTGCGTTAGAGTCGATAGATTTAGACCATCACGCTGCGGCAAGGCATGCCGTGGGAAGGTTACAGGCAGCTGGGCACCATGCTAGCGAGATTTTGTTCGTGAGGCCCGAGTGGGAGTTAGAAGGTGTGGCACGGATGGAGCGCGGGTACCGGGAGGTGGTTGAGGGGTTGGGTGGGAAGGCTGTGGTGATGCGGTATCGGGATTTAGAACATTTGAAGCTGCGTGTTAGCCAATTGCTAGAAAAGGGGGTGCCGTTGCGCGCAATGGTGGTGACATCGTACAAAGCGGCGAGTTTGTTGCCGGGTTGGTTAGCGTATGAGTATGGGGTGTACGTGGGGCGTGATTTATCATTAATCTGTTTATCTGATGGACCATCGTTAGCTTACCAGCATCCGGCTGTGGCCTACTATGCGATGGCTGAAAGTGGCTTGAGCCGCAAGTTGGTGCAGAGGGTTGAGGGGACACTGAAGCGGCAGGAGGGGGGGAGTGAGACTTTAGTGATGCCAGAATTTGTTAGGGGAGCTTCGGTGATTGGGTAATCGAAGAACAAAGTAGTTATGGCTTTAGAACTCTGTTTCATTTATTTTCCAGCTGATTAGGGTGTCGCACCATAGGCGGTGTGGACAAATTGCTTCACCGCCCGATTTTAGATAGGGTGATATGGAGTCAGTTGCCTTGCGGCAAACCATTTTGTCCACACTGTCTACGAGGAAGTTCATCCGTTCGATAAGTGGATTTTTAATTTTTGGAGTAAGAATAAGTGTATAATTATATTTACAGAATAGGGTAGTGACGTGTATGAATTACTTTTTTAAGTGCGATGAAAACTCCCAAATTATTCTTCATTTTAGCAGTGACATGCCTTGCTAGCATGCAGCTTCACGCTATCTCTGTGAGCATTGATTTCACGGAATTAGACAGTGGTTCTGGAAATATTAGTAACACTGTTTTGGCGCCACCCGATCCGATTTCAGTAATTGTTAGTGAGGGAGGAGTCTCGTTTACAGCAACGGCAACTATCACAGGTTTACAGCACTCGGGAGGCAGTGGTATTTCTTATGGGCGTCAAACGATCGATGGTCAAGCGGGTACAGGTTTCATAGCAATGAGCCATTTACCAGGTGGTGATGATACTCTCAATAAGGATATTACAGTCACATTTAGTAATTTCATGCAGACTTCAGGCGACAGTGGGGCGACCCTTACGTTCAATGGTTTGTCAGGATTTACGTCAGCTGGTGTTGGGGTGGGAATATCTGTTGGAATTGGAACACAAGGATACACAAATATTACGAGCAATTTGGAAACTGCAGCTTTTCAGTCCTTAACGGGAACTAATCCATATAAAGATTCGGAATTTGCTGTTCAGGTAAGAGCGAGTGATGGAAATCCAGGTGAGTTTCGTTTGTTAGGAGTGGAGGCGGATTTTACGATTGTGCCTGTACCTGAGCCAAGTAGCTCACTATTCTTGGCGATTGGAGGATTGGTACTGGGAGTGAGAAAACGACCTCGTGGGTGAATTGATACACTGGTTGGTTTGTCATTCCCTTTTTGAGGCTGGAGCTGGGTTACAGCAAAGTTCATTTTACAGGCCAGACGTGCGAGAGTGTTAGGGGAGCTTCGGTGGTTGGGTAATGGGAGGATTGGGCTTGATGCTTGGGCGAGAGATTGGATAAAGGTGGGCGTCATGCGTATTCTCACGATTGTTTCATTGTTATTGGCCCCTGGGGTATTTGGTCAGACACGCGGAGCGGTTTTTGAGGATCCTGAGGTGTACCGTGACATTCCCTTGGCAGTGGCACCGATGCGGGGTGAATTACCTGAGCGGGTGGATTTGTCTGGGAGTTTTCCGCGGCCGGGTGATCAGGGTGATCAAGGGTCATGTGTGGGGTGGGCGACGGCTTATGCGCTCAAGGGGTATTTAGAGAAGAAGGAACGTGAGTGGCCGGGGAGGGTGTCTAACGAGCTTTTCAGCCCAGCTTTCATCTACAACCAGATTAAGTTAGATGGAGGTGGTGCATATATTACATCGGCCTTGGATTTATTGATGCAGCAGGGTGTGGCTACCTTGGCGTCGTTTCCCTATGATGCTGGCAACGATGATAAGAAGCCGAGTGATGCTGTTAGGCGAGAGGCTCGGCAATTTGCGATAGCGTCATGGCGCAGAGTGAATCCGAAAGAGATTGGCGAAGTCAAAAGCCATTTGGCGAGTGGGTTTCCCATTCTGATAGGCATGTACGTGGGCAATGATTTTATGAAGCACCGTGGCAGTGGCGTTTTTAGTCACGGTCAGAGGAGTAATTCTGAAGGGGGGCACGCGATGTGTGTGGTGGGGTATGATGATGGCAAGGAGGCGGTGAAGTTGATCAATTCATGGGGGACGAGATGGGGTGATGGCGGCTATGCATGGGTGAGTTATGCGACATTTCAAAAGAAGGTGAGTCAGGCTTTTGTGGTGCAGGATATTGTGGTGTATCACCCTGATGAGCCTGAGAAAGATTTGGATCCGGAGCCCAGCGAGGAAAGCCCGTGGGTGTTTGGCTATTCGGGGGCGCGCAAGATTGCTGAGGCTGAGATGCGGGTGCGTTCTGAGAGAGAGTTGTGGCGGGCACGCAATGAAATTTATGCGCGTCATGGATATGCCTTTCAGTCGGCGAAGGGGAAGCGCTACGCGGCATCATTAGGGAGGCATTATAAGAATCAAGGTAAGTCAGCAGCGCAGGTTGAGGCTGGTTTTAACGCGGTTGAGCACTACAACGTGGCGCTGATTTTATCTTATGAAAAGGGGCGTGCACGTCCTAACAAACCCGAGGATAAAGCGGGTTGGATTTTTGCTGATTCGAGTGTGCGAAGGCTCAATCAGTATGAATTAGAGAGTTTGAGCAACGGGGAGCTGTGGCGTGCGCGCAATGAGATTTTTGCACGTAATGGCTATGTATTCCAATCGGAGAAAGGCAAGGCTTTGGCCAAGTTTATGGGGCCACTTTACGAGCCAAAGTCATCGGACATGGAGCAGGTATTTGCGGCGATGAACGCGGTGGAGCGAGAGAACGTGTTGTTGATTCGTCGTTACGAGCGGCGTTAGGCTAGCTGGTATTAGCGGCGGCGTTTTCTGATGAGCAATGCGCTGGCGGAGAGAAGAAGGAGTCCAGAGGTGCTTGGTTCTGGGATAGCCGTGCCTTCGATTTGGATTTCTGTGAGGCTATATTTATCACCGCCGATGGTGTCACCATCGATATTGAGTCTGACGTAGCGGGCAGTTTGGGAGAGGTTTGTGGTGATGAATTGTTGACCAGTGGTGTAGGTGAAGTTGGTGTTAATCGTGTTTTGGGGGGTGAAGCTGAGGCCATCGGTGCTGAAGGAGAGGTTGAAGTCGTCTGGAGCACCCAGAGCGAAGGAGGTGTAGACGTAGCTGTAGAGGCTAACAGAAGTGATATCTGCGAGGGTGCCTAGGTCGAAAGTGATTTCTGTTGGGATGACCGCTCCTGAACCATCAGTCACGGGGTTCCAAGCGACGACTGTATTGACGGCTGGAGAGGTAGGGGCTCCAGTGGTAAAGAAGGTGTCGTCATTGAGATCTCCACTATCAAAGGCATTGGGGCTGCTATTTCCGGCGTGACCATCATCGAAATAGAAGGTACCGCCATCGAACTGTGGCATGGGGCCATCGGTGTATGCGTAGGTGGCATTGAGAGCGAGGTTCGCCGCACTCACTTGGGCAGTGAGAAGGGCACTGGAGATGAGGAGGAGACGTGCACTCATAGAAAATAGAATAGATTTGACTATGAATGGGTGTCTGAGAGGGGTCAAGGAGATAGATGAGGGGGCTGGTCTGAATGCTAGGTAGAGCTAGGTTAGCGGCGTCGCTTAAGGGTGAAGGTGAGAGCTGCTAGGAGAGCGAGTGAGCTAGTACTCGGTTCTGGCACGCTAGTGATAGAGAGGGTGCCGATTCCTTGGTATTTTGAGCTTTGACGGGTGAACAGGCCATCAGCGGTGAGGATGCGTGTCGCTGTATTGCTTTGGCCAGCAACCGAGCTTCCGATTTGGGTATCATTGACGGAGAGGCTGGCTTGGTTGGTGAGGAGGTCGTAGTCGAGGCGGATGGTACGGTTGGCATCGCCACCAGAGAAGGCGCCTAGGTTGGTACGTGAGCCATTTGCGATGATGAAGTACTGGTTGGAGTTATTGAAATCTAGGCCCCAACCGAGGACGTCACCATGGGTGCTGGAGTAGAAGCCACTTTGCATGAAGTTGCTGGTGAGTCGTGCTGTGGTTTCGAGTGAGATGTGGGTGGTGGCGGGGGTAAATTGGTAGCTAAAGTTAGCATCGTTGAGTCTGGTGATTGTGTTATCTCCACCATTGTCGTTACGGGCGTAGAGCAGGCCATTTTGCGAGGCGAGGATCCAGTTGGGGAGGTCATCGCCAGTCCAGCCGTCACTGCTGATGGCATTGCCAATGCTTAGGCGTTCAGAGACCGAGTAGCTGACAGTGGCTGCGTGGATTGTATTGAGTGTCAGGGGGGGAGTAGGATAAGTATTTTTTTCATAAGGGGAAGTAGCTTGAGGCTATTTCTTCATGGATAGGGTGTGTTGTTAAGGTCTCAGGACGGAAGATAGATTTTCAAATTGCGACGCTGAGTGTGGGGGGGGATGTGGAAAAAATGAGGTGGAATGTGGGCTTTGGCGGGTAGTCAAGTGGGGGGTATGTTGTTTAATTTAAGGGGAGGTGGCACGCCGTGAGTGGAGGTCATTGAATGATAGAGAGAGCAATGATGAATGTGAGAATGCAGGGTTTTGGAGATTTGGTACGCCGCTTGTTACTGTGGGGGGCATTGCTTTTTCACTCTGTGGCATGGGCGGTGAGCCGGCCAAACATCATCACGATTTTGGTAGATGATTTAGGGTATTCGGACATTGGTTCATACGGGGGGGAAATTGAGACACCGCATATTGATGCGTTAGCAGCTGGAGGTGTACGTTTTACCCAGTTTTATACGACATCGCGGTGTTGTCCTTCGAGGGCGAGTTTACTGACGGGTTTGTACCCGCATCAGGTGGGGATTGGTCACATGGTGTACCGAGATTATGGTGATGGGTACCGCAAGAACTTGAGTCGTGGGTGTGTGACATTTGGCGAGGTTCTTCAGCAGGCTGGTTACAGGACTTTTTTTTCAGGGAAGTGGTATGTTGGGCATACGGACAAGGAGGCACGTCCAGAGCAGCGTGGTTTTGATAAATTCACGGGGGTGTATTCGCACATTGATGCTTACTGGTCTGTGCTCAAGGGCTGTGAGATCTACCGAGATAACACCTTGTTGATTCCGGCGGGCAAGGACCCGGTGAATCCGTATCGGCCAGATGAGGAGTTTTACATCACAGACTTTTTTACAGATGTGGCGATCGATTATGTAGATCAAGCGGCTGAGGAATCTGGGAAGCCATTCTTACTGCACCTTTGCTATAACACGCCGCACTTTCCGTTAGAGGCTCCAGAGGCATTGATTGAGAAATACCGTGGGCGTTACCTGAAGGGATGGGACATTATGCGGGCTGAGAAGTTAGAGCGTATGCGGGTGTTAGGGGTGGTTTCTGAGGGACAAGAGTTACCACGTGTCAAAGGGTTCAAGAATGTATCGATCCGGGGGTTTACACAGGTGGGGGTGGAGAGTGAATGGCTAAGAAATTGGGGTTCTCTGGCACAGAAGGATAGAGAAGAGCTCGACTTTAGGCGTGCGATGTATGCTGCGCAGGTGGAGAATCTTGATCAAAATGTTGGGAGGTTAGTGGCACATCTCAAAGCGAAGGGGCTTTATGAGAACACGGTGATTCTTTTTCTATCAGATAATGGATGTTCGGGTGAGACTGGGCTTTTTGGTATGCAATGGGGGAGGTTTCATTCTGGGAATTATCACCATTGGCGCAAGCGTGGTGGCTGGTCGATCTCGCAAGGTCAGGGGTGGGCGGCATATTCAAACACGCCGCTGCGCAAGTATAAGAAGTTCGTGCACGAAGGGGGGATTGCGAGTCCATTGATCGTGCATTGGCCGGGCGGGCTGCCAGCACGAGGCGAGATCGTTTCCGGTCAAAGTTTTCATTTAATCGACATCATGCCGACGCTGTGCGAGCTCGGTGGAGCGACTTATCCTGAGAGGTATCGGGGGCATCGGATTCCACCGATGGAGGGGCATAGCATGGTATCTTATTTGAAGGATCCTGATGTTGTTGGGGAAGCGCGGAGGCTGTATTGGCAGCATGAGAATCACGCGGCGATGCGCGAGGGGGACTGGAAGTTGGTGACGGTGGATGACAGGGTGGAAGGACGGTGGGAGCTCTATGATCTGAGTGATGATAGAAGTGAATCAGAGAATCTAGCAGCTCGGTACCCTGAGAAAGTAAAGGCGCTGCGGCAGCAATGGGAGAGCTGGGCGAGGCGTGTGAAGGCCGTGCCATTTCCGGAGGATCGTTAGATAGAAGTGGGGTAGGATCAGACCCGGAGGTGAGGACAAATTATCTCTCATCGCCCAGCAAATTTATTGTGTATACTATGCACCTAGCGCATTAAGCTCACAGATCTACCCAGTTGATTAAGGTAGGGGATGGTGAGGGTGGTGGTGGTTTCATTTTGCGTGAGGGTAGTATCACTGGGGGCGGAGTGGAGTTTCCAGTGACCTTCGAGAGTGATCGAGAACGGGGTGTTATTTTTGAGATCGGTGGAGCCGATGACGAGTTGGCAGTGATTTTTATTTTGATGCCACATGAGTGTGGATGGGCGATTGAGTTTTTGGACCAAGGAGGTGTGAGTGAATGTGGTATCTGGCTGGAAGGTGACGAGGGCGTGGGTTTGGGAGCTTTGGTCGATGAGGTAGTGGTAATGGTTTTGGATATCTTGGTAGATGGGAGGTGTGGAGGACTCCATGGCGTGGTGGAACTTTTTAAGTTCGAGGTGTGAGGAATTGACGAGCACATGGAAGTGGCACTGGTCATTGTTGGGGGCGTTACCGTGGTCGAAGTAGGCGAGTGATGCGGGGCGGATGATGGGGGAGAATTGGTCGATAGATTCGCGTAGTTGTTGGCGGTTTTTGATGGTGGATGGGAGGTTTTTTGGGGCACCTGGTTTGAGTTGGCTTGATAGCGCGTAGGTATAGCCTTGGTTGCCGCGACGGATGTGGATGGGTGGGTTGCCTTTGGGGATGTAGTAGCCGGTTTGGCTGGCATCGAGCAAGGTATGCGAGCGGTCAGAGGGGAGAATGGTTTGGTAATTTTGGGAATAGACTTCGGCATTAATAGTGAGTGGATTTCCGGGGAGTTGGTCATGGATGCTTTGGAGAAGAGCGGTGCGAACATTTGGTTTTGGAATGGTGATGCCGGTGGTGAAGAGGCTGATGCGATTGCCAAAGAAGAAGCCACTTTTCTGGACATGGCCTGGGTTCCAGGCCCAGACACCGAAGCCGTTGAGGCTGACGCCTCCACCTTGTTTAGCGCCGCTTCCGAGGTAGTCGGGATTATAGCGACCGGCGAGGTCTGGGTTATTTTGTTCTGCGGCGGTGACGTTGGGGAAGAGGTTGGGGTCATAGCCTTCGGTTCGGTAGCCACTATCGACAGTGTTAGGGAAGCGTCCCTCATCGCCGCGTGAGAAGATGAAGAGGGCTCCGTGCATGATGCGGTCCATGTAGGCGCCGGGGTAGCCTGCATCAGCGTAGACTTCTCCGCCACGGTAGTAGCGGTTGGCCCCGCGCAGCATGATGACTGCATTCTTGTGGCGGTGGACAGCGTTCCCCATGACGGGGAATGGTCGGTGCCCTTGGAGTGGGGAGAGCATGTTGGGATCTGAAGCGTAATGCTTCCAGAAATCTGGGAGTTGAGAGGAATCTCCGGCCATTTTTGAAGTGATGATGCGTGCCATTTCTCGGTCATCTTCGATGGGGCTGCCGAAGGTGGCGGTGGTGAGTTCTGCGGTTTTGATGGCAAATGTTTTGCTGAGCCCTACGCCTTGTCCTTTATGGCGTGAATTTTCCCAGGAGGGTGCGGGTCGGAGTTGCATCACGTAGGGGATTTCTGAGCGGAGCGAATTGAACGCCCAAGCAGTCGTGGCGGCACGGTAGCGCTGGCAGGCACGCTTGCTGTGGGGGCTGAAGATGCCGGCTTTGGCGAAGTTGATTTGGTGTTGAAGGGCGTGGATATGGCTATAGCTGGCGTAGGAAATGTGGTGGCCATTGTGGTGGATAATACCGCCATCTGGGGTGAGGTAGCGGTCTTGGGTGACGGCGAGGTCCAGTCCGCGACGGCAGGTGAGGAGTCGTTGCCACTTTGCTGGGCCGTCATCCATGCGACTGATGAAGCGCAGGACATTGTAGTAGAAGTTGAGTTGGAGGTCGGTATTGGCGTAGGGGGCTTCTTTGTAGAGGTGGTGGCCTTCACCGGTATAGGCGAGGCATTCGAGTAAGTATTGGCGTTCGAGTTTTGGGAGTGTGTGGTCCATGAGGACAAACTTTTGGCCCCAGTTACGCCAGCCGTAGCCATTACCGAGCCAGCCGTCCCTTTTACCGCCGGGGTGGAAATCGGAGTGCATGAGTGCGTGGGCGATGCGACGGTAGAGGGCTTCGATGGTAGGGGCTTGTGCGTCGTTGGCGTGAGCATAGGCGTGAAGCACACGCTCGAGAAGGGGCTTGAGCTCTTTGTCTATGGCGATGGGCGGGAGTTGGCCATCGGGTTGATTTTTGTTTTTTGACCGAATGAGTTTTACCTTGCGGTGGGGAGTGGTGTCAGTGGGGAGTGGGAGAGCGGAGTCGATATCACGCATGAGTTGGTCCAATTTTTGGGGTTCATTTCCCTGACCGTTTGGGGTGACTTTGGCGAGTGGGTAGGAAGAGCTGAAGCGTTGCATGCTATCGCGCTGTGCGTCCGTGAGTGTGGTGGGGAGGGGGGGCAGCCAGGGAAATTGCTGGTGAAGGTCCCAGGTGTAGTTTTTCCAGGGATTGGCTAAGATGCTGGGGAAGCTGAGTATGCAGGCAATGAGAATGGTCTGGAGTGATTTGAGGAAGTGCATAGCGGTTGGTGCGGACTTTGTATGTAGCTCATACTTGTGGTGATGCATAGATGTATCACGAGGGTGGTGGGTGATGGTTCATATTTGGATCAATCGGTCACCATGAGGATGTATGACCTCTTTCATTGGTATCTGATTTAGGGGTGGATGGTAGAGTTTGATTGTATTTTTTAGGCATTGTTGTTTCGTGTGGTATGTTGAATTTGATCTTATATATGGGTTGTAATTGTTTTATTTTAAAGCGTTTAGGTTGTTTATGGGTGGTCTGCATTGTTTCATATATGAATCTGATTGGGATCTAATTGCTGGCATGATGGTGGAGATCGTGGTCTGGTAATCTATGAAAATCCCGTAATGCCTGCTGCGATTTGTGGTGGGCAGGGCATGATCAGCTACCCCAGACAAAGATGAAAGCGAGTAAGGATAGGAAGAGGCCGCGAGTGACCGCTCAAAGTATGCAGAGTGGTTTTGCTTTGATTAGTGCCGTGATGCTGACGAGTTTTTTATTTTTTGTGATGATAGGGATGTTGACCTTGAGTTCTACAGAGACGCGCAAGGCTCAGAGTGATGGTGCTATGTTAGAAGCTAAAGCGAATGCGAAGTTAGCACTGACGATAGCATTGGGGCAGCTACAGAAATATGCGGGGAGTGACCAGAGAGTGACCGCGAGGGCGGACATCACTGATGAGGATTGGACTCAGTTAGATTCAGCTAAAGTGAATCCGTACTATACTTTAGTGTGGGATGTATCTGGATCTGAGATGGATTTTGAGTCGGTGGACGGGGAGATGGATTTATCGCATGGCAACCGCCGACCTGGCATGGATAGTGGTCATGATTTTGCTAAGAAGCCGGCAGTTCTAGTGAGTGGGAATGAAGCATTCTCTCTGGTTGACCAGGTAGGCAATTGGGTGGGAGAGGCTTATCCGGAGGGTTATATCACTGCGGATAGTGTGTTAGAGCAAGGTTCAGGAGATAGCATAACGATTGTTCCAGCTGAGAGGATTTTGGGTAAGAATGCCATGAGCACGGGAGAGGTGCATGCTCATTCGGTGACGGCGCCCTTGGTTGAGTTAGAAAATGATGGGGCATATGCTTGGTGGATCGGTGACGAATCCATCAAGGCGCGGACGAATTTATCTGAGAGGCATGCTATGGATTCGAAGCCAGCGCAGATGATGGCGCAGCGCAGTGTGATAGATTTTTATCAAGAGGGCTTGAGCAGTGTGGGGGTGGATAAGCGGAAGGTTGATGCCATGTTGAGTGTGGCAAATACTCCTTTGGCAGTCTCAGCGCCTTCTGGGAAGAGCTATAGTTATTCTCCAGATATCACGGCATTTTCAGAGTCTATTTTGAGTGATACACGGAATGGGGGGTTGAAGAAGGATATGAGCTATGTGTTGTATCGGCAAGAGGATGCCGAGGGGATTCCCGCAGAGCTCGCAGACTCAGCTCCTTTGTTAGACAGGCTAGATGGGCGTAGTTTTGGTGGTGAGCCTGGTTTGGTTACTGGCAATAGTGATTTGGGAGGTTTAGCACCCTATGTGAAGTATTGGCGTGAGTATGCGCAGCAAGAGGCGGGTGAGGCTGGTCGGGCTGTGAGCATGGGGACAGGTGGGATGGTGCCTGTGATGAGTCAGGTTCAGGCGGGTATACATGGAGCGATTCAGGTTGTGGACGGGTCCAAATTTCAAATTTACTATGGGGTGTATCCAGCGGTGACTTTATGGAATCCCTACAGTGTGCCTCTCAAGATAGACAAGAAAATCAATGTGTATATGGAGCGGCGTTCAGGCACGAGTAATTGGTGGTTAAACCTTTTCCGAGCGAACTATAAAATCCAGCGATCTGATGGGAGTTTTTACTCTAACGACGGAGTATTTGATAATTCACAGGGGGGGAAGGGAGGCTGGAATTTTCGCTTAGAGATCGATGCAGAGGAGGGTGTTATTCCACCTGGGAAGGCGATGGTTTTTACACCTCAAGGGATGACGATAGATTCGCGGCCAGTGGCTTCATCGCCAGGTGAATCGTGGAAGCGAACTACTCATGTGATTGAGTTAAAGAGTGGATGGCGTCCGGGAAAGGGGCATTTGTTTGCTTTGGACGGGGTAACGCATGATGCGAAGCAATTTAATCCCGATGGGGGGAGCTTTCCTAAGATTGCGATTGGAATGGGAGGGGTAGCGACTGATAATTTATTGTGGTTTGCCAATTTTCAGGATGATCAGAGGGTGACGCAGACTCTATCTTATTGGTCGAGGTTGAGTGCGCAGATGGCATCAGAGACGGCATTTTTTGCAGCGCCATCGGTGACGGATGAGAGCCAGGACACGCGCGGTGGGTTTCCTGGGATGTTATACAAGCATGCGTTACGTATGGGAGATGACTATTTAATCACTCCGTCGGAGGCGGTGCATGAGGAGCAGCTGGAGCTTCATTTTCCTTACATGGCGCATTACAATCCGCGGGCAATTTATCATGCTGGTATTGGGGACAGCTACACGCATAATCCTCATGAGAATAAGACAAAATTCTATAGTTCTGAGGGCACGGAGAGTGCGCCTTCATTGATGGGAGCACTTTATGATTACCAGAATGCGAGGACGATTTATACGATTCCGACTTTGAGTATAGCTGAGACATTTAGTTATATAGGATCAGGGTATTTAGGATCTGATGCGATGGTGATGGCAGCTCCGCCTGTCTCGCTAGGTGAGGTGAGGAATGCTGAGAGTGGGGGGATCGTTTCCTTAGTTCAGCTCAACCATTCTAACAGCTTTGTAGGATCAAGACGGGCGACGGGGGCGTTACGTTATATGTGGATGGGCACGTCGAATCTACCAGCGGAACCGATTGGCAACTCGGTGGGGGATTTTCGTTTAAATTTGGAGCACAGGAGGGTGAGTCACAGTGGAGTACGGCATTGGGGGAGCATGGCGAAGAGAGATACCCAGGGGTGGCGTGTGGACAGTGCGCATTATGATGTGTCCTATTTGATGAATGACATGCTGTATGACCGTTACTTTTTTTCTACGATCCCTCAGGGAAGTCAATATGACGCTGAGTCTCCATTGGTGAATGGTAGGATGCGTGTGGTAAATGGGTTGCAAGACAAGTTGCAGAGTATTGATAGTGCAGAGTATTTAAGGTTGTTAGGTGGATTTAACATCAACTCAACATCAGTGCCTGCATGGGAGATGGTTTTATCATCTTCACTGGGGGTAGCTGGGGATGGTGAGCATGTGAGTTTCAGTGCTTATCGGGAGTTTGAGGACAGCAAGAGGTTGCATGAAATGGATGACATAGATGCTGCTGCAGGGGATATACGCGTGACTCTTACTCAGTCTGAGATTGAGTTATTGGCACAAGCGGTGGTGCGTGAGGTAAAGCGTCGGGGGCCATTTCCGAGCGTGGCAGCATTTGTGAATCGGACGAACCGGTTGGGGGATTTATTACGTGAGGAGGTGAATGAGGGTGTGGCGCGTGGGCATGTTGAGGATGTGCGTTATGCGGGGGCGATACAGTCAGCGATAGACGCAGCGAGCTTGAATAAGAATGTGGATGGAGGCAATGAGGTGAGCTCGAGTGATTTCGTGAATGACACTCGATTTTATCCGGGTGTGGGTGCGGTGAGGAAGGCGACAAGTTCGCATTTACCTGGATCGGTGAAGCAAAGTGACATTTTGCAGCAGATTGATCCAATGATCACTGCACGAGGTGACACCTTTGTGATACGGACTGTGGGGGTGAGTCGGGATGAGAGTGGTAGGGTACTTGCGAAGGCAGCGTGTGAGGCGGTGGTACAACGGGGTGTGGATTACTTGGATGCGAGTCAATCTCCAGCTGAAGAGCCCTATGCTCTGGAAGGTGGGGCGAGTGGTAGCAAGGAATTCAAGGAGCAGCTCAGTGCGAGTAACAAGAAATTTGGTCGCGCATTCAAGGTGGTTGATTTTAAATGGTTGGCCTCATCTGAGGTCGCGCAGATGGAAATTCATGAAGTAAGCAAATGAGGAAGCATTGGATGATCGTATGGCTCGTTGTGGTGAGCTTGTTAGGTGGGGCTGCAATGGCTGAGGTGGAGCGTAGTCTGCGGTTCAAGGTGTATACCTGGTATGACGAATTGAGAGATCGGGCTGACCAAGTGGAGGTTCCGCAATTATATTATAGGGTTTCGGCTGAGCGCTATGTACCGATCGAGTTAAGCCACAGCCAGGTATCTGTGGAGTGCAAGACGAAGTTGACGGATGCGTTGATACTTTTTGAGCGTCACGTCAATGCTGAGGGGGAGGAAAGTTATGAGCCAGCTGTGAGTGCCAAATTATCTAAGGCGACGAAGCAGGCGTTTGTGTATTTATTTCCATTTGAGGGCAAGTTGGCGATGATGGTGGTAGATACGGGTGAGGAAGCGATTCCGAGTTCGAGCATGTTATTTATCAATCGGTCGCAGAAGCCAGTGGTTGTGGAGCTCAATGGGAAGAAGGTTGAGGTTGGATCTCTGAAGAAGGGGGTCATTTCTTATCGATTAGGGGAGCAGAAGACGCTGCGCTTGAAGGTGGTGGAGCAGGGGAAATCACGGCCACTGAGTGTGATGACCGTGGGGGCTCGGGAGGGACAGCGCCTCATCGGCTTGTTTTACCCTGTGCGGCAAGGCCGCTACCGGGTGTTGATTGAGCGAGAGGTAGATGACCAAAGTATTTTGATCGCGCAATAGTGGTGGGGGAAGATTGTACTCATAAGGGACACACTTGCGGGGGCTGCTCTCTTGAAATGTGTGGTGAATGTTGAGAGTATGAGAGCATGCTCTCAGGTGCCAATCTGTTAGCACATGCACATACCCAACACCACTCATGCACGAAAAATCTACGATCGATGCTGCTTGCCCGTCCTGTGGTAAGCAGTTCAAACTGGACGCCGAATTGTTAGGCAGAAAAGGCCGTTGCGACGCCTGTGATACTAAGTTTATCATTGAAGAAGCACCGAAAAGGAAAGCGAAGAAGAAGGAGGCGGTGAGCCCTCCACCTCAGGCTTTAGCATCGGCGAAATCATCTTCAGGTGTGGGAGTAGGGGTGGCAGCCATTGCTCTGGTAGGGGTGCTAGGAGTGGGTTACTTTTTTTATGACACGCAGGCACCGAGTAGCGGTGGGACGCCGGTAGTGACGGCAGGTTCTTTAGATGTTTCAAAGGAGCCAGCATTGGCGCCCTTGGTAGAGAGTTTTCCGGTGGTTGAGACATTTAGCGAGCCGGACATCCGCAAGTACATGCAGCGGTATCCCGATGTACACATGGGATGGATGCCCTCAAAGGTAGAGCAGGCTGAGGAAGCTAAGGGATGGGGGCATTATCTTGGACCCTTGGGGGTAAGGATTCGTTCTTACGTACCTCAACATCAGGGGCGTGCCTGTTTTGCAGCGATTGTTCCTGATTGTTTACGAGGTGAAGATGGCAGGTTGGCATTGACTGCGGCTGAGGTGGTTAGCATCGCTCCAGGCTCACCTGCAGAAGGCAAGTTAGAGGAAGGGGATCTAATCATTGGTATCGAAGGTGAGGTGCTTCAATCAGGCAATAAGTACCGGCCGGATTGGGAATTCATGCACAAGGACAGGCGTGAGGTTCAACTTATGTTCGGGGAGAAGCTGGATACTGCGCAGGCACGTGGTGATGTGCGCTTGAGTGTCATGCGGTATCCACGGCCAAGCGAGACAGTGTTTTCTGAGGAGATGGTGGAGTCAGATGGCAAGTGTATGTTATCTGAGACAGCAGTGCGTGCGGGGGATGAGATCCACCTGATTGTCGATAAGAAGGATAAGAATGATTTTGATCATTTTACGTGGCTTACTCCTGCACTGAATGGGCCGGCGGGCAGCTTGGACCTGAGTGATGAGGCGAAAATTAAGCCGATGAAAGCGACTACAGGCTGGGGGAAGGTGACACGGGGTAAGGATCTGACGGGTAAAGTGATAGCGGAACCCTGTCTTTCTGTGCACGGTGATTCCACATTAGTGTTTGTGGTACCGGAGGGGTTTGATCGTTTCACAACGGGGATGCAAGTGACGCATGGGAAAGCGGATTTGCGTGCTGAGGTAAGGATCATCAAGCAACGCGAGGCTCTTCCTGTAGTGCGCAGGCCATTGTGGGAAGGGGTCGGGGGCAACCAATCTGTGGGTGCTCAAGAATTCAGTGTGGAGGTGTCTGGTGATGGCTTTTTGACATTAGAGAGTGATCAGTTTGATGGTAATATTCACGGTGATGGTACCATGTGGTGCGATGTAGTGTTAGAGGGAGATTACGGCACTATAAATTTGTTAGGAGTGCCTTATGAATCTGCGAGTCCTGGGTATGGGAGGGTGAGAGTAGAGTTGGAGAAACCGCATGAATTTCAGGGTAAGCAATATGCGCAGAGTATGTATTTGCATGCGCATGGTGAGGCGACATGGAAGCTTCCTGAGGGCACCAAGCGTGCAAAGGGGGTATTTATGGCGTCGAGTTACGGCAAGGTTCAGCCTAGGGTATCATATACAAATTTGGCCTTACCCTTAGAGGGGATTCACAAGCAGAAGGTTGTGGATTTAAGAATACCGATTGGGAAGGTGGAGAGCTTTAGTGAGACGTATCCGAAGGATTGTGCGAAGTCAGAACTGACGGCGCGGAGGCAGGTGGCGTGGCTTGCTGGTCAGCAGCGTGAGAACGGCACTTGGCCGAGGTTGCGAGGCTATACGACGGATGGTTGGGACACCTCATGGTGTGGGTTGGCATTGATGTCGAGTGGTGACAGCCAATATGACGAGCAGGTGAAGAAGGCGGCCTATCAGATGGCGTATCATTCGGTGCCTAGTGAGTGGACGGCGGAGCGCGCGATGCGGTTGATTTTCTTATCTGAGTACTATTTACGGACGAAGGATGTGGGGATTTTAGCGGGTGTTCAGGCAGCCTATCACCAGATGATAGATGTTTGTAAGAATGATTACATGGCTGGGCACAAGGTGAATGGTTTTGGCTACGGCATTGCGGGCCAGCACTATGGCACTGGGCATCTTGCGTTGGGAGTGGCATTGGCATCAAGGACACCGATCACTGTGGACAAGCAATTGGTAGATAGCATCATTCGTCATGCGGGTGAGGTATGTGTGAATGGGACATATGCGTATGGTCGTGGTCGGAGGATGAAGCGTGATGAATCTCGCCGACACGGCGGGGGGCACGCTATGTCTGGACCTGGGGTGTTAGGCATGCAAATTGCTGGTGGCCACAGGGAGTCTATCAAGGAAGCAGTAGAGCGCTGGGAGGCCTCTATTGGTGATGGAGATAACTCGCATGCGACGAGTTCATTAGCCTTTATCTTTTCATCGCTTGCGATGGCGGTGGCGGACGAAGCTGTGTTTCTCAAGCACATGCAGAACTTCAAGTACAAGATGACGATCGACGACAACTGGGAAGGTGGCTATCTCAAGTCAGCATTCCCACTCGATTTCCAAGGAGGTGAAGGGGTGACATCGATGTGGATTCGCACGGCTGGAAGTATCCTTACCTTGAATGCTTTGAAGCACAATCTAGCGATTACAGGCAAGAAAGAGTTGATGGCAAGTGAGCGGATTGAGGGCAGTGTCGTGAGTGAATGGGGCGGGCAGGTACATTCTTATTACTTGCGCAATTGGTGCATTGCCAATGAGTTGTTAGGCGAGAAAGCTCCGCTGGCATTGGCTGAGGGAATTGCCAAGATGCAAGGCTTCGAGCGCGACCTTAAATTAGTTCCTAACACCAATGATCTGGTGCAGAAACTAGCGCCTGACTTAGTGAGGGAGATAGCTGGAGATAGCAGCTTAGATGCGATGCAGAGGGCGTATGCTATCGAGTTGATCACGGGTCTTAACTTCCAGCTCAGCACACAAGTAGAAGGTGAGAAGCAAGCGGTTCAGCTGAATGTGTTTTTGCCATTGCAGCAGCTTAATTGGTTAGAAGAAGACAAGGAAGCTTTCTACAAGCAATCGCCACTTCCGCTGAAAGCGACAGTGGCTGTGGAAGGAAGTAATTTGGCATCAGCGATACAGATGAAAGTGGATGGGCTGGAGGGCTTTAATTTTGACCAAGGAACGCGCAAGTTAAAAGCATCTGCAGCACTCAAGGACAGTGGAGTGAAGGAGTTTAGCGGTGTAGCAAAGATTGCGTTTTTCTTAGGTGGGCAGCACATCAGCTACCAACGTCCATTAGAGTTCAATAAGTTGTTAGTGACAAAGAATGAAGCTAACTTCCGTCGGTTTGACTTGAAGTTGAAGACGGGGCCACGTGCATATTTCCAGAGCCAGCCACTTGTCATATCAGGCATTGCATTTGACTGCATGTATCCGATTGAGACATTGCCACCGGTGACGGCACCGGATGGTGCCTTGATTGATGTGCATGAGGGGGATGTGGTGACAGTGAACATGGCCAGCGAAAACATGATTTGTGGAACGGTGTACACGCTGAGTTATGATGCAAAAACTCAGGTGAAGCATGAAGTGCCCGCCAGTGTGAAGGCGGTTCGGGGGGCGATAGATGGTGATCTTGCCGCCTGGACTGACCACAGTGGTGAGACCGTCGCTACGGTCAAGATGGACGAAGGTAAAGCAGTGTTAGAGTATGATTTTGGCAAGGCTGTAACCTTGAATGGTCTAGATGTGAAGGATTCACGTGCGTACATGCGTGTGTGGTATCATGATGGCCAGCAATGGATTCCTCTAGTTTGGGATAGTTACAGCAGCTACTCTAACCAGAACCCAGTATTCCCTGATACTCAGGCGCAGAAGTGGCGGATTGAATTCTTTGGTCGCGACCTTAAGTTGAAGACCTTGAGGTTTTACTATAATAGGCATCAACTTACGAAGCGTTTACCATTGATTCAGTCGGTGGATACGAAGTTCCTTCCACCGATTCAACCGGAGTGAAGCAGATACGTAGTATAAGCCACTTGGCCCTTGCTACTTTTGTGGTGGTACCGGCCTGTGAGAAGCCAGCGGCGGAGGGAATGGACCCACCGCCGCAAGTAGAGGAAGTGCTTCTTGTCGAGCGCGAGCATACGAGTGAGGCCCTAGCTGCTGCTTTTCCTTTGTTTCCTTTGGTTGAGAAGCAGCGGTGGGGAAAGTTGCTCGATTTAGAGGGAGAATGGGGTGAGGCGAGTGAGGAGGCGCGTGTGCGGTTGGCAGAAGAGATCAATGCTTTGGGTGATGAGCTGGCAGTCCGCTATCCATTTTCGGCTGATTCGGAGGGCATGCGCTTGGGAGGGATTCGCTATACGCGCGAGACGGGTGAGATTGAGATTCCGGCGGCTGTGCACTACCCCAAACAAGACCAAGAAGGGAAGGAATATGAGCTCGAAGTTGTGCTATGCAATGAGAGAGGAAGGGTGCATGAGACGCTATTGCTTACGGATGTTAGGCCATTGCACTTAGAGCTTATGCTGCACTTGATAGGGCATAAGAAGAAGGCGACTCAATACCGCTTGTCCATTCGTCTTCCTGATGAGCCGAGCATCCCATTGGTGCGTTTACTGAGTTCTACAAGTGGCGAAGCCTTGCCAGAGCCATTGGCTTTCACGTTCAGTGGCAGTGCGTTTGGGGAATCGTATGGTCCAGACACGACTGGAGATTTGATCATCACATGGCATGTGCACGATGCTGTGTTGCAGGCGAGAGATGAGGGTATTGCTCAAGCGCGCACCCGTTTGCTAGTAAAGCGTGATCCTCGTCTAGAGGAGGGCATGGCAGTGCGTTTGGTGCTCGAGCCTACGGACGAGTGAAGGGGGAGGTTGGGAAAGTCTCCTAAGTATGATTTGGCGGGGGATTTAGTGACACCACACTAGCGAGATGATGAGGCAGGTAGGAAGCGGTAGTAGACTTCCAACATGAGAGTGGCTAAGCATGTGCGGTAGTGCAGTGCTGCGGAGCCGCCACCAGCAAATGAAGTAGCAGTACCATTGATGGCATTGCCACCGCCTGGGCTTTTGAATGAGCCGTCAGGGTTTTGAGCGGCGAGGACTTCATCGCGGAAGAGTTTGTTGTAGTTTCTCCAAGTGGTCCCCCCGATGTTCATCATGGCTTGTCCGTAGTAGTAGTGGGCGTAGAGGTCGGATTCTGCGGTGTCGTAGCCGAAGGTGACTTTCTTTTCAATAAATTTACGACCGGCGCGCACTGTGGCACGGGAGCCTTTGCCCCATTGTTGGTGGCAGAGGATGGAGCCACCCGTCATGGTTGGCTTACCGTTATTTGGCTGGTAGCGAACGCCGCCATCAGCCGCTTGGCAGCTTTCGAGGTATTCAAGGCCTTTGCGTGAAACTGTGGTGAGTTTTTCGAAGCCTTCGATGCCGGTGTATTTACAGGCTTTGAGGGCTTGAAGCTGCCAGCAGACGATGGAGCTATCACCGCCGCGTTGGCCGCTGTAGTCATAGTTGTAGTCCCAGCCGCCAGTGCGTTGGTGCTGTGAGGTGATGATTTGTTGTCCAGCCATGGAGACGACCTCATCGAGGTTTGGAAGGTTGAGGTTTTGTTTGCTACAGAGGGTGTATGCTTCTGCGAGGGCGTAGGTGGCAATACCGTGCTCGTATGGCCAGTGTTTGTCATTCATGTCGGTTGCGAGTTTACCATTGTTAGCCATACCGACATTGACGAGGTAAACGATTGCTTTTTCAACGGTGGCACCGAATTCTGGGGATGCAGGAGTTTCGCAGTGACCGAGGTAGGCGAGGAGGGCGAGTCCGGTGTAGCCGACGCGGTGTTTCTTCTGCCAAGATCCGTCGTTATTTTGTGTTTTCTGGAGGAATTGGAGTGCCTTGACAACGGCGTCTTCACACTCAGGAGTGCCTCCTTCTTTTTTGAGTCGAGCGAGGCGGTCTGCTTTAGAGCAACGCTTTTTCATGGAGTCGGGTATAGAACCGTAGCTGCTGCCACCTGGGCCATTGCCATCGCCATCGTCCCAGCCGTCACCGAAGTCGTCGCCATTACCGAAGTCGAGTGATGGTTCCGTGATTTCGATATCTGGCACAGGTACTGCGGTAGGTGATGCGCTGGTGCTGGCAATGACCTTTGCCATTGAAGATGAGGGGGAGGATGGTTTGCGCTCGACCTGGTTAGGTGTTTCAGGTTGTTCAATGTCATCTTTTTCGGCGAGTCCTGGGGAATAGGAAATGGTTGGGGGAGGGTTTTTCACCTCGATAGTCAGGGCGATGATGAAGAGAATCAGGCCAATTAAGAAGAGTGAGAGTATGGCGATGATGAGAGAAGAGATAGTGGAATTTCTTCTCTGAGCTGCGAGTGCGGCTTTTGCTGTTGGGCTGAGTTGTGCGTGTAGGCTCATGGGTGTTTATAACGATGTGTTACAGGTCTAACTCAGTGGTTGGTTTTTTTATTAGGGCATGTGGGCAAAAAAAATAAGCTATTTCACGGGGTGAAATAGCTTAGGTTCTGTGGGTGATGTGAAATCTGGTTATCGTCGTCTTCTTAAGCAGAGGGCGATGCCTGCGAATGATGCGAGAGAGGCGCTGCTGGGTTCGGGGATAGCTGAGACGGAGTAGTCGAGATTGAGCTGCACATGACGGTTAGGATCTGCTGCTTGATCGCTTGTGATTGAGTACCAGTTTGACGGGCTGGAATCTGAGTTCAGGACAAGGTTGAGCGTGCCTTCTGACGCAGCATTCTGGATGGCTGATTTGAGTGCAGCGGTGTTGAGGCTGATTGTGGCTTGATCGTTATCGGAGGTGTTATCCCAGATGAGGAATGATGATCCCAGTACGGTGCTGAGGCTAGCTCCTGGGGTGGTGTCATCAGGTGATGGGGCGTTCCAAGTAGCAAGAGTATCGCTAAAAGAGGCATTCCATTGGCTCACGATGAGATTTAAGGAAGCGGTACGGCCTCGACGTTCATAGACGGTGAGCGAGGCGGAGTTAATTGTTAGGTTATTATAATTACCTCCTCCATCTGAGTTGACGAGATTGGTGATAGTACTGAGATCGAAGCCTACGAGGATGCGAAGGTTATCAGGTGAGCCATTTGCACCAACGAGTAGCTCGTTGTCAGAATCGCCATTGAAGTTTGTGTTGGGGTTCACATCATTGCGGATGTAGGTGTCTTGGGAGACGCTGGCGCTTATGGTAGCTGCTTGGATCGGGAAGACGCAGAGGGCGGCCATAACGGGGATATATGTTTTTTTCATGGTGTTCTCTATTTTTGAATTATTGGGGGGAGCTAGGGTAAGGTGTGCTGAGTGCTCAGAACTGACACATGCCTTATTGATAAGTGAGTTGTGCGCTTGCTTGGGTGTCACTGTCAGTGATGGTGCGTAGCCAATAGGCTTGGAATGCCTCATCAAAGTGGTGGGTGTGAATTTTGTTAGGTTGAAGCTGGATCGTCTTGTAAGTGACCCAGTGGCCGGTGCCGTCGAGATCCACCTGAATGGTTAGTTTCGTATCAGTGGTGGACTGGAGAGTGATAGATTTTTTATCGAAGCCGGTCATGAGGAAGGGGTCTGAGGGGGTATTTGCTTTGACTTGAGTGTTGAGCCACGGGCCGCCTTTGCCTCGTGGTTTTCCGAGCTTCCAGATGTCATCGACGGCTCCAGCCCAGAGGGCGACTTTGTTATCCTTGGAGCGAATAATGTGTGGGTTCTTAGCTGAGCTTTGGTTGCTCACTCCTGAGAGGATGAAGAGTCCGCGATAGGAACAGAAGTCGTGGATATAGCGGTTATGGGTGGCAACTGCTCTGACTTTACTGATGCCTCCAGCATTGCGTGCAGGAAGTTCATAGAAGGTGCCATGGGCATTGAGGAGGTCGCGCTCCGTCGCGACTTCACGGGCGACTCTGTAGGTGCTTAGTGGGTGATGACCCATGGATGGGTCACCTTTAGGAAGTCGCCAGATCTTGCCATTTTCGTCGGTATAGATGACGGATGCGGAGTCTATGCTAAGAGCCGAATTTGGGATGGTATTTTTTGTTTGCTCAAAGGTATAGGCTTTGGTGTCAGCGGACTCATTGAGCTCAAGTTTGTCATTGAGCAGGTAGAAGCCGATGGGATCATTGTCTTCATTGACAGCGGCGAATGCGAGATCTTGTTTGTTGCCACCTCTTGCTCTAACAACTCCAGCGCTAATTGAAGTGTTAGACTCTGCAAGACCATCAAAAATTGGATCGGAAGAGGCACTGCGAGAGTCGTGGTTGCGGTAGGAGAAGGCGGCGGTGACGCTGCTGCAGGGCTTGGTGTTTTTAATGCGGATCCAGCTGCCTTGTTCTGTTTGATGAAATGGAACGAAGAGGTAGCCAGAGGCTGGTACAGTGACTGTGCGCAGATGTGTCCATTGGTTAGACCCATCTTTATCGACCTCAAGTGAAAACTCTTGAGGTTTTTGAGATTGGTGATGGAGGTGGAGCCCGCGGTGGTCGTAGCCTGAGAAGAGGAATGGGTCTGAGGTTTGGTTTTTGGTGAGGTTTTCACTTCTCCAGACCATGCCGCGACCTATGGCGGGGCCGAGTTGTTTAAGTTGATTGGGTTTGACGAACCAGAGGTTGGATTGTGATTGGGGCGCTGGGATGTGTCCTTTAGCTTTGCGTTTATTGAGGAATTCATTTTTTGCGGTGTCATCGCAGCCGAAGACGATATGGTCATTCCAGTGGGTAAAGTCGCCAATGACTTTGAGATAATTACTCATAGGTGTGAGGCCAGTGGAGGAACTGGCAGTGAATGATTTGGGGAACTGCCAGAAGGTTCCATGCATAGTCATGAGGTAGTGGTCTTGGTTGATATCGCGAATGCGTGGCCATTCTGTGTTCCAGCCATGTGCACCGTCGTAGGAATGCGAGCCTTTGGGTAAGCGGAAGAAGTTCCAGCCATTTTGGTGGTGGCGGCTCGCAAGGATGAGTGACTTGTCATCCCAGCCTATTGACCAGATAGGGTCGGTGGCGGGAGTGGGATTTCCTACGATGCCACCGGGGCCCGTGACTTCTGTGAATTGGTTTCTGCGGATGACGGTCCATGTATCGGCTTTGCCATCCCATTCTGCGAGAACTCCAGAAGGGGTCTCTGGGTTCTTGAGGGCAGCAGAGCCACGCTCACCATTGTTAGAGTACACGTAGACCCCTTGGCCGGAGTAGAAGCCTTTTCCGTGGTAGCCGGGTAGTTTGGCTTTACGGGCATTGGTTTTGCGTTGTTCATCGGCCCATAGCTCTGTGACTTGGAGGGTCTTGGTACCGACTTCATAGATTCCTTCCTCCATGGTGGCGTAGAGGATTTTATTTTCAGGGTCAGTGAGGTGGCGCGCGTTACCAGTGGGGCGGCCAAACATTTTTGAGTAGGGGATTGTGCGCACTTTTCCAGCGTTATCGATGGCGTATGGGCCTATGAAGAGTTGTTGGGATTCTTTATGGACGAGTCGGTTGGCGGGTGTGCCACCGATCGATTCGGATCGAATGGTTTGCCTTAGATCAGGTGTGATCTCATAGAGTTTATCTGAGGATCCTTTTGGGGCGTGAGGAGCGTAGGTAACGGCCCAAAGGCGACCGGCCCAGGGAACAAGTGCACCTGTACCACATTCACCTTCTTGATTGTACATGGTGAGATGAGGGTAGATGCCGGAGAGTGAAATCGGTTGAGCAGGGAGATTGCCGAGTGTGATAGCGAGAGAGATTGGTATAAGTTTATGTGTGTGATGTCCCATGCTAGTAAGGTGTTTTTAGCTTCTTGGAGTGACACATTTATTCTTTAAGGGGTGTGATTTTATGGGCGGATGGAGGGGCAGGAAAATTTTTGAAGAAAGTTGTGTCAGTTTTCTGAGCTGGCTACACTGAGCAATAGGATGGACATTCAAGATGCATGGATAGCAAAGGCAAAGCAGGGGGATTTGGAGGCCTTCGGACGTCTTGTGCAAAGGCATCAGGCGTGGTTGAGGGCCTCATTAAGGGCAAAGTTACGTGATTGGACGGCAGCTGACGATTTGGCGCAGGATGCTTTTGTTACTGCGTATCGTAAGATTGAGAGTTACCGCGGGGAGGGAGAGTTTGAGGCGTGGCTGCAAGGGATTGCTCAAAATCATTTTAGGAATTATATCCGCAAGCGACGGGAAGATTATATAGGAGGTGATGTGGAGCTACAGGCATTGCTCGGAGGCAATGAGGAGGTGGTATGTAGTAATAGAAAGTTAGAGGCACTGCGTGAGTGCTTGGGAAAAGTAAAAGGGCCGATACGAAACTTGTTAGAGATGCGCTATGTCGAGGGGAAAACTATCCGTGAGATATCTGAGGAGACAGCGAATGGGCATTCGACATTGACAATGAAGTTGCATCGAGTGCGGGCGCAATTGGCGGAATGTATCAATTTAGAATCGGGGAAGATGTGATGGGTGATCGGGAGAGAGATATAGTAGATTTAGTGGAGGCGCAATTTGAGGGAAGTGCCAGTGGCGATGAGCGCGCGGCTCTGATCGAAAAGTTAGATGGGAATGATAGTGAGCTCGCAAGGTTCAGGACACAATCTCAGGTGGACGCGATGCTCTCTGTTGTCATGGAAGAAGGGGCGAGTGAGGCTGCGTATATGGAGCGCGTGATGGGGGCGATTCGAGACGACGATGGAGAGCGTTTCAGTCGTGAGGTCATTGGGCGGATTCGTACGAAGAAACGGTGGTTGCAGGCAGCCGCCGTGGTAGCGATGACTCTGTTTATTAGTGGTGTGTGGCTTGGCTTGGGTTCTCGTGAGCCTATGGCTGAGGTTTCGGGCATGCAGAGTGTGGTATGGGGGGCGGAAGCATATGATGTGGGGGATGAGATCAAGCAGGGGGGCAGCGTGGAGGTAAAAAGTGGCTTATTACAGGTGGGTATCGATGAGAAGAGGACCTTGATAGTGGAGGGACCAGCGCGTGTTACTTTCAAAAAGGCAGCGGTTGTGGAAGTTGACTACGGTCGAGTGATGGTGCGCAGCGAGGAGGGTGCGGGAGCGTATCGGGTAGTGACACCACGAGGCGCATTTGAAGATTTTGGGCAAGCAGTGGGTGTTGCAGTCACTGAGGGAGGGGAGGTTGAGACTCATGTGCTAGATGGGAGTGTGGTGGTTGTGAATGAAGATGGGGAGAAGGTGAAAGTGGAGGAAGCGTTACGGATGGAGAGTGGGGAAAGTAGAATGCTGGTAGCTGATCGAGGGCAGTTTTACACTAGTCTGCCGCCTGAGGTCGAGCTGGGTAAGCGTTCTATATCTTGGTCTTTTGATGAGGGAGCGGGTGATAGAGCAGCGGCTCGAGGAAGTGATGGGGAGGGAGCTGAGATGGTTTTTAAATCGATGGATGGTGGGGGGATACCAGAGTGGGTTGAGGGCCCATACGGAGGAGGTTTATTGTTTGATGGTGTGGGGAGTTATGCGGAGAGTAGGTATCGAGGGGTGGCAGGAAGCCAGGCAAGGACAGTTAGTTTTTGGCTCAAGGTGCCTGAGGATTTTTCAGTTCGCCAGGGGTTTGGAATCATTTCGTGGGGTGTGTTAGATAATCGAAGTGAAGTGGGCAAGGCCTGGCAGATTTCAGTGAACCCGATAGATTCAGAGGGGCCGGTAGGTCGTTTACGTTTAGGTTTAGGTTTGGGTCAGGTGGTTGGGACAAAAGATTTGCGTGATGGGCAATGGCACCATGTGGCTGTGGTTTTGTATGGTGGTGCTCAGGTGGATGTAGGAACTCATGTCTTGTTTTATATTGATGGTCAATTGGAGCCGGTATCGAGGCGGGCATTACAGGCTGTGGATACGGAGATTGCGGATGCAAAGCATGGGGTGTGGTTGGGGCGCAATGTGAGTTATCAGAAGAGCGACCCAGGGCATGCACACGGTGGGTTTTTCCGCGGGGCAATTGACGAGTTACAGATATTTGATACGGCGTTGGATCAGGACACGATTCGGGGATTGATGCAGGAAGCTAAGTAGGTGGGGTGTTTTCGATGCGCAAAATCGCAAGTAATACTCGGAATATCGTAAAGACATCTTTTCAGGATGCGTATAGGCTTGCGATGATGAAACACTTACTGACACCGATAGCGACGTTCCTGATGGCGGGAGCGATGAGTTTGACGCAAGCGGCTGAGAAGCCGAATATCATTTTCATTTTGGCGGATGATTTGGGTCATGGCGAGTTGGGGTGTTATGGTCAGGAAAAGATCAAGACACCGCACATTGATCAGCTGGCGAAGGAAGGTATGTTGTTTCATCAGCACTATACGGGAGCGCCTGTTTGTGCACCGGCACGCTGTGTATTGATGACTGGAAAGCATTTGGCGCATGCTGAAATCAGAGGAAATAGAGATTCTGGGAATGGCCGTAAGTTTCCGGGTCAGTGGCCGATCACTGATGGAGCGGTTACGATAGCGGAGGTGTTAAAGGAGGCGGGTTATGCGACTGGTGCGTTTGGTAAATGGGGGTTGGGTCCATCCGATTCAAGTGGCTCACCTAACAAGCAGGGCTTTGATCGATTTTATGGGTACAACTGCCAGCGCAATGCACATAGTTTTTACCCACCATTTTTGGACAGTGATGAGGAAGAGGTGACGATTAACAAGAAGCCGATTCCGGGGCATTTACGCAAGATGGAGGGACCCATTGACGCGAATGATTACCGGGCTGAGATGTACTCTTCCGACCTCGTGTTAGAGGAATCGATAAAGTTTATTGATAAGAACAAGGACAAGCCATTTTTCCTTTATTTACCATTCTTGGAGCCTCATGTTGCGATGCAGCCACCACAGGAATGGATCGACAAGTATCCGGCGGAATGGGACGATCCAGAGCAGGGAGGTAAGGGGGTGTATCGGGGGCAGAATGGATATTTACCGCATGATCGGCCACGTGCTGCCTATGCTGCGATGGTGTCAGATCTAGACGAGCATGTGGGCACGGTGCTGGCACGGATTAAAAAGCATGGTTTGGAGGACAACACGGTTGTGATTTTCACTTCGGACAATGGGACTACGCATCAGGGGGGTGACCCGAAGTTTCACATTGGGGGATGTGATGCGGAGTTTTTCAATGCGACAGCAGGTCTGCGTGGATATAAAGGAAGTTGTTATGAGGGTGGGATTCGTATTCCAGCGATTGTTAAATGGCCTGGTAAGATCAAGGCGGGTAGCACTAACAATGAGCCAACATACTTTCCAGATTGGTTTCCGACCTTGGTGACTATGGCGGGAGCTGAGATGCCAAAAGAGAAGTTAGATGGTTTGGATATGAATGGTGTGTTGGCCGGTAAGCCATTACCGAAGCGTGAGGAACTCATGATTTGGGATTTCCACAATTACGGAGGCATTATTGCGATTCGCGATGGGAAGTGGAAGGCACTACGTCGGGGCTTGTTGGCGCGCAAGGGTAAGTCACCACAGCCGTGGGAGCTTTATGACATTGAGAGCGATCCAAAGGAAACGAAAAACTTGGCTCAGCAATATCCTGAGAAAGTGAAGCGTTTGGAGGCATTTTGGTTGGAAACGCGTACGGTTGAAGACGACTTCAAGATACCTTTTGTTGATGGCAAGAAGAGCTTAGACTAGGCGTCGTGGCCAAATTGCTGCTGCAAGCATGGGGCTGATAGCGTATGACATGGGGTATGGAAATTGATGGTGATTGCCATACCCTTCGCTCTGCAGGGAAGTACGGTAGATTGATAGAGGTCGTGCGTGAGGCTGTGGAGTTGGACCGTGTAGCGGTTCAAAGGTCTTGGCAGTACAAGAAGTGGTGTGCGGAGCGCTGGAAAAACCTGTTCATTTCAGAGGCTGTAAGGGATGAGGCTGCTTTGGCTGTGGCGAAGAAAAAGTATGGAAAGCAGAGTGATAGGGCTGCCGTTGCTCTTCGTTTTTTACGTGAGACTGATGCTGCATTTGCGGATGTTGAGATGCCGGCATGCGAGTTTTCTAGCTTGAGAGAAACGCGTTTTATTTTTTGTCCCGGGCTGCTGAATGGTCTGTTACCGGTGCGAGCATTCCAGCGTGCTTTACCTGAGTTAGAGCGTGATGGGTTGTGTCAGGTTTTGCGAGCCGATTTGCATCCTTTGGCTGGATGTGAGAGTAACGCTGAGCATCTGGCGAGAGCCATTGAATTGGGTGTGGGCTTGAGTGCTGATAGAGAGTTGGTTGACGAGAAGGCGGCTCAGGAGCCTAAGAATGTCATTCTCTTTGGCTATTCCAAGGGTGTGGCAGACATTTTGACATTGCTAGTTAAGCGACCAGATTTGGCGTCACGTATCAAGTGTATCTTCAGCTGGGCAGGGGCGGCTGGTGGATCGTATATCGCTGATGATGTCTACAGCGTGCTGAGTGGTGTTGAGGAAGATCCTGATTTGTTAGATAAAGCAATTGCAAGTATGGCACCATTTACGAAGCTGCCGGAGATTGTGCAGCGTCGGAAGGATGAGACGGAGATCAAGCTGGCTTTGAGGGATTTGACGACTATGTGGCGTCGGCAATTCATGTTGGAGCATGAGAGGTTGATCAATGATTTGGGAATTCCGATCTTTAATTTAAGTGGGTCGACATCAGCGATGGAGGTTCCGAGTTTTCAATTTCAGGGGGCGATGCGATTGAATAAGATTGATGGTAACAATGACATGCAAGTGACTCAGGACCAATCACGCATTCAGATGCCGATGGCTACTGATTTAGCGATGTTACATGCGCACCATTGGGACATGAGTTACGATAGTTTTCCCAAGGCGATTCGGATGAGCTCACCTCATTTAGATCATCCGTTTCCGAAGAAGGCGGCATTGCTTGCAAGCATTCAGTTGGCGTATGAGTTAGGGCTGGCATCCTGAAGCTTGTTTATCGATATTGCGCACTGGTTGTCTATAAAGACAGGTGCTCAGCTGTAAGGGGGGAGAAAAGAATGGAGTAGTATGCCTATGGAAAGACGTCACTTTGTGAAACTCATGTTGCCTGCAGCTCTCATCCAGCCATTGGCGGCGCAGGGGGGGGCAAGCAAACCCTTGTTGAGGTTTGGAGCTATTGCCGATCCTCAGTATGCGGATAAAGACATGCGCCGGAATCGGTTTTACAGGAAATCCCCCGCGAAGTTAGAGAAGGCCATTACAGCGCTCAATAAGCATCCTTTGGATTTTGTGGTGACATTGGGCGATATGATCGACTGTGAGTTTGAGAGTTTTGGGCCGATGATGGAGCGCTATGCTCGTTTACGGGTTCCTCATTACAAAGTGTATGGCAATCATGACTTTGAGGTTGCGGATGCAGACAAAGGCAAGGTGGCTGCTGCTATGGAGATGCCAGAGCTTGGCTATTACGCGGTAGAATATGGTGGGTGGAAGTTGTTGTTCTTGGATGGGACTGAGTTGAGTACCTATCGCTATCCTTCAAAAGACCCACGTACAGTGGCTGCGGAAGCTGAGCGTGTGAAACTCCAGAAGGCAGGCGTGGTCTCAGCATTGAGCTGGAATGGAGGGATGTCTAAAGCGCAGTTCGAGTGGCTACAGAAGGTGTTAGATCAGGCGGAGGCTGCGGGACAAAAGGTTATCGTGATGAACCATTTTCCGATTTTACCTGAAGGTGATAGGCATAATTTGTGGAATGCAGAGCAACTGCTAGAGAGGCTTGATGCTTCATCCCAGGTTGTTGCGTACATGAATGGGCACAATCACAAAGGCGGGTATGTGGATCACAAGGGGGTGCACTATGTCAACTTTAAGGGAATGGTCGAGAGTGCGAAGGAGACCGCCTATGCGGTGGTGAGTTGTTACAGCGATCGGATAGAAATTGAGGGCTTTGGAGCGGAGCCTGATCGAAAGCTTAAGCTTTGAGTGAATCGATCCAATGTTTATGAGAAGCTGGCAATGGCTTTAGGAACGTTTGTTGTGATTGGTAGACCTCGTGAATGGCTTCACAAGTCATTTGGTATTGGGATTGTGAGGGGAATGAGTCAGCCCAATTTCTTTGATCCATGCTTGGGTCGTAGTTACTCTCAGGATTGGTTAGAATGGCATGGAGGCTTCGCAGGAGTGGGTTAGTGAGCGTTTGGGGTTTAAGTCGTTTCAGATCCTTTTCTGCCTCTTTGCGAGCCTTGGATTCGAGAACACTTTGTTTTTGGTTGCGCAATTTATCGCCAAGGAATTTTGAGCCAAGCTGGATGGCTGAATTTCCCAGTGAAGGCAGGAGTGCTTTGGCGGCTATGCCGATGCCTACCACTGGGTTGATGAGAGCGACAGCACCTCCAATGAGAAGAATGCCTCCGCTGACCTTGTAGGTTTCGGTATCAATGCGGTCTGCAATCTCGTCTAAGTGTTTCGCGAGAAGGGACTCGTCGGAGGCGTTCTGTAGGCTTGTCGTTGTTTGTGAGGTGATGAGAGCCGTTTCTAGATGGGCCAAGGTGCTCGGATCGGGGAGATGAAAGATTCTCTCCTTTGGGAGGCAATTTTCAGCTCCGACTCCAGGAGGGAGCACGCGCTTGGAATAGATGGTGAAGCCTCTTAGAGGGTCAGGAATGGGGATTAAAAAGTAGTGGGTGGCATCAGTTTCTCCTTCGCTGTCTTCGGCTGCGTAGAGTGCACCAAAGAGGTCAATGCTCTTCCATTGGGTGTGTACTGAGTGGAGGCCACTTGCCATGATCTCTCTCCCCATGACGGCGAGGTCTGAAGTCTTAGAGGTGATTTGTTTCAGTTGTGAAATCATAGATTTGGTTTTGCTATTTTTAGGCGTGTGGATACGCCCCTGTCGACCCAGAAGGTGGTAATGATTTCAATTTATTAACTATTTATATGCGAGAAATTTATGGTGTATTCCCATGGTGAGCCTGGTGTTGAGGATGGGTTTGGTAGGGTGCGGGTAGAGGTAAGGTTAAGGAATTTTTATTCTTTGGCACATTTAAATAACATGAATTTCCTACTATCGATGGGCGATGAATGTTAGATTAAAAATCTATATTTATCACAATGAAAAGTTATCTAATGTCGTTAGTTGGTGTGGTTACATTTTGTGTCACAATTGAAGCAGCTCCTGAGAAGCCTAACATTATCGTTCTCATTTCAGACGATACTGGCTGGGGTGATTTAGGAGCGTATGGAGGGGGGGCTGGACGTGGAATGGCGACGCCGAATTTTGACCGTATGGCGAATGAAGGCATGCAGTTTTGGTCGTACTATGGTCAGACGAGCTGTACTCCCGGTCGTGCTGCCATGTTGACTGGGCGTAACCCTAACCGCTCAGGCATGACAACAGTGGCATTCCAGGGGCAGGGAGGAGGACTTCCTGCTGCCGAATGGACTTATGCTTCGGTATTGAAGAAAGCGGGTTACAATACCTTTTATGCGGGGAAGTGGCATCTTGGTGAAGACGATTATGCCATGCCGATCGCGCATGGATTTGATGTGATGAAGAACACCTTTCTTTATCACTTGAATGCTTATACATATCCATTGGAGTCCTTCAATCCGGATATGGAGCCAGAGTTGCGTGAAGCATTCAAGAAGATCACTACTGGTTTGTTAGAAGGTGAAGCTGTTGGCAAAGCGAAGGAAGTGGCGAAGATCGACGACTCTAACATCGCTGAAATTGATGTGATGACGACCAAGGTTTCACTCGAGTACCTCGAAAAGTACGCGAAGGAGGACAAGCCGTTTTTGATGAGTATTAATTTCGGTAAGAACCACCAGCCGAATATTCCGGCGAAAGCATTTAAAGGGAAGTCTGCGGCGAAGAGTAAGTACGCGGATTCAGTGTGTGAACTGGATCATCACGTCGGCCAGACCATGGACAAGATCCGTGAGCTTGGGATCGATAAGAACACACTCGTGATCTACACCGTGGACAATGGTGCCTGGCAGGATGTGCATCCAGATTCAGGCTATACTCCATTTCGCGGTACCAAAGGAAACTGCCGTGAAGGTGGTAGCCGTGTGCCAGCCATTGCGTGGTGGCCGGGAGTGATTGAGCCTAATAGCAAGTCGCACGCGATTGTGGGCGGGCTCGATATGATGGCGACTTTTGCCTCTCTCGCTGGCCTTGAGCTTCCTAAAAAGGACCGTGAAGGCAAACCAGTTGTTTTCGATTCTTATGATATGACACCCTTGTTAGAGGGCAAGGAAGAGGACTGGAAACGTAAGTCTTGGTTCTACTTCACTGAACAAGAGCTTTCCCCTGGTGCGATTCGTGTTGGAAAGTGGAAGGCGGTATTTAACCTTCGTGGCGACAATGGTGCGATGGCGGGCTCTGAAGCGCCTGCTGCCGAGCTCGGTTGGCGTGGTCCTAGCAAGTATGCTGCGACCGTCCCTGCGATTTATGATCTCTGGCAGGACCCGCAAGAACGTTACGACGTGTTCATGAATAGTTATACAGAGAAGACTTGGACTCTGGTGATGTTCAATGAAGCGCAAGCGCAGTTGATGAAGAGTTACGAAAAGGATGAGCCGCGTAAGATGCAGAGTGAGGTCTACACTGGTCCTATGACGATCGAGCGCTTCCGTAAAATTGAGGAGGTGAAAGACGTGCTCAAGAAGAAGGGGATCGAGCTACCGAAGGAGTAGTTCTTGATGTAAGTTTAATCAGGAAGCTGGTAAACATAGTCTACCAGCTTTCTATGTTACAGGGGATCAGGATCCAAAGCCTCGTATTTCTATTGAACCTCGAAGAGGTTCATTCTCCAAGCCCAGTGTTACGTAGTAACGCCGGGCGGTATGAGTCTAGATAAGAGAAGTCTGAAAGACTTCAGGCTTGGATCGTGTCTTGATCTAAGTTCATGTTAGAGTGTCATGTCTCAGTCATTGTCGCGCATTTATTTGCACATTATTTTTTCTACGAAAGAGAGGTTTCCTCATTTGACCGAGGATGTTTTGAGGGAGGAGACGCATGCGTATCTAGGTGGGGTGGCTAAGTCTATGGGCTGCCAACCAGTGATTGTTGGAGGCGTAGCGGATCATGTACATTTGCTTCTTTGTTTTTCTCGGACGATGGAGGTGGCTAGTCTTGTGAGAGATCTCAAGCGGAGGTCTTCTGTGTGGCTCCACGACAAAGGTATAGACAAGTTTGCGTGGCAGAATGGTTATGGGGTGTTTTCCGTTGCACTATCGAATGTTGGTGAGGTGGAAACCTATATTCGGAATCAAGAGGAGCATCATCGGAAAGTGGGATTTCAAGAAGAGTATGGCGCTTTTTTGAAGAAGCATGCTGTCCAGTATGATGAGCGGTATGTGTGGGATTGATAGAGCACATGCCGCAACGCTTTCAGCGTTGGGTGCTCATGCTGTGGTTTGGTCCCAAGGTGGTCGCCTGCGGCTCGACCTTGGGCTGGGAGAGGGAAGTCCATTGGACTTTATTGGCTAGAAGGGTTGGGGAGTTGAATGAATGTGTGAAGTGTTAGGAATGAGACACTCCGTTTTGTCTAATGTGGAGTTGTTGCTCAGGCCGAATCAGGTGTTAATATGTGTTGATAATGGTTTCATGCAGCAACGCTTTCAGCGTTGGATATAGGTGTTGTGGTTTGGTCCCAAGGTGGTCGCCTGCGGCTTGACCTTGGGCTGGGAGAGGGAAGTCCGTTGGACTTTTTACTGGAGGTGATATCCGATGTGGGAGAGAGTTTTGATATGAGGTTTCTTTCTATTTTTTGTGTGTTGTTGTGTAGTTCTGTTTTTTTGACTGCTGAAGAGTTTCTATTGTACGAGGAAAAGTCACGTGGTGTTGGCACAAAATGGCAGATGACAAACAAGACTCATTCGAAAGATATTCGGGCAGAAGTATTTGGAGTTGATGAGGGTTCAGTGGTTGTTCGTTCGGAAGCCTTGGTGGAGCATCTCTCGGAAGTCGAAGTTCTCTCAGAGCATCGTCACATTATCACAATTTTAAAAAATGAAATGACTTCGACCATGCTTGATGGAGACGATAGGCGAGAATCTGAAGTGAAAAATTTAGGTGTATTGGTGGGGAGGAAACTTGAGTTTGAGTATCGATTTTCTCAATGGAATTTTAGGCCAAGTAAAGAACAATGGTCAGAAGCAGAGTTAGCAAGGATAGCTGACATCATAGACGTAATGAATTCTGAGCGGCGGATATATGGAGGTGGGAAGCGTAAAGTCGGTCAGTCTTGGAGAATCTCAGCTTCAGATTGGATGTCAGGAGCGATGGATTGGAAAAACTTAGATGGGGACGTTAAGGTGCATTTTCTAGAGGTAGTGAAACACGAGGGTAGGAGGTGCGCTTTATTGAAGATAGTTGGTGATGTAGAGGGGACGACCATAGAGGAGGGAGAGAATGTAGTATCTATTAAAGGAGAGGTTCACATATATCGTGACTTAGAGCTATTGATTGATGTGTCTGAAAAGGCAGATCTTAAATGGAGCTGTAAGTCATCGACGGACGAGGGAGTGGTACAAATTGATTTTAATTACATGAGTAACAGCAAGGCTGTTCAAGTTACTCCGTAAATTTTTTGATGAAAAAGGGCTGATAGATGTTTCTATCAGCCCTTTTGTGTGGAGTTTTTCTTAACTGGTTGTTAGCCGAGCTTTTCTTTTGCAGCTGCGAGGAGGGCGTCTGCTTTGTCGAGCTCTGGTGCTGCGCCGCGTGCTTGGTCTGGCTTGCCGCCGCCTTTGCCGCCTGCGATTGGGCCGAGCTCTTGGATGAGCTTGCCAGCTTGGAGACCGGCAGCTTGAGCGTCAGGTCCACAGAAGGCACCGATGTGGAGGCGTGAGCCATCGTTGACGATGAAGAACGCCGCTTTTGTGTACTGTTTCTTTTTGCAGCCATTTATCAGTTCCTGAAGCAAGCTTGCAGGGCCTTCGACGAGGGCGGCTAAGTTTTCAGTTTCCAGTTTCCAGTTTCCAGTTGAATCCTCGGCTAGTGCCTCGTTGAGCATATTATCAGCCATAGCTGCTGCTGCACCTGCTTGTGCTTTCTTGAGCTTCTTGTCGGCAGCGGTGACGGTGTCACGGAGGCCTTGGGTGTAGGCGAGTGACTTGTTGAAGGTGTTGTTCACTTCCTCGAAGGATGCTTCAGCAAGCATGCCGGACATAATGTGTGCTTCGAGTGGGTAGTGGATTTCTTCTGCTCCAACAGCTTTGAGACCTTCGTTGATCTTCTCGAGTTTGGCGCGGAGTTCGTCTTCCTCGTGGCCATTCTTTTCCATGATACCGCGTGCCCAATCGTAGGCTGCGACACCACAAGCGGCTTCGATACGGCGGACGCCGGAAGCGATCGCGCTCTCGGATTTGATCTTGAAGATGCCGATGTCAGCAGTGTTGTCGAGGTGGGTACCACCGCAAAGTTCCATAGCGTAGCCATCGAGCCCGAGCTCGTTGCCGCCGATCTGAACCACGCGAACCATCTCGCCGTACTTGTCGCCGAAGAACTGCATGATGTCCTTGCGGTTCTTGACGTCAGCGTGTGGGACCTCGTTGTAGAAGACGCCGGAGTTCTCCGCGATCTTCTGGTTCACTTTGACTTCGATTTCAGCAATCTGCTCAGGTGTGAGCGCGCCAGAAGTGAAGTCGAAACGGAGACGGTCGGTTGTGACGAGGGAGCCTTGCTGGGTCGCATCGCTAGAGACGACTTCGTGGAGTGCCCAGTGAAGAAGGTGAGTCGCTGTGTGGTGTGTTTCGATACGGCGACGGCGCTTAGCATCGACTGTTAGGGCAACGGTGTCGCCAACTTTGATAGCGGATGACGGATTGCTGATTGCGGATTTGGAAATCTCGTGTGCGATCGCTTGGCCGATCTTTTGCACAGAGGTGACTTCGATTGCTTCGCCGAAGTTGCCATCTTTGAATGGTGTGAGGATACCTGTGTCGCCGAGCTGGCCACCCATTTCTACGTAGTATGGGGAGCGATCAGTGATGACTAAGAGAGACTCTTCACCTTCGTGAATTTCGAGCACTTTCGCTTCGCTAGAGTCTTCGCTGTAGCCGGTGAATTCGGTTTCTACATCGGAAGAAATGTCGAGCGCGCGGACGACGGTCTTCTTCTGAGATGCTTGGGAAAGCGTGCGAGCTTCGTCCATGCGCTTCTCGAAGCCATCCATGTCGATCTCGAGCTTGCGCTCCTGACAGAGGAGTTCGGTGAGGTCGATTGGGAAACCGTATGTATCGTAAAGTTCGAAAGCGAAGTCGCCGGATATCTTTCCTTTTTCCGCTTCTTTGTCGAACATGCCGAGGCCACGGTCGAGGGTGCGGTTGAAGGATTCTTCCTCGCGAGTCAGTGTCTCTTTGATCGCTTCGCGGCGTTCGCCCATTTCTGGGAAGGTGCCTTTCATCTGGTCCACGAGTACGTCGACGAGCTGTGGAAGGAATGGCGTCTCACCTGTGAAACCGAGTGTGCGACCGTACCTCACAGCGCGACGTAAGATGCGGCGAAGGACGTAGTTGCGGCCGGTGTTACCCGGAAGGATGCCATCAGCGATGGAGAAGGAAAGGGTACGGATGTGGTCGGCGATGACGCGGAAGGCGACAGCCTCTTTCATCTCCGCAGAGAGGGTGGACTTGTCGACTTCGACGGACTCTGGGTAGATGTCGTTGTACTTCTTGTTAGAAATCTCTTCGAGCTTAGCGAAGATTGGCGTGAAGACGTCGGTCGCGTAGTTGGTAGGCTTCTGCGAGAAGTCGGTGAAGCCTTTGGTTCCCTGATAGATCGAGCATGCGCGCTCGAAGCCCATGCCGGTATCGACGTGCTTGGATGGAAGGTCACGGAAAGTGCCGTCAGCTTCGGCATTGTACTGAATGAAAACGAGGTTCCAGACTTCGATACAGAGGTCGGAGTCCATGTTGACGAGCTTGCCCTCAGTGTCGCCGTTAGGAGTGAGGTCGACGTGGAGCTCGGAGCACGGGCCGCATGGGCCAGTTTCGCCCATCATCCAGAAGTTGTCCGCCTTGTTGCCATCGACAATGTGCTTCTTCGGGTCGAGGCCCTTGGATTCGAAAAGTTTTGCCCAGAGGTCGTAGGCTTCTTGGTCGAATTCGGATGGGTCACCGAGTGATTTGTCCGGACGGTAGACCGATGCGTAGAGACGCTCTGCTGGGAAGCCGAGGCGCTCGACGATGTATTCCCACCCCCACTGGATGGCTTCAGCTTTGAAGTAGTCGCCGAAGGACCAGTTCCCAAGCATCTCGAACATGGTGTGGTGGTAGGTGTCGTAGCCGACATCATCGAGGTCGTTGTGCTTACCACCTGCACGGATACATTTCTGCGTGTCAGCTGCACGCGGTGGATCGTATGGAGCCTTTTCGGTGCCGAGGAAGTAAGGGACAAACTGGTTCATGCCCGCATTGGTGAAGAGCAGGCCAGGGGACTGTGGAAGCAAGGAGGCGGAAGGCACGATGGTGTGCTTTTGCTCCTTGAAGAAGTCGAAGAATGATTGGCGTATTTCGTTCGCGGTCATGAGATTGCTTGTCGCTTATCTAGTTGTGAAAAGTGGAGAGCTCTTGAGCAATGGCTCAAGAGACAATTGGATGACCGAGGGAGTAGGTGCTCAGCGGCTGAGTTTCAAGGGTTTTCTGGGAAGAGGCTTGGTTCTGAGACGCAGGCTGGTGGGCGTTTTTGGGGAGGTGGAGGCCTGAGTGCTGAGCTTTATACCATCTCTCGACTCGGAATAGAGGAATGGAGTGTGGTTGAGTCTTGTGAAGTTTGCGCTTCGCGATTTTAGAGTAAATCGGATTACCTTACCGAATGTCATCGTTGTCATTCAGTTGTCCCGCGGGTGCGGGAGGCCTTCACTCCGCCCTGCTATTCTGCAAGCTCATTCCGACCATTCGTCCATTCCGTTTCGCTCAATGGTATTAGGTCTCAGGCAGCTCACTCGTGTGGGATTATTCGACGACGAGTGCGTTGAGTGAGATACCCATGGTGTCGTCTGATTTTGCTTTAGAGGCAATGAGTTTCAGGGTGATAAATTTGTTACCTTTGACTTGTTCAGCGGTGAGTTTGTGGAGGGTTCCGAAGGAGGTATCTTGGCTTTCGCTTTGGTAGTAGAGTTCGGGCAGGATGTGGTCACCCTTATCGTCGAGGATATCGAGGTGGGCATCGCAGTTCCAGGTGGTGAAGTGGAGTTTGATTTTACAGCCATTGGCGGGTGGGGTGACTTGGATTTCCCAACCGTCGCCAGCATCACGGGTTTGGCCGAAGAGTGTGGGGCGGAACTTAGATTTTTTACCGCTGAAGAAGAGGAGGTTTCCGACTTCTTGTTGTTTCGCAGTGGTATCACCGATGGGGGTGACGGATTCGATGAGTTCTGCTTTAGGGTGGCTTAATTTGTCAAAGTGGCTGAGAGGAGCGGAGAAGACGACCCAGTCTTTTTTGCCCTTATTGTTGACGTCACAGCCGATGCGCGAGTGGCCCTCGGCGACAGCATTGCTGTAGAAGCTGGTCATGTTGGCGCGCTCGATCGCCGATTCTAGGCCTTCATTGATGGGGCGTTCGTCCGGGTTTTCCTCATAGAATTCCTCTACGTCGGATTGCTGAGGGAGCATCATAGCGAGGCAGACACCGGCAACTAGGAGGAGTGGTAGAGCGATGGCGAGGATGAGTTTCTTTTTACTTTTTGAGGGCTTTGTAGGTTCAGCCTCAGTCTCAGGTGTCGGAGGTGTGGCCTGAGGTGGGGGGGGAGATTGAGCTGGTGCAGCGGTCTGAGAAGGTGGCGGAGGGGTTGGGGAAGTGTTAGGTGTGGGGGTGGCCTGAGCGGTGACTGGCTGGGTGACAGCAGCCTGGGGTTGCTTAGGAGTTGGGTGCTTCTCCATGGTGGTGGGAGCCTTGACCTGAGGGGGGACCTGGGTCTGAGGGGAGGCTTTACGCAAAAGCGGTGGGGCTGCCGGAGTGGAGGGCTTGACAAGTCCTGCGTTTTGCTCAGGAGCTGGGGGTTTAGAGGGGGCAGCTTGTGGGCTGAGTTTAGGCAGGGCCCTGAGAGCGTCAGCGGCGGTGGCAGGGCGCTTCTCAGGATCGAGCTGGGTCATGAGCTGAACCCATTCGATGGTGGCTTGGCTGATATCGTCGCGGTAATCGGTGATGGGGGGGATGGTACCGGCTTGGTGGAGCTGTTTGGCTTCATCGAGGCTTTTTCCCGCAAATGGGTGGCCGCCGAGGAGGGTGAGGTAGATCAACTGGCCCAGCATGTAGCAGTCAGAGGCGACAGTCGAGACAGCTCCGTCAAAGAGCTCTGGTGCGAGAAGGGCAGGGTCCGCCATCATGGCATAACTGGAATCCGCACCTTGGATGAGTGGGGCAAGACGCGAGAGGCCGAGGTCCATGAGCATGTAGCGGTGGCCACCACGGGCGCGTTCGGTCAGCAGGACAGAGCCTGCGGTGAGTGCACCGTGGATAAATCCCGCAGCGTGGGCGGAAGCGAGGCCGTCGAGGAGTTGGCCTGCGAGGTCAAGGGCGTCGTATTCGCTGAGTTGTTCTTTCCCGATGGAATCGGAGAGGCGTTTTCCTTCGAGCAATTGGGTGATGAGAAAGGCGCCATCTTCGTCGACACCCGCGTCATAGACGGTGAGAAGATTTGGGTGGGTGAGGTTGCTGAGGTTATGGGCGATGGTGAGAAATTCTTCTTTCCACTCGTCAGCTGAAGTATCTCCGCCAGCAGAATAAAAGCGTCTGACGGCCACCTTGCGATTGAGCTGGGTGTCCTCGGCTCCGTAGACCCCGCCGGTGCGGCCTTTCCCGAGCAAAGTTGTAATTTCGTATCTTTCTTCGTCCATGAACTCTAAGCTAAACAACAGCTGTAGGACTGATATAGATTAGGGGCTTGAAAGCAATCATTGAGTTGCGAAAGTTCCTCAGTTTTGAATATTTCGGTCAAGTACTAGATGTTTTTTTCAATCCATGGAAGGGCTTCGGCGAGTGCGCGAGCGCGGTGGCTGAGTGAATTTTTGGTTTCGCTAGGGAGCTGAGCAAATGTGGCTTCGTGTCCTTCGGGGATGAAGAGTGGGTCATACCCGAATCCTGCGTTACCGGTGAGTTGGTCGATGATACGGCCTTCGACGGCGCCGGAGAAGTGGGCCATGCGCTGGCCATTTTTGGCGAGGACGATGACACAGCGGAAGCGGGCGCTGCGTGGGGTGTCTGCTGGGAGTTGGCCCAGCTCGTTGAGGAGTTTGGCATTGTTGGCAGCATCATTGCCTTCTTCACCAGCATAGCGGGCGGAGTAGACGCCGGGCTCGCCATTGAGGGCATCGACTTCGAGCCCGGAATCATCTGAGAGAACCCAGGCATCGGTGCGTTTGCTAATTTCGACGGCCTTGAGGGTGGCATTTTCGAGGAAGGTGGTGCCGGTTTCGTCGACTTTGGGGAAATTTTTTCCATTGAGGTCGGAAACGCTGAATTGGGAGCCGAGGATGGCGCCGATCTCTTCAGTTTTATGGGAATTTCCGGTGGCGATGAGAATAGGTGTGGCTGAGCTCATGATGGATTTTTTTTGCATTATTTTTATCTTATGGGAATAAAATTACGCGTCTGTACCGCTAACGTTCATGATGAGACTGAAAAAGACATTTCTAACTGCTGTGCTCACCTTTGCTGCTTCCGCTCTCAGCCTTGTGGCTGGTGAGGGCTGGATGACTAATATTGATGAGGCGAAGAAGCTCAGTAAGGAGAAGAATAAGCCTGTTTTTGTCGAGTTCACCGGATCTGACTGGTGTCCACCCTGTATGATGATGGAGAAGAACGTGTTCTCTAAGGGCGCTTTCAAGACAGGTGCAGAGAAAGATTTTATCCTTGTTAAGATTGATATTCCCAATGGTGACAAGGCATTGCGTAAGAAGAACGAAAAAGTGTTAGAGAAATATAAAGTCTCTGGTGTTCCCACCGTAGTCTTGTTAGATCCTAAGGGGAAAGAATTCTCACGCTTTTCGGCATCGCGCTACAACACGGTAGACAAGATGTTAGGTCAGCTAAAGAAGCAGTTACGCATCAAGGATATGTTTTAGAAAATTTCATTGTGTAGTAAACGTGGTTGAGAAGGGTGTGCATGGCAACGTGCACGCCCTTCTTATGTTAGAGCAAATCGCACTTCAGAAGAGACAAATGATGATTTTTGGGGGGATGCTTTGCGCTGGCAGGGGGTTAGCGGAATTGCTTGTATTCTGGATTGGTTTGGGCGTTTTTGAAGATTGGTTTATTTTTCCAGAGGTCGAAGGTGGCTTTGAGTTGTTTGGGGTCTTCAGGTGATTGTCCTTTATCGCCGGAGGAGTTGATCCATTGGTTGAGGGCGTCGCGGTGTTGGGTGAGGGTGGTTTGGTATTGTGGGTTGGATGCGAGGTTGTGCATTTGGTGTGGGTCTTTAGCGATATCGTAGAGTTCTTCGGACGGACGTGTGCCGAACCACAGCTCGGAGAGGTTTTTGGAGAGTTTGCCTGAGGCGTGAAGGTTTTTGAGGTCTTTCACAGTGGGTGCATTATCGCGGTATTGGGCCTGGAGGAGTGGGCGTTCCGGGAAGTAGTTGCGGATGTAGCGGAATTTGTCGGAGCGTACGGAGCGGATGCGATCGATGGTGTAATCGCAGCGGTCGCGCGCTGAGATAATCCATTTTTTGGGTGCATAATTAGGGTCTAGGAGGTTAGAGCCATCGAGGTATTTGGGGAGGGGAATGCCTGCGAGTGCGAGGGAGGTGGCGGGGATGTCGAGGCCTGAGATACATTCTGAGCGAGTGGTTCCTGGGCGGATACTTGGGTGGTTGCCAAGGATGATGAGTGGGACATGGAGTCCATCTTCGTAGCAAAATTGTTTTCCGCGCAGCGATTGGTTATTTCCGTGGTCAGAGAAGAAGAAGACGATGGTATTGTCTAGTTCGCCGTCTGATTTGAGTTGTTGGAGGATTTGTTCGACTTGGTGGTCGGCACCTCTGGCGGCGTTATGGTGGAGGGTCCAGGCGCTGCGGTGAGCTTTGGTGTTAGGGAAGTAGGGGGGGAGTGGAACGGCTTCTGCTGCGAGCTTATCACCTTTGCGGACGTGTTTATGGCCCGCTTTACCGCCCCAGAGCATGATTTGTCCAAACCAGGGTTGTTTTTTATCGGGGCGAGCATTCCAAGTGTCCTTGGTGATGGATGTGGAATGGCGGGCGAAGTTGCCCTGCCAGCCATTCATTCCGACTTCGTAGTTTTCTTTGGTACCGACCGAGTAGAGGGCGCGACGGTCGTAGTGGAAGTTGTAATCGTCTTTACCGCTATTGAAGGTGAAGTATCCAGCGTCACGGAAATGTTCAGGGATGGTTTTCATGCCCTTTGGCAAATGGATACGCAGGGGAGGAGGGACGACTCCGGGGGCGTGGCGTGACGAGCGATGTTGGTGGGTACCTGTGGTGGTTTGGAAGACGCCGGTGATGATGGCTGAGCGTGCGGCTGAGCAGACTGGGGCGGGCATGAAGGTGCGGGTAAAGAGCACGCCGTTTTTGGCCATTTGATCTACGGTGGGGGTATGTCCACGATTGACTGAATTCCCGTAGCAGCCGAAGTAGGGTGAGAGGTCTTCTGAGAAAATCCACAAGATGTTAGGTCGTTGGGCAGCATGTGCCCATGTCAGTGAGATTAAGAATACTAAGGATGTGAGTGTGCGTTTCATGGTATGTGTCAGTTGGTCTAAAAAAAGTCCAGACAGGTGGATTTCATAGCGTGAGTAGACTGAAGATACGTTACCCTAGCTATAGGAGATATCAGCAATGATGTATGCGTTGGGAAATAGAAAGCATTACAAAGAAATGAGAAAATTTACGACATTAAGTCTGTTCTGGGTTTGGGCCTTAGTTGCAGAGGCTGTGGAGGTAGAGGTGAAGACAGCGACACTACCGGTATTGAATGATGGAGAGCTGAGCACGGTAATGGATTTTGGACTCGCGTGTGAGGCGCCGCGCATCTTGACGGGCATTGTCGTGGATACTGATGGGACGACGGCTTTGAGTGAGGTGGAAGAGATTCAGGTGGTGATGCGCCGAAGCGCTGGAGACCTCATGTTAGGCAGTAGTAGAGCGTTAGATAAAATTGTAATCATGCAGGGGGAAGCGGAGCTCCCGAAAGGAAACCATACATGTAGTTTAGTGGTGCGAATGAAGAAGGGAGCGGATCTTGACCATCGTGTGGGATTGCAGCTAAAGGAATTGGTTTTTAAAGATGGAGCTCGTGTGCGAGTGGATGGAGTAGAGGGATGGGAGCCATCTCGGCTCGCATATCCGATTCACAAGCGAGGTCAATTTGAGTGTCACACATTTCGGATTCCGGCGATTGCGCGTGCGAACGACGGGGCATTGTTAGCGGTGTATGACATGCGCTACAATTCGCGTCGCGATTTACAGGAGCACATGGACATAGGTTTGTCGCGTTCGGTGGATGGGGGGCAGAGTTGGTCTAGGCCCGAGCCGATCATGGATATGGGGGAGTACGGTGGAAAGCCGGAGAAGGAAAATGGATGTTCTGACCCAGGTATTTTGGTGGATCAGAGGACGGGTGAGGTGATTGTGACGGCCTGTTGGACACATGGTAAGCCGAGGACGCATCAATGGGTTGGGAATGGTTCTGAACCTGGTCATTCGATTGATAAGTCCACGCAGTTTATGGCGGTACGCTCGAGTGATCATGGGAAGAGTTGGTCAGCGCCTGAGAATTGGACGCAGGCATTGAAGGATCCGTCGTGGTATCTATTTGCACCAGCACCTGGCAATGGGATTACCTTAGCCGATGGGACATTGGTGATGCCGACGCAAGGGAGGGATGCGAATGGTTTGCCGTTTTCTAATATCACGTGGAGTAAAGACCGAGGGAAGACTTGGACGGTTTCTTCGTTTGCACGCAGTAACACGACCGAGTGTGCGGTCGCGGAATTGTCCGATGGCACGCTCATGCTCAACATGCGTGATAATAGGAATCGCAAGGATAAGGGAGAGACGAATGGTCGTGCTGTGGCTGTGACTCAAGATTTAGGAAAGCAATGGGAGGTGCATGGTTCCGACCATGGTGCGTTACCAGAGCCTGTGTGTATGGCGTCCTTGATCAGTTTCAAAGGAGAGGAGGGTAAGCATGGTTTGTTATTTTCTAACCCTCATGACAAGCATGGTCGTCGCAAGATGACCATTCAGATGAGCATGGATGATGGGAAGAGCTGGCCGAAACCACAGCATATTTTATTAGATTCAAAAGGTGGAGCGTATTCTTCTTTGGTCATGATTGATGAGAAGACTGTGGGAATTCTCTATGAGTCTTCAGCTGCGGACATGGTCTTCCAGAGGGTTCCTTTGAGTGATTTTGGTAAGTAAAGCGAGAAGAGGTGGTGGTGGAGCTGAGCAACCACCACCGGTCTGGGTGTGGTGGTTGGGTAGGTGTGAGTGATAGATTCGGTCTAGCAGTATTTCTTAATTCGAGTGCAATAGCTTCGATACTGTGTTAGAAGAGAAGTGGCTTATGAAACACGCTCATCTGATCATTTCACGAATCCTTCTAGTATGCATTAGTGCACTCTTACTAACCAACATGGTGATGGGTGAGGTGAGGCATCCTAATCACGGAATTGGTGAACCGACAGAGGTGAAGGTGCGTTATGTGGTATTGGACATCGATGGTGTGGACAGTGCGGTACAGAATTTTACGATGAACTTATTCTTTCGGGCTGAATGGAAAGACCCGCGGGAGGCGCACAATGAAGATGGCTCGATCACGAAGAGCTTGAGTGAGATTTGGCATCCTAACATCCAGATCACGAACCGGCAGAAGATATTCAAGACCTTGGATCCGAGAGCGGTGATTTCGCAGGATGGTACGGTGAATGTGACTCAGCGAGTATGGGGGAATTTTTCGCAGATCTTTGACCTTAAGGATTTCCCATTTGATTCACAGAAGTTTGAGGTGACTTTGGTTTCAGTCGGGCACAGTCCAGAGGAAGTGAAGTTTGTTTTAGACAAGGCCAAGGACAAGAAATCTGGGATATCACCGAAATTTTCCTTACCGGACTGGGAGATATTAGGGCATGAGGCATGGGGGTTTAGTGAATCGATTTTTGATGGGATGCAGCCGGCGTCGATGTTTCGGATTTCGTTGGAGGCGAAGCGGTACAATGAATATTACCTGCTCAAGGTGATTTTACCTTTATTTTTGATAGTGGCGATGTCGTGGATTGTATTTTGGATTGATCCTGAGCAGGCGGGTACACAGATCGGTGTGGCGACGACCTCGATGCTGACATTGATTGCCTATCGATTTTCGATTGATAGTTTGGTACCAGCGGTGCCTTACCTCACAAGGATGGATGCATTTATTCTGAGCTCCACCTTGTTAGTGTTTGCGACACTCGGCGAGGCGGTTTTGACATCAGTGCTGACCAAGCATGGGCGGCCTGAATTGGCGGTTCGTATGGACCGTTGGTGTCGGGTGATTGTGCCTATAGGCTTTTTGACATTAGCGGTACAGGTCTTCTTAGGTCAGTAGCTAGGCCGTGTGGACAGATTGCTTCACTGCCCGTTTTTAGATAGGGTGATATGGAGTCAGTTGCCTTGCGGCAAAGGGATTTGGGAGGCTGAGGCATCTTTTGTATCTGGCTTCGTTGTCTTCCAATGCGAGGATGTTTATCCACGCCATGAAATCCGCCTTGCCAGATGCAAAATCCACTCTTAGCGGGCGGCAAACCATTTTGTCCACACCACCCTAGAAGCTGTATTTAAAACCAAGGAAGGGGCCGGATGTTTCGGTGTCGTAGACGAAGCCATTTTTGGAATAGTCGATGGCTTGGTGGCGGTAGCCACCGAGGGCGGCCCAGCGTTCATTGAAGTTGTATCCGAGGACGGCGAGGATTTGCCAAGTTTGGTCGGATGAGACACCGAAGCCACCGTATTCACCGGTGAGGTTTCCGTACCAACATTCTGTGAAGGCATGGTTGATTTTGAGGCCGATAGCGGGGTCGACCCAACCTTCTGAGGCTTTTGCTTGGTTACCCATGGGTCCGGAGAGTCGGTTATCGAGGTAGTTGTACATGACGGCACCGTAGGCAGTGAGGCTGGTGGATCCGTTATTATAAAATTCATAGCCAGCACCGAGTTCAATGCGGACTTGTTCGACGTCGAGTTTGAAGCTTCCTAGTTGAGGGACAGTGGCACTGGAGCCGAGGTTGATGTATTGGAAGTCGGCGAAGGATTTAAACTTTCCTTTATTTGCCTCGACGGCCATGAAGGCGGCGAAGTCGAGGTTATTCCAGATGTCGCCAAATGAGGCATCTACACTAGCAGGAGGGAGAGAGGGGACTCCGACGGTACCGTCGATACCGGCAAGCCAGAGGTAGGGGGCAACGCTAAACTCCCAACAATTTTCATGAGATACTGGGGTGGAGACTGGAATTGGTTCGCCAGCGAAGATTGAGGTGGTGGTCGCTAGAGTGAGGGAGCTGAGTAGAAGTGTGTGTTTCATCGTAGAAGAAATGGTGGTTTATTAAATTGGGAGTCAATCATCGATAGCATAAATCTGTTAGTGGGTGTAGTTAAATTTATTGGGTAGTGGGATAGATCTGGCTTGTTCTTTGAGGCATCCTGCGTTTCCTATAGAGAAGGATGAAAAGTGCTGTTATGAAGTCATTAATCTTGGGAGCGATCTTTATTGTTGGGGGGGCGAGTGTGGTAGCGCAGGAGGAGAAAAAGGAGGAAGCGAAGGTTGAGCAATCGGCATCGGGAAAGAAGGAGGCAAATCCTGAGTTAGAGATAGAGCTGGATGCTACAGAGCCGGCAGAGATTGCGGGAGATAAGGATGTGGTGCCGAAGGCTGAGGTGGTAGCGGAGCCGAATGTGAAGATTCCATTGGTTCAGCTTTCCGCGCAGATGCGATCGATGCGCAAGGAGGGCTTGGAGAAGTTGCTGGAGCTTTGGTTGAAGAGGTTAGAGTTACAGATTGAGAACACGGCGGTTTATACCTATCGCATTGATGCGGGGGAATTGAGTGAGAGTGACCGCCAGCATTTTATTGATTTGGAGAAGAAGTCTCACGAGGTTGAGTTAGAGATAGCGAAGCGTGCTAGAGTGGTGATGAGGGCACTGGAGGTGAAGGGAGGTGATGTGACGGAAGCGAGAGCATATTTAAAAGCGGCGACTGACATCACGAGTGATTTAGATTCCTCGAGTCGGGTGCAGTATGTTTTCACTTTGATAGGGAATTGGTTGAAGGATGCGGATGGGGGGATTGCGTTTGGCAAGGCATTGCTGGGGGCCTTTTTTATATTATTGAGTTTTTGGTTTGTTGGGAAGTTGGTGAAACATCTCACGAAGCGTGCTTTTTCAAAGCATGACAAGGGGTCGAGGATCATGAGAGACTTTGTACTTCGATCGATCACGACGGTGGTGATGGTGATTGGTTTGATGGTGGCGTTATCGTCGATAGGGATTGAGGTGGGACCGATGATAGCCGCACTGGGGGCGGGTGGATTCATCATTGGTTTTGCGCTACAGGAGACTTTAGGCAACTTTGCGAGTGGGATGATGATCATGATTTATCAGCCCTTTGATGAAGGGGACTATGTTGAGATATCAGGAGTGGCTGGCAGGGTGGAGAAGATGAGTTTGGTTTCCACGACCATGCTGACTATGGATAACAAGGAGTTGATCATTCCCAACAAGAAGGCATGGGGGGATACGATTACCAATTACAGTGGGAGGCGGGTACGTCGTGTGGATTTGGTTTTTGGAATTGGATATTCTGACGACATTGATCACGCGCTTGAAATTTTACGTGAGGTGGGCAAGGCGCATGGCATGGTTTTGGCCGAGCCTCAGCTAACAGCAGGCGTGCACAGCTTGGGCGATTCCTCGGTAAATCTGTTTTTGCGGCCGTGGGCGCGTTCGGTCGATTATTGGGATGTGTATTGGGATTTGACGAAGCAGGTGAAGCAGAAATTTGACCAAGAAGGTATCAGTATTCCATTCCCGCAGAGGGATGTGCACATCATTCAATCTGCGGTTGAGAATGCTTGAATCGTTAAATTGTAGTAAAAAGTCGTCAATTTGATCGATTTTTATATTTTTTAGCTAAGATTCGGCAAAGTTGTGGAATAAGTCTAGTGACATGCACGGCTGGGGAGCTGTGCGTTTCATCATCATATTAGTTGCAGACTCGTCTAGTCTGTTGGACACCTCGCCTTTGATTGTTTTGGCGAGGTGTCCTTTTTTATGGTTCTGATACCCAATTGCACCGTCATTTGACTCTTTTGAGTAACGAAGTGGTATAATGTGTTGATAGAGAATGCCCAGTTGTGTTATCTGTTAGTTTCCTCAATATTTTTATAATGTGATTGGGGTTTAATGAAAACTGAGAGACACAATGATGAAAAGACAATGGATCGTGGCTGCTACTTCAATAGTATGGGTGATGGCAGCTCAAGAAATGCAAGCCGACAAGGGTGGCAAGGGAGGTGGTAAAGGAGGGAAGGCGAAGGTCGAGAAGAAGGCGACACCCACTGGAAAAGTGGATAAAAAGCCTAAGGTGGATCACAAGAAGTCAATCGACAAAGATATTGGCAAGAAGCATGTGAAACACGATGACTGGAAGTTTGGCGACAAGGACAAAAATGACCTTAGGGACTTTTACAAGAAGTATGACGGAAAGAATGGTGGTTTGCCACCAGGGCTTGCGAAGAAGGTTGCAAATGGGAAGCCATTGCCACCTGGATGGCGTGATAAGGTGAAACCTGGTTGGGTGTTAGATGATGATTGGTGGGGGCGTTTAAACCCACTTTCCTCAGCTGATTTACCAGCAGGTTTTAAGCTAGCGGATGATGTGGGCGCCTATTTACTGGGGGACCAGATATTGCGGGTGGACAAGAAGACCCGAAAGATGATCGATGCGGTGGACATACCGACTATCAAGATAGACTAGTTTGAGAATTTTGACGCGGCTCGGAAGTGGGCCGCGTTTTTTTTTGGGGGGGGGCTATAGAGGAAGATGGCTTTATACCATCTCTCGACTCGGAATAGACGAATGGAGTGTGGTTGAGTCTTGTGAAGTTTGCGCTTCGCGATTTTATACCAACTCACAACATTTTCTGGTAGTATTTATGATTGTTAGGTTACGGATTGGGCTACGCCATCGTTTAGGAGTTTCGGCTGCTTTTGCCTTTTCTCTGCGTCATTCGTCAGTCATGGTGCACGCACCACTTCTTTCTCATTCCTTGAGAAACGGCAAAATCAGCTCGAAAATACTACCAGAAACTTTTACTCATTGGTATTAGAGTAAATCGGATTATCTTACAGAATGTCATCGTTGTCATTCAGTTGTCCCGCGCGTGCGGGAGGCCTTCACTCCGCCTTGATATTCTGCAAGCTCATTCCGACCATTCGTCCATTCCGTTTCGCTCAATGGTATTATTCATCCTCGTAGTAGGTGTAGCCATTGAGGCCTGTTTTGTAGGCCTGCATGATTGATTTGCGTTGGGAGGCGCTGATGGTTCCTTTACGCACGGCGCGTTCAGCAAAGCTTCGGAATCGTTTTTCGAGTTCGCGCGGGTCGTATTCGACGTAAGACAGGACATCAGCGACGCTGTCGCCTTCTACTTCGTGGGTATAGGTGAGTTCACCATCTTCGAGTCCAACGGAGACGACGTGTGGGTCACCGAGGAGGTTATGGAGGTCACCGAGGGTTTCTTGGTAGGCCCCAACGAGGAAGGCGGCGATGTTGTATTCTTCACCGGGAAGTTTTTCGTGGACTTGGAGGAAGGTAGATATGGTATCGCGGTGGATGAAGCGGTCGACTTTGCCATCACAGTCGCAGGTGATATCTGCGAGGATGGCGCGTTGGGTGGGTTCGGTATCCAGTCGATGGATGGGCATGATGGGGAAGAGTTGCTGGATGGCCCAGGAGTCGGGGAGGGACTGGAAGACGGAGAAGTTGGCGTAATAGAAGTCGATTAAATTCGACTCAAGGGTTTGGAGATCATCGGGGACGTGGTCGAGTTTTTGGGTTTGTTCGGCAATTTGGGTACAGAGGTGCCAGTAGATTTTTTCAGCGAGTGAGCGTTCGCGTAGGTTGATGACGCCATGGCGGAAGAGGTCGCGGACTTGGTCGCGGTAGAAGAGGGCGTCATTGAAGCACACTTGGAGGTTGTTGGGTTGGATACGATTGCGGATATCCCAGAGGTTGTGCACCATTTCATGGCATTCGGGGGAGGGTGGTTCTGGGCAGTCGGGGTGGGAGAAGCGGGTGACGTCGAGGATATTAAAGACGAGTACTGAGTAATGTGCGACGACAGCTCGGCCAGATTCGGTGACGAGTGTGGGGTGAGGGAGCTGGGCGGCATCGCAATGGTGTTGGACGACTTCGATGAGGTTTGAGGCGTACTCGGTGAGGCTATAGTTACAAGAGGAAGCGGCATTGGAATGGGTGCCGTCGTAATCGACGGCGAGGCCACCTCCCATATCGAGGATTTCCATGGGAGCGCCTTCTTGAGCGAGGTTGACGAAGACGCGCACGGCTTCGGTGGCTGCCTCGCGAATCGCGCGGATATTGGGGAGTTGGGAACCTTGGTGGTAGTGGAACAACTTGAGGCAGTCGAGGAAGCCAGCGTCCTTGAGAAGGTCGACGGCGTCGATGAGTTGGGAGGAATTGAGGCCAAAGACGGAGCGGTCGCCGCCAGACTCAGCCCAATGACCTTCAGATTTGGTGGAAAGTCTGAAGCGGATACCGAGTTCTGGGCGAATACCGAGTGTGTTTGAGCGCTCGATGATGGCTGGGAGTTCTCCGGGCATTTCAAGCACGAGGATGACGCGCAGGCCCATTTGGGTGGCACGCAGGGCGAGGTCGATGAACTCGGTGTCTTTGTAGCCATTGCAAATGAGGAAGGCATTCGGGTCATGCATGTAGGCGAGAGCAGCGATGAGCTCAGGTTTTGAGCCTGCCTCTAGACCATAGTGGTATTTTTTTCCGAAGTCGGTGATTTCCTCGATGACTTGTTGCTGTTGGTTGACCTTGATGGGGTAGACACCCTGGTAGTTGCCGCGGTATTTGGTGGCTTTGATGGCACTGAGGAAGGATTCGTTGAGGTGTTCAATGCGTCGGTCGAGGAGGTCGCGAAAGCGTAGGAGTTGTGGCATGGCTGAGCCTCTTTCGCGTAGGCCATCGATGATTTTTTGCAGCGATACGGAGACGGATTTTTCGCCATCACGCAGGAGGACGGCAGCTTCGCCATCGGAGTTGATATCGAAGTATCCGTTACCCCAGCGTTGGATGCCATAGAGTTCGCGAGCGTCATCGATTGACCATGTGTTCATAGTGCTCGGATCTGTAGAAAAGTGGTGTGGAAAATCCAGATAATTTTGTGGGGAGTGGGCACAAAAAAACCGAAGAGCGATGAAGCTCTTCGGTTTTGATTAAGTAACTAGAGGTGGCGATTAGTTGCCGTTGGCTGGGATCACAGTAGTACCAGCAGGGAGGCCTTCTTGGAAGATGTCCACATTAGAACCACCACGTTTTTCAAGGATTGCACCTTGCTTAGATGTACCGTCTTCGTTAAGCGGAGCGCCTGTGTAGTCGATGCGGAGCGCTTCTACAGAGGAGTCGAGTTTGGCAACGATTGCGAAGCCGTCCCACACGCCTGTGTCGAATGTTCCAATATCTGTGGAAGCATCGAAGAGCAATGGAAGGTTGGTACGTGAAGAGGTGGAGAGGCCTGAAACGTAGCCCCAGGCATTTTCCCCTGGGTCGACTTCACCGTTGAGGTCAGGCTTCGCAGCAGCTGTGGTACCGATGGAGTTGTTTGCAGTGTTCCAGAAGATCTCTTCGTTATCGATCTTACCAGCATTGATGAGCATGGTGAAGCAGCCTTCAGCTGTTGAACCGTTTTCGCCTGAGCGAGCGGTGCTTTCGTTCGGGAAGAGACCGTCGTTATCGTTGGCATAACTCTGCATTGCAGTATAGATGTTACGCGCTGCGGTGATAGCGTTGTTCTTTTCCGCTGCCTTCATCTGCTTGATGATCGGGCCGTATGATACGGCTGCGAGACCCGCGATGATGGCGATCACCACGAGGAGTTCCACGAGGGAGAAACCCTTACGTAGATGGTGTTTGTGCTTAATTTTCATAATTTCGTGTTTTTTTGGTTTTTTGGCGGCCAGAGATACCAATATCTCGGCCCGTTATGGAGTGCGCCGGTATGGTGCCCGAAGGCTGCGCGGGTATGGTATATATGGAATCAAACGATGCCAAAACGACAGGTCTGATAAGCAAACTTAGCCAGCGACTATACTCTGGCAAGGGAAAAGATCACTTCTAGTGTGCTTTTTATGTGATCAAAATAATCGTCTGTTCATGGAGGCGACAGATCGGTATAAATGCGTGTGTACAATGTACTTATGAGTCTGTTAGGTGGGGTGTTTTGGTAGGATGGGGATGGGGGATTTTTGGGTGTGCTGCAGCTTTGTCGCAGCTGTGACAAGTTGGCCTGATGGGTAGGGTGTTTGCGTGACAGATTGGCTCAAATGGCAGAGCTTCTGAGAGGTGTGAATGAGGTTATTTGTTGATAAATCAATGGATTACACGATGTGGCACGGAGATTGCAGAGGAAAGGGCAAGGAAATGTGTTACCGCAAGAAGGGGTGGCACACACAGATCAACAACAACATTTATCATTATGGCTAAAATTCTAGGAATTGACTTAGGTACAACCAACTCATGTATGGCAGTGATGGACGGTGGTGAAGCTACCGTTCTTGAGAACTCTGAAGGTGCACGTACCACACCTTCGATTGTGGCGTTCACGAAATCAGGCGAGCGTCTCGTCGGTCAGGCAGCGAAGCGTCAGGCAGTGACGAACCCAAAAAATACCATTTTCTCGGCGAAGCGATTCATTGGTCGCAAGTATGACGAGCTTACGGAAGCGGATAAGGCGATGCCTTATGAAGTGGTGAAGGCAGACAATGGAGATGCCCACATTCAGGTGGAAGTGGAAGGTGAAGCAAAGGTTTACTCACCTCAGGAGATCGCGGCGATGGTGCTTGGCAAGCTCAAGTCTGATGCTGAGACCAAATTAGGTGAGACTATCACAGAAGCAGTGATCACGGTACCGGCGTACTTCAATGACTCACAGCGTTCGGCTACGAAGGCGGCGGGTGAGATTGCAGGTTTGAAAGTGCGTCGTATCATCAACGAGCCTACAGCAGCAGCGCTTGCTTACGGTATTGATAAGAAGAGTGAGGAGAAAGTGGCCGTGTACGACCTTGGTGGTGGTACCTTCGATATCTCAGTACTCGACATTGACGATGGTGTCTTTGAGGTGCTTGCGACTGACGGTGACACTCAGCTCGGTGGTGATGACTGGGATAATACGATCATCAAGTGGATCGTAGATGAGTTTAAGAATGACTCAGGCATTGATCTCGGCAAGCAGGCTGATGCGCTTCAGCGCATTAAGGAAGAGGCAGAGAAGGCGAAGATTGCGCTTTCATCTGCACAGACATACGACCTCAGTCTTCCATTCATCACCATGGATGAGACTGGACCGAAGCACATTCAGCAGACACTTACACGTGCGAAGCTTGAGCAACTCACTGACAGTTTATTTGAGCGCACGAAGAAGCCAGTACTCGACTGTCTCAAGGAAGCAGGAGTTTCTGCGAGCGAGATTGATGAATTGGTACTCGTGGGTGGCATGACACGTATGCCGAAGGTGGTAGAGACTGCAGAGGCACTTGCCGGCAAGAAGCCAAACCAGGGAGTGAACCCAGATGAGGTAGTAGCGATTGGTGCAGGTATTCAGGGTGGTGTTCTTCAAGGTGACGTTCAGGACGTTCTCTTGTTGGATGTGGCTCCATTGACGCTTTCTATTGAGACTGCGGGTCAGATTGCTACACCGATGATTGAGCGCAACACAACGATCCCGGCGAAGAAGTCACAGGTTTTCTCTACAGCTGCTGATAACCAGCCAGGTGTGGACATTCGCATCTGTCAAGGTGAGCGCAAGATGTTTGCTGACAACAAGATCCTTGGTAACTTCCACCTTGGTGACATTGAGCCCGCGCCACGTGGCGTGCCACAAATCGAAGTGACATTCGACATTGATGCGAACGGCATTCTCCACGTCTCAGCAAAGGATAAGAAGACTGGCAAGGAGAACAAGATCTCCATTGAAGGTTCCAGTGGTCTTTCTGAGGAAGAAATCGAGAAGGCTAAGCGTGAAGCTGAAGAGCACGCTGAGGAAGATGCGAAGCGCGCTGAAGCGATTCAGACAAAGAACGAGGCGGACAGCATGGTTCACCAAGTTGAAAAGCAGATCGAAGAAATGGGCGACCAAGCACCCGCTGAGCTCAAGACTGAGATTCAAAGCAAGGTGGACGCAGTGAAAGAAGCGCTCAAAGAAGACGACCTTGAGAAGATTAAGTCTGCTAAAGCTGAGCTTGAGGCAATGCTGCAACAACTTGCACAAGCTGCTCAAGCGGCAGGTGGAGCTGGTGCTGCAGGTCCTATGCCGGGTGCTGCACCTGCTCAGGAAGAATCATCTGAGCCTAAGGCAGCGAAGGGCAAGGTTGTAGATGCGGAGGTTGTTGAAGACTAAGCTTCGCGGATAAGAGTCAGGGGTCATGAGTCAAGAGGCTCGTGATCCCAACTTCTTTTCAGAAAATGAGTTTCCACTCGATCAATGATTTAGAAATTTATCGCGAGGCGATGAGCCTAGGCGAGGAAATCTGGTTATTGGTTTCGAAGTGGGGCTATTTTGAAAAAGACGCTCTTGGCAAACAGCTCACCCGTAGCGTGGATTCGATCGCTGCAAATATTTCAGAAGGGTACGGAAGGTATCATTATAAAGAGAATCAAAAGTTCTGCTACTACTCCAGAGGAAGTCTGTTAGAGACACAAACTTGGATAGAAAAAGCAGTGCACAGAAACTTGATAGAAGCTGAGAAAGGCAGAGAGCTTTATTCTCAATTAGAGCGGCTCAAAAAACGCCTCAATACTTACATTAAATCTATCGGCTCCGAATTGTAAGCTCATGACTCTTGACCAATGACATTTGGCTGAGAGAAATCTCCGCTACGTTAAGTAGCAATCTAAACTTTAATCAAACAAACAAAAAGAAACCAACAAGATATGGCTAACATCAAACCACTTGGTCAGCGCGTGCTTTTGAAGCGTGTCGAGACTGAAACAGTATCCGCAGGAGGCATCGTTCTCGTAGACTCCGCTCAGGAAAAACCACAGGAAGCTATTGTTGTAGCTCTTGGTACCGGTGGCAAAAACGAAGACGGTTCCGACTTTGAATTTGCAGTATCAGTAAACGACAAAGTGCTTATTTCTAAGTACGGCGGTACTGACGTGAAGTCTGACGGTGATGATTACCTCATCATGTCAGAGTCTGACATTCTCGGCATTATTGGTTAATAATGTCGGTCAATGGTTATGGGTCGAGAGTCATTGGTTGAGTTAGTGGCGTTGTCGCGCCAGCAGCTTTCTAAGCCAATCTAACGAATCACGCTAAGCACTCATTTCCATTTTATCATCATTCAATATCAATTTATAAAACTATGGCTAAGCAATTAGAATTTGACGAAAAGGCACGCCAATCACTTCTCCGCGGTGTGGAGAAGCTTGCAAAGGCAGTGAAGGCAACTTTAGGACCTGCGGGTCGCAATGTGATTCTCGACAAGAAGTTCGGATCCCCAACGATCACCAAAGATGGTGTGACAGTGGCTAAGGAAATCGAGCTTGAGGACGCATATGAGAACATGGGAGCACAGCTCATTCGTGAGGTGTCATCCAAGACGAATGACGTAGCAGGTGATGGTACGACTACCGCGACAGTACTTGCAGAGGCAATCTACAAAGAAGGTCTTCGCAACGTGACTGCTGGAGCGAACCCAATCAACCTTCAGCGTGGTATTCTCAAGGCGTCTGAGGCGATTGTTGGAAAGCTTCAAGAAATCTCCAAGCCAGTTTCTGACTCTAAGGAAGTGGCACAGGTGGCAACAGTTTCTGCAAACTGGGACACTGAGATTGGTAACATCATTGCGGAAGCAATGGATAAAGTCGGCAAAGACGGCACCATCACAGTAGAGGAAGCAAAGGGAATCGAAACGACTCTCGATGTGGTTGAAGGTATGCAGTTCGACAAGGGATACCTTTCCCCTTACTTCGTAAACAATCCTGAGAGCATGGAGTGCAACATCGACAACGCGCTCATTCTCATCCACGAGAAGAAGATCTCTAACCTTAAGGACATGCTTCCATTGCTTGAGAAGGCAGCGAAGACTGGCCGTCCGCTTCTCATCATTGCTGAGGACGTAGAAGGTGAAGCACTTGCAACACTCGTAGTGAACAAGCTTCGTGGTACATTGAACATCGCTGCTGTGAAAGCACCTGGATTCGGTGACCGTCGTAAGGCAATGCTCGAGGACATCGCTATCCTCACAGGTGGTAAGGTCATCACTGAAGAGCTTGGTATTAAGCTTGAGTCCGTTGAGCTTGATGATCTTGGTTCAGCGAAGCGCATCACGATCGCCAAGGACAGCACGACTATCGTCGAAGGTGAAGGTTCCTCTGATGACATCTCTGGCCGTGTAGGTCAGATTCGTAAGCAGATCGAAGACACGACTTCTGATTATGACCGCGAGAAGCTCCAAGAGCGTCTTGCTAAGCTTGCAGGTGGAGTGGCAGTGATCAACGTAGGTGCTGCTACTGAGACTGAGATGAAAGAGAAGAAGGATCGCGTAGATGATGCGCTTCACGCGACACGTGCTGCTGTGGAGGAAGGTATCGTTCCAGGTGGTGGTACTGCTCTTATTCGTGCGCTTGCTCAGTGCTGTGCTGAGAACTGCTGTGATGCAGCGATCAACGAAGACGAGAAGACAGGTATGGGTATTGTTGCTCGTGCAGTGGAATCTCCACTTCGTCAGCTTGCTGCAAACGCTGGTCTCGAGGGTGCACTCATCGTTGACAAGGTACGTGAAGCAGACGGCAACACAGGATACAATGTTGCTACAGGTGAGTACGTAGACCTAATCGAAGCAGGTGTTGTGGATCCAACTAAGGTGACACGCTCTGCACTTCAACACGCATGCTCCATTGCTGGACTTCTTCTCACCACTGAGTGTCTTGTTACAGACATTCCAGAGCCTGAAGTTGCAGCAGCTGGTGGTCACGACCACGGCATGGGCGGCATGGGTGGCATGGGCGGCATGATGTAATCACGTCGCTGCGCTCCGAAGTTAGCAGTTTTCAGTTGCCAGTTTTCAGAAGCTGGATGATGGAACGCTAACGCAGAGGCCAAGCAAATTTAAAAGCCGATCACGTTAGATGCGTGGTCGGCTTTTTTATGAGGTCATAAATTCGTAAACCTACTTATTGAAAATGACGAGTAATACTTGAGTTAGTAGTTGGCATGAATACGTAGAGTGTTAGATTCTTGTGTGTGATTAGTTTGCTGCTGAAAGCAGCTAATGAACTCTACTGTCAGTAGTTTATGCAGCTATTAATTGACACTAATGTCTTAATCCCTCTAGAAGAGGCTAACCGCTTATTGTCGGCTGATTTAGCCGAGTTAGCACGTTTATGCGATGAATTAGGCATCTCGATATGCGTTCATCCCAGTCAGCAAAGTGATGTTGAACAAGATAAGAATGTAGAACGAAGAGAGCACCTACTTAGTAGGATGCAGAGATATACGAGAGTTCAAAACCCTCCGATTCTCACGCTAGAAGAGAAACATCACCACGGATGGCGTGAAATTAACAGAAATGATGTAGTAGATAATTTATTACTAGCATGTCTGTTAAGAGGCGCTGTCAGCTTTTTGGTCACTGAAGACAAAGGGATGCGGCGTAAAGCCAATGCAAGTGGCATGGGGGAAGCTGTGTTTTGTATACGCGAGATCATCGTTCATTTAAATAATTTACGATCAACCCCTCTTTCCTCCCCTATTGGTATAGAGCTAAAGTATGCACATGAGTTCAATGTAGCTGATGGTTTCTTTGATTCGCTACGGGAAAGTTATAGCGGCTTTGACAACTGGTGGATTGAAAAATGCAGCCGTGGGCAGAGACAGTTGTGGGCTGTTTGTGATGGAATTCAGCCTAGAGCTATCTGTTTATTTAAGCATGAGAAAAATGAAAAAGTGGCTGAGAATAAGCCTATTCTTGAGGGGGATATTTTAAAATTATGTACTTTCAGAGTAGGAGAAAAAGTCAGGGGGAGAAAAGTTGGTGAAAGGTTTTTATATACAGCTTTTGAGTATGCTGTACACCACAACTTGTCGTGGGTTTATCTCCATACAAATGCTGAAGCGCATTCACGTTTAATTGATTTGTGCCTAGAGTTTGGTTTTAAGCTCTACGGATCTTACAATGGGGATACCGTTTTAGTTAAGTCGATGCGTGCTCCTGTGGAACAGGGCGAGATCCCGCCATTGGACTATTCGATAGAGTTTCATCCCTATTGTGTAGATGATATCTCAATAAGAAAGTTTTTGGTACCTATTATGCCCAAATATCATGAGAGATTATTTCCAGATTTGAGCAATGAGACTTATGGGGGGGAGCCAATGTTTGATGCAATTAAGGCTATTCCATCTAGTGAAGGCAATACAATTAAGAAGGCATACATTTGCCATTCCAACATTAAGCGCATGAGGTCTGGAGACATTGTCTGCTTTTATAGGTCGGATGATAGGCGATCCATACAGGTTATTGGAGTTATAGAGAAGGCAGTGCGAGTAGAAAGTTTAGATGAATTAATTAATTTAGTTTCGAAGAGAACTGTGTATAACATGGGCGAACTCGCAAGAATGGTTGAGCGTCCGTGCTTGGTGATTTTGTTTAGAATGATGCGAATCATTCCAGAAGTTACAGTAGAAAGCATGAAACAAATGGGGGTAACACCATCTCAGTCCATTTCAGAAATAGCTGACGTAGCATATCATTCTCTAATTCCTAGCCTTTCCAGTGAAACGTAGCATCTTACTTTCTATTCACCCAACTCATGTAAAGAACATACTGAATGGTTCTAAATTTTTTGAGTATAGGCGCGTGATCCCAAAAGAGGAAGTGTCTCATGTTGTGATCTATTCAACTGCGCCTGTCAGTCGAGTAGTAGCTATTGCTCGCATTGAGGAGATCATATCGGAATCCCCGTCTAATACATGGCGGTTAACTAAATCAGGAGCTGGTATAGGGAAGGTATTTTACGACAGTTATTTTACGGGTAGAAATATTGCTAACGCTTTAAAGTTATCCAATATTGTCGAATTAGAGGAGCCTCTGAGATTGAATGCGATTGGTGAATCGATGAAACCTCCTCAGTCTTTTTGTTATGTGGAAGCACACACAATCAGCGATTTAATGGCAGCTAGAGTGTAACTCATGATGGTGATTACCTTTTTCACCTGCATCAGTGGCCAGGATTAGGCTGTGAGCCAGTCGGCTACTTCTTGGATATTCTTAAATTCTGGGATCCAAGTGAGGTCTTCTGGGAGGTCGGAGGTGAATGGGCAGCGTAGGCGGACGGGGTGAGCTCCTGATTCGATGGCGGCGTATTGGTTATAGATGCGGTCGTCGACGAGGATGGTTTCGTCGGGTTTCAGATTGTATTTTTGATAGGCAGCTTTGAGGCTATCTTGTTTTGCCGTGTCGTGCATGAAGGTGCCGTGTTGGACGCATTCGATGGTGAGGAAGTTGGTGACAGGAGCGAGGATGTCGTTGAGGTAGGCGGTTTTGGCTTCCACATCGAAAGTTGCCGACATGGTGAACTGGCGGTAGCCTAGCTGGTCGAGGTGCTTGAGAGTTTCGATGACTCCAGGGTAGAGTGGGCGGTTGCGGAAGTACGCTTGGTCTGCGCAGAAGTCTTGATCCATCTGCGTACCGAGTTCGGGATGTGTCTTGAGTTCTAGTGCTCCATATTCAGGAATGATGGGAAGCACTTCGGGGAGTTGCTCCCATTTCAGATCGGCGTAGCGGTTGCGGTAGTTAGGGTGCTTGGTGAGGAAATGGAAGTAGGCGTAGTTGAGGTCCGCGAGGACGCCATCGACGTCCCAGAAAATGTTTTTGATTTGTTGTGGCTGCATGCTTGTTGTTCTAGGCCTTAAGGGGTTGATGTATCAAACCTGAAATCGACAGGCTTTCCTTCCAGAATGTTGTAAAAATTTGGAGCATGTGGGAGGTGTAAGGGGTGTTCATTGGCGTATTTTGTGCGGAAAGGAGCTGCGTTATTTAGATCAATGTCTGATTGGGAGGGTGAGATGGTAAACGAGTCTGAAGCATATTTTGCGTGGCTGTGTGAGGCGGAATTCTCGGTGCGTGGGAGTATTCTGTCTGTTTGTGATGTTTTACGATGCAGATTCTAACTGATTACGTTAGGGTGTCATGAGTCGAACTTTCAGTCAGTATCATGAAAATTAAAGTTACAACAATTGCACTTTTGTTAGGTGGGACACTTCAGGCTCTGAGCCAAGAAGCGGACAGTATATATTACAATGGGTCGATTATCACAGTGAATGATGCGCAGCCAGAAGTGGAGGCGGTAGCGGTGCGTGGAGGAAAGATTATGGCGGTGGGGGAGAAGGCGGAGGTGATGAGTAAAAAGGGGGAGGAGACGCGGATGGTGAATTTAGGGGGGAAGGCGATGTTACCGGGTTTTGTAGATTCTCATGGGCACACGTATATGATTGGCCTGCAGGCGACGACTGCGAACTTGTTGCCGCCACCGGATGGAACGGGCAAGGACATAGCGAGTTTGCAGAAGTTACTGAAGGGTTGGGCTGAGGGCAACAAGGAGGTGGTTGAGAAGATTGGATGGATTGCGGGTTTTGGGTATGATGATTCGCAATTGGCAGAGCAGCGTCATCCGACACGTGAGGATTTGGATAAGGTGTCGACTGAGTTTCCTGTGTTGATCATTCATCAGTCTGGTCACTTAGGAGTGGGGAATAGCAAGGCATTAGAGTTAGCTGGTATCAATGCGGAGACGAAGAACCCGAAGGGGGGAGTATTTCGCAGAAAAGAGGGGACGAACGAGCCCAATGGAGTGTGCGAGGAGTATGCCTTTTTTATGCTGATAGGGAAGTTAGCGGCATCGTTTGACGCGCAAATCAATGACACCTTGGTGGTCGAAGGTGCGAGGTTGCAGGCATCCTTTGGGTACACGACAGCGCAAGAAGGAAGAGCGGTTGGTTCTGGCTTAGATGCCATGAAACGGGTTTCTCAAGCTGGGAAGCTGAAGATCGATTTGGTGGCATATCCAGATGTGTTAGAAGTGAAGAACCCTCAGCCATCGATGGATTATGAAAAGCGCTACCGTCAAGGTGGGGTGAAGTTGACGATTGATGGTTCACCGCAGGGGAAGACGGCGTGGTTGACGGAGCCTTATTTCATTCCTCCTGCTGGCCAAGATAAGTCGTATGTGGGGTATGCAGCGATCGATGAGGAGACAACTATGAAGGCGGTGGAGAAGGCCTTTGCGAACGGTTGGCAGATATTATGTCATTCGAATGGGGATGCGGCGTCAGACCGATATATCAAGGCGGTGACTGCGGCGCAGAAGAAGTATCCTAAGGTTCAGAATAGGCCGGTGTTGATTCATGGTCAGGTCTTACGTGAGGATCAAGTGGAGTCGGCAAAGCAACTAGGTGTGTTTCTCTCGCTTTTCCCGATGCATACATACTACTGGGGGGATTACCATCGCGACTCGGTGTTAGGGCCTGAGCGTGCGCCAAACATATCACCCACAGGATGGGTGTTAGAACGTGGAATGATGTTTGGTAGTCACCACGATGCGCCAGTGGCCTTGCCGAATTCTATGCGTATATTATCGGCGACGGTGACGCGAAAGACACGTTCTGGAAAGGTATTGGGGCCGCAGCACAAGGTGGATGTGGCAACGGCTTTGAAGGCGCTCACCATCTGGCCGGCGTGGCAGCATTTTGAAGAAAAGCAGAAGGGCAGTATTGAGGTAGGGAAGTTAGCTGATTTTGTTGTGCTTTCTGAAAACCCTTTAAAGATCGACGAGGACAAGCTGGCGGACATTCACATTTTAGAGACCATAAAAGAGGATGTGACGGTGTATAAGAAGGGTGAAGGCAAAGTGAGCATGGCAAGTCCAGCGATGTTTGGTATCACACCGCATGAGCATGGTAAAACGGGTTTCCTTTTTGGCACGGGCGATGCGGCTTATGACCCATTGCTGAAGCTGGATGGGTATCCGAAGATGAAGCCCTTTTGTGGTGATGGTTGCTTCAACCATGGTCTGAGCGTGATGCTGAACGCGATTGAGAATGCCGATACGTTTCGAGTAGTTCAGTGAGTAGAAAAGGTGCGGTTTTCATTAAGCAGAGAGTCCGTATTTTTTTAGTACGTCTTCGATCCTGTAGATGGGTAATTTACCGTCCATATTTTGAGCAATTTCTAGGGAACTTAGATAAATTGAAGCTGAGCCTAGGTCTCTGCATGTCTTTATGAAGTGGAGTAGTTGAGGGTGACGGCGATGTGTTTCCCCAAGCAGATCTAAAACATGGTCTAGGAAGATTGGGGAAATGGAAAAAAGCGTGTCATCATCACAGAGCCATTGCCAAAGTCCTTCATTGACAGCGTCATCAATTTCTTCATCACTGAATTTTCCTTGTCGAGCAAGTAGGATTTCAGTGATGCGCGTCAGGCTGTCTTTGGGAGTGGAGCCCCTGCTAGTAGAATAGTAATGCCACTGGGCGCTACTAATATTTTCGATGGGGGCGAAGTTGACATTTTCAAGTTCAGCAATAGTGCAGCCGTCGTCCTCTGATCCGTTGTTCCAGAGCTCTATGTTAGGTTGCCAATCGCCGTGTCCGAGGAAGCTTGTCAGCAAGTCTTTTAGGCTGATTCCGAAAATTTGGTGGCAAGCAGAGTCTCCGGCATCAAAATATTTTGCGGCTGAGAGAAAGTGTACGAGTTCTTGGGTTGTGGCGCCGAGGTCGACTTCGATTTTCCTCCAGAGGATTTCAGCAAGGCTGTAGCTTAGTTCGTTTGCTTCGCCAACAATTTGCCAAGATTCTCCTGACCAGAATTTTTGGATGGTGAAGCTATTCCAATGCTGAGTATGGCGTAGATAGAGGAATTGATCCATCGAGGAAGCTGAGGTGTCACATGTTGCGTGTTCCATGCGCATCGCAATTGCCTCGTTGAGCCAGTATGGGATATCTTCATGAGCTAGACAGGCGTGAGTCAACTCATGGGCTAGCACTCTCTTGTAGGATGAGTAGTCTGAGGTAGGGAATGCAAAGTGCACGTAGCCTGAACTATGGATACAAATACCGCCAGACAATGGGATTTCTTCATTTTCATAAAAAGCTTCAGTGTAGCGGATATAGTCTGAAGTATCCTCAAAAATGAGGCAGACATGTTTACCCTGAGCATGACCCTGTGCTAAACCTTCTAGTTGAGAAGTGATGAGAGTGAGAGCTTCTTCCGCAAATTTACCCGCGTGCTCAGCCTCGCTTTTTGAGAGTTTGGTAAGCAGAATGAAGTTGGCAGATTGGTGGATCTGGTATCCTGGCTTCAAGGCCATCTTAATTTCTCGAAGCCACTGTATGGTAAACTTTTTGATCACTCGTTGACTCTCCTCGGTGGAATAGTAACTCGGCAGTTGTTGGTAAATCGACTGCCAGTTTGGGTATATGAATCCATTGTTTCGATGAGAATGGTATGAGATGTCGTTAGTTAGCATAGGATAGATTGCTCTGTAGGCTAGTTGAATACATGGATGACTTGGAATTCGAGTGTGAGGGAGAGAGAAAGAGACTTAGGAGTTGGCTTCACTTGATTTTGAAATCAATAAAGCCAGCATCGATTATCCCGCCAGTTCCGTCAGCTTGAATGGTGAGCATCTGCATGCTCTGAGATGGCTTCCCCCAATCAAGGTAGATTTCCAATTGGTAGGTGGTTTTGTGCTTGTTAGATAGTTTAAGCGTGTAACGACCTGGGATGGCGAAGCGTAGCATGTATTCTTCAGCGAAACTGCTGGATATCGAGAGGCGGCCTGACATGATAGAGGCTTCGGTCATGTCACTACTGATTAGAAGTGGGTCCGTGACTGTGAGGTGACTGCCAGGCAGGCACGAGCTGTTGAACACGACAATTTTCAGGTCAGACGGGAAGTGTTGGTTGAGTGGGGCCTCTCGCAACCAATCAAGTTTTTTGCTAGATAGTGATTTTGGGAATGGGATCTTTTGAGTGTGCATTTCACCAATAAGTAGATTGGTCAGTTGAGCTGTATCGCTAGCGTCGCATTTGCTGTTTTTTAGGAAATCGAACCACTGCTGAAAGTGAGATAGCTCGATGGCCTGCTTACGCAGTCGCTGGAGTCGCCAATTCTGGATTATCCACTCGGGGGGGTGGTTGGCATAATTTTTTGTAAGTAGAGTCTCAGCTTGCTTCCAATCTGCAGCTTGAAAGAGCGAATAGACATTCTTAGCAAGGGGAGTAGGGTGGCTAGCGGGCGATGTGTAGCTGCCAATCATAGGGATGGCATCATCGGGGTTCGCCGTATTGAGAACATATGGTCCATACCTTGCGATTCTTTCGTTATTCCAAAATTCGTAGATGTAGTCAGGGTGCACATCGCTAACCTTCAAATAGCTAGGCATGCTTTTTTCCACATAGAAAGAGCCTTTAGTAGGTCTATCGATTTTTATCATGTCTGGTTCTACAAAGGGGTCATCAATGAAGGATGGGTTGTTCCTGTCTTGAAACTCACTTCCTAGTGCCACCACCATATCACAAGGGTAGAGAGTGACTTTAGGGTGGCTAGGAACTGTTAGGTTGTAGACGCTTCGGTTGCCATTACGGTAGACCGCAATGCGACTCATCATTCCGAGCTTGTGCAATCCACCCATAGAATGGATTGCTTCCGTGAGGGAGGTGCCTTTTTCGACAAGAATGGTACTTGGTTTGTTTACGAGACCACGGAAGGAGACAGGGAACTGGGCTGGGAGAGAAGCTTCTGCTGGCAGTGTCTCATTGATTTTTTGGTAACGATTTCTGAGTGCGACAGCTCTCACCAGGTATTGTTTACGACTGAGCGATTCATACTGCTCAACAAGTTGAGCAGCTTCTTTTTCCCATTTTTCAAGTTGTTGGTAGTTGAAAAGCAGGGAGCGTTGTTGTGCAGAAAAAAGTGTGTGTAAACTTTTCTTAGAAGTACGCCAGTAGCGTATCTGTGGTAGGAGGAGGGTGTAGTCCCAGTTAGGCTGGTGCTGATACCAATGTTGCTTTAGCTTCCAAAGCTGAGTACTGGCTTCTTGTGCTGCAATGATTGGGGATTTTGCGGCTGGAACTTCTTGAGGTTTTGGAGCTGCGGACGTTACGCAGTGCATACCTATGGAGAAGGCACAGAGAAAAAGGGATTTCATTGCTTATTTATGGTCTTGGTGGACGGGTATGGTCTCAGCCATCACAAAAAATAGAATCTTTTTGTTAGGGTCCTTATTTCCTTCACTATCTTTGCCAGTGAAAGTGTGTGTTAGTTGAAATTGGCCATTGAAAAGCGTGGCTCCTAGATTGACTCTATGAGAGGGAAAATGCGGCATGGTGATGCTATGTGTTCCTTGAGCATCTTTTCGTTCACTCCAGAGTGTGTAGGACTCTGGGGAGACGTATTCATAAGAGAGGCGGAGGTCGAGAATGTTGAGTTTTTCGGACTGAGTCGGTTCGACTTCTAGGGTTGTTCCGACGTTGCGGATTTCGAAGGCAGTGGGGGTTGTGCGTCTTGATTGAGTCAAAATAGGAGTTGTGTTTTGAGGGGGCTGTTTGGGTAAATGGCACTTGGAATAGGCTTCGGTAGGGTAGATAATTTCGCGGTTGCTTTCGAGTGTGGATTTTTCACCTGAACGCATGGTGATGGCATTCACGTCAGTGACATTGGCGAGGCCTTTTGCCACCAGTGACTGAGCAGCATCGTAGTCCTTTTCCTTAACGGTTTTACGCATCATTTGAGTGTACACCTTGTGTTCCATTTCGATGAGCATGGTGTGGATTCGAATGACCTTTGGTGAATCTTGGTGAGCGGACAGGCTATGAGCTAGTGTGAGAAAGAGAGTGGCTGTTAGTGATCTAAACGTGTGCATAATGGATTAACGGCTAACAGTGAGAGCGTCGGATTTCACAAAGACGAAGACCTTTTTAGAGCTATCGGTGAAGCCTTTGTCCGTCTTGGGGGAGAGCATCGCAGCTAAGTGGTACTTGCCGGATTCAAGAGTCATCCCAGTATTAATTCTGAGAGTGTAGATGGTCGGGACTTTAATGTCAGCAATACCTCGTTCATCGCGAAACTCAGCCAAGACGTTATCTTCGACATGGTAGGTGATTTCTGGGGCGAAGCGTAGTTCAATAATGATCCCGTTATCGGAAAGTGTTGGTTCCAGCTCTAATGTTGATCCGATGTTTCGAGTCTCGAATGCCGTTGGTGTGGGTGGAGTGATAAGCTTTTCCTTGGCTGCAGTGACATTTTTACCATCAATGTGAACTTCTTTGGGAACTTCTGCAGGTTCGTATTCAGTTGGGTAAATCAGCTCGCGAACCGACTCGGTGGTAGCTTTTTCACCTGATCGGCATGTGACCATTTGTGAATCGAGCATGGTTGCTTTTTTGTCATCTAGAAGTTTCTGCAGTTGCAGGCGTAGGGCTGAATCATTTGCGGCTTTCTTAGGTCCATACATGAGCTGGGTTGCCAGAGAAGTGGGGATGACGATGTATTCAACCTGTGTACGGATGATTTTTGGGAGGTGGGCTTCGGTGTTGTGGCCAGTGGGGTCAAATGAGTCTTGAGCCAGACATATAGGGGCCGTCGAACAGAGTAAGCTAGTAATGACAAGAGCAAATGTGGAACGCATAAGAGCATCATACCTACAAGTAATGGCTTGTAAGTGTCGAGGGGATTGTGATCTAGAAGTTAAAGTTTGTGGAATACATCAGAGCTTGTGTTTTTTGCTCAGGAATAAATTACGTAGTTTGAGCATCTGAGATGAGATGGTGGTATTGAAGTCACATAAGGCGTTTGGATCTTTCTTGGGGAGGGGGACGCATGTGTGGCTGGAGATTGTGCGTGAGGGGGGAGAGAAGGTGACTTTTTCGGGGGCGAAGGTGCGGCGGATGCTGGCGGTGGTAGAGAACTTGAAGCGGGACTATGACAAGGAATCGACACGTGGTGCGGTGGTGATTCCGGCTCCTGAGGGAATGGGAGATGCTGAGTGGGATGCCTTAGTGATAGAAGCTGGGCGTTCGGTGAAGGCATCGGTAGACAGGCGATATCGGTACTCAGGCCTTTTGCATTGTTTACCTGATCGGGGGAATTGTTGCACGGTGGTGAATTTGATTATTGAGAGGGCTGGTGGGAGGATCCCTCGCTTTCGTCCACAGGGGGTGGCTCCTGGGCTTTCTGTTTGTTAGTAGGTACTGCCTTGTTGGCTTAGTTGTGTGTTAGGCTGAGTGAGTAATAAGAGGTTGATGCGTTTATTGTTTGAATATCTTGTTGGAGTCTAGCGACTTATGGTTTAGTCTGTAGGCTAATCATTTTTTTGTTATGAGCGGATCTACCAAGAAAGTAAACATGTTCGGGATTGTGCTGATTGCGGTGAGTTCCGTATTGGTTCATGCGCGTTCACTTAAGCATAACTGATTGAAAATAAGTAAATAAAAAGCTTGCAAAGGTGAGT
>NZ_JBHUJB010000084.1:0-874 GCF_042683245.1 Rubritalea tangerina
GGTTTGTCCTTGGTTCATATTAATGAATTAGGACACCCCCTGCCTAGGATTTTGGGGAAGCTCAAGAAATGGTATAATTACATACGAAAACATACGTCAATCAAGGGATGAAGAGCTCGTAGCACATCTAATTGCATATATGAGTTTAAATATGAAATCTGAGACAACGTCTAACTATTTAGATAAAATATACACATACAATACCCAAGAATCTAAAGACATTAACAATGAGATTGAAAAACATACTCAAGATTCATTTTTTAGACAATTCTGCAGGGTCTTTGATGAGTTAGACAAAACTATTTCGACTTCCAACAAAACCTTTAAAGATCTTGTTTTTACAAAAGAAAAGAAAAAGGTAACGCAGGTATTCCAAGTTATTTTTATAAGTTTTTACAACTTACTTATTCAACAAAACAAGATAATCCATTGCCATCAAAAGTTAGCAAAGCAACTTGAAGGCGTCTACGATTCACACCTTTTAAAATTAGGTAATAGAGAGAAGTGGAATAAAGTTGATCGCATCAACTTAGCGAACTCTATAATTGGTCTAATACAACAGCACTTCATTCCACGTAAAAGTGGTGACCACTCTATAGCCCAATGGGGGCAGAGACTAGAAGTTCTCATTAATCAATCTAAGACTGAGCAAGCTAACTATGATTTCAAAATAGGCCTCTGTACGATCTCAAAAACCAAACAAAAAATTCAAGTTTCAAAGATAATTAAAACTCTTGTCGCCATGACAAACTCCTGCAAAGGAGATTGTTACATCATTGTTGGAGTAGCTGACACTCAACGTGATGCTGATGAGCTTCCCCACGGATTTCGGTCAGGGAGTGTCTAAATTATTGGTAGGTTAGTTAGGCGACTT
>NZ_JBHUJB010000085.1:0-4578 GCF_042683245.1 Rubritalea tangerina
AAGCCTATCCGACTTTTCCTGACTACTTTAAAACACCGAAAAACCGCTTAAGTCCGTGCCATTCGTGTCAGTCTTATTGTGATGGAGGTGAAGAAAGTGAACTTGAAGATGTGATAATGCGATGAAAATATTGATATTGATAGGTAAGCTTCTGATAGCTATTCCCGTGCTTGTTTCATGTGAAGACAAGCACGAAAAACCTGGAATAGTAGCTACTAACAGATCTCTCGTTGATGATTATAAGGTAGCAGCTGACACGCTTGATTTTGTATTATTGTCTAAAGCTGTTACACCTATTGATTCAGAGGTGTGGAGTGATAAAAATAAAGAGCTTTTGAGGGCTATAGTTTATGACTGCCATGCACATTTATATATCACTGGTAGACTTTCTATGTTTACAGAGAAATCTCATGTAAGTCCTAATATATTCAATTTAGAGAGTAGGAAACTATCCCCTAGTGTAATTTCTAATATTCAAAGTATTGTTGGTGATGAGTTGAGTAAATTACGACATCAAGATGAAAAATATCAGAGTCATTCAACACTGATAGATTATAGTGTAAATATTATTTCATCTTTTCAAAAATTGTCAGAAATGAATGATATCTCGATTCAGATAGCTCAACCAGTCTTAGATCAGATTCATCGTCAAATGGCTTGGGTTTTCACAGGTTTGTCTAAAGCGGGAGTTAACGGCAATAACTCTGAAATTTATGGGTATATGGTAAAACAGTTAGATGATGATACATATCTATCTATTTTGAACGCATTAGAATTAGCAGCTGAATATAACAATTCTTCGAAAAATATTTGGGGAGAAGAGTATGAATACCTATCCCATAGTGTTTTTGGTTATAAGTCAATGGAGTCAAAGGATAAGTTAGAGAATTTTTTTAAAAAATCGATAATTGATTTTAAAGAGGCTCGCGCATTAAAAAACTAGCAATACTCAACCATAGCAGTACGTAAATGTTACGCGCTAAATTCACATCGCATGATATTTCCAAATTGATGTCGTAGAATTTTGGTCGGATTACCACGCTTTCATCAGAATTAAAACAATTAGACACACAAAATATGAAGGAGGTAGATGAGTGAAGCTTTGCAGCGTGCGGAAGTCTTCTATGGCAGGTAGCTTCTCTTTCCGCGCTTACGATGCGAACTCAAATGTAGTGAGCACCCGTGACCCTAACGGGCTTGGACAAGATTGTACTTTCGATGCGCTCAACCGCGATGTCACATGCGCCGACCTTCAGGAGCAGGCTGATGGGGTGGACCGCTACAAGCTCTACAATGCGGCATCCCAGGTCATTTCTTCTGCGGATGCGCAAGGCAATGTCACAACGCAGAGCTATGACGCGCGCAACCGCTTAGTTTCGACAACGGACCCGAATCAAATCGTTGTCGACTACACCTACGATGCCAATAGTAACCTCACGAGCCTCAATGATGGCAATGGCAATACCCGTACTTGGGAATACAATGCACGCAACCTGAAGTCGCGTAAGACGAACCCAACACCTAACGATGTGTTAGATTATGCCTACGATGCGCTTCGTCGTCTCACGCTCAAGATCGACCAAGACAATCACCATCACATCAGCGAGTACGACATGGCATCGCGCCTTGAGAAGCGCGTCTACAAGACTGGCGGAACAATCACAGAGAGTGAAGACACCTTCACTTACGATGGAGCTTCACGCCTCCTCTCTTCTACTAAGGGGCGCTACAATGTGACGACGGCACATACCTATGCAGCCGATAGCTCACCACTCAGTGAGACCATCAGCTACCAAGGCAAAACCTACACCACGGCACGTACGTACGATGCCGCAAATCGACCCATCAGCCAAACCTTCCAAGACGGCAAGGTGCAAACATGGGTGTACGATGCGCGTAATCTCGTGGCATCTAGCAGCTATGAGGGAGAAAGCATTTTCACCCAAACTCAAGACGATGGCTACCGTCTCACCCATCAAACTCTCGGAAATGGGCTGACACACAGCATCACCTATGGTAGAAGCGATCATCTTCGTACCTTTGATTTCGTGCTCGATGGTACGCAATCCATTGAAGATCTCGAATTGAGCTATAGCTACGCCGTGGACAAACAAATTACAGCCGAGACCGTTGCAGGGGGAGTCATGCAAGACGCATCCTTCACCGCGAGCTATGATAGCGGCAATCGAGTCACAGGCTGGAACCGCACAGGTGCTATCGACACCAACAGCCCTGAATCACAGAGCTGGAACTACGACGATGCAGGCAACTGGACATCCACCACGATTGATGGAACTGTGCAAAACCGTAGCCACAATGACGACAACGAACTCACTGCTGTCGCTGGCAATAACACGGCTCTCGATGACCGTGGCAACCTCACCGAGGATGACCAAGGTAATGTGTACATCTACGATTTAGACAATCGCCTCAAGCGCGTTGAATTGGACAACAATACTGACGTCGACATGGTTTACGACGCACTTGGACGTAGAGTTCTGATAGATAATGGAAGTGATGAAACCTTCTTTACTTGGTGGGGTGACCAAGAAGTGGCTGAGCACGAGCATAACAGTACTCAGAGCACAGTTCAGAATGACCTCTGGGCTCATCCGACGGCACTCAACACCATCATCGCAAGAGCAGTAGAAGGCAGTAAGTTCAAGATGGAGTGGTACCACAAAAACTACCTCGACCATGTGTACGCTGTCTCAGACGACTCAGGAGACATCCTCGAGCACTACCGTTATAATGCCTTTGGTGAAGTGGAAGTCTACAACACCTCAGAGAATGAGTTAGCAACAGGTGCTATCGACAACAAAGTGACTTGGAATAGCCGTCGCTACGATAGCGATACCAAGCTGCATTACTACAAATACAGACACTATAATCCAGCACTTGGAAGATGGCTCAGCCGTGATCCGATTGAGGAAGAGGGAGGAGTGAATTTGTATGGGTTTGTTGGAAATGATGTGGTAAATAAAACAGATGTTTTCGGTTTATGGAAAAGGGTAAAAGGATCAAGCCATACATGGTGTGCAGAAGAAGGAGATACACTAAGTTCTCTTGCGTCTAAGGGAGAATATGGCGGTAATGCTGCAAATTGGTCCTGTTTGTGGCCGACTAATGATACTCAAGATCATGGATATCCAAACACTATTCAACCTGGTGACAAGTATGATGCCACAAATTTGGTGACACCGTGTAGCGAGAATAAATTACATATCACCACACACGGAGAAAGACTAAGGAGAGGGCAAGAAGGGGCTTATGGAATAACCTTAACTCGTGTGCCTCCGTCTGAAATTGCTGAGAAAATCAGAACGGCATCAGGAGAGGGTTCATCTCCAATTAGTTATATGTTTCTTGGTGGTCATGGAATATTCATGAACGGTATTAGTCTAGGTATTGGCTCTAGTTCAGCACAGTTTGCAACTGGTGATTTATTAGCCCTTGAAAAAAAACCAACCTTCGTTAGAGCTCAAAACATGAATGGTCCAGTTAGATGCTGGTTCTGTAGAGATTCCATTGTTCGATTCACAGCTTGCAAATCATATATTCTAGCGCAATCTTTTGCCAGAAAAGTGCTCAGGAGAGGCGCTTCATCGTGGGGAACAAGACATACAATTAGGCATAACTATATTTCGGGGAATAGAAATTTCCCAGATGGATATTATCTTGAGTATGAAGATGTAAATGGGAATGTGGTAAAAACTAGAGTAGGTGCTTCTATTTACTCAAAGACTTGGGTTAGATATCATGGTGAGTTGTAAATGTATGCAGTACTTATCAGTTTTTTTCTGTTTATTGTTGGGTATTTTTTTTCTTGTGAGTGATCGAGATAAGAGTGATCTTCTATACCATGTTGATTTGGGATTGAAAGATGCCAACTATAATGAAGGGCGTATTGAATGTGATCTGTTTTTTGAAAATAAAAGTGATGTAGACATCTATATTAGCCCATGCGGTATTGAATATGAAAAGGGTTTAGCAGGGGCTCTTTTTTTGGACGAAAAAGTATATATAATGGGCAATTATAAGCTTCCTCGAATGATTCCTGCGGAGAGTAGGGTTACATTTAGCTATTCTTTCCTACCTCATTCCAAAGTCACAGATAATTCTACAATAAGAGCATCGATAGGCATTATGGCATGGAGAAAAAAGGGAGACTCAATAAGTTGGATAGAAAAGAGTGAGGGGTGGCAGCTAGATACTGACACAAAGGCTGTCAGAATAGTTCAATAGGTGTTAAAAACCGAATTGTCATCGCGTCGGATTATCACTTTGTCATCGGCTTATCTGTGTCAACTTTTGATTATGATTCCACTTTGTCGTCATAATTTCTGTTAGGGGTTTTGTGGAACATTTTTATACTCTGAAAACAATTAGACACACAAATTATGAAGGAGGTAGATGAGTAAAGCCTTGCAGCGTACGGAAGTCTTCTATGGCGGTAATTTCTCATTCCGCGCTTACGATGCGAACTCGAACCTGGTCAGCACCCGTGACCCTATGAGCTTCCCCACGGATTTCGGTCAGGGAGTGTCTAAATTATTGGTAGGTTAGTTAGGCGACTTT
>NZ_JBHUJB010000086.1:0-539 GCF_042683245.1 Rubritalea tangerina
CACGTCCTTCATCGCCTGTTAGCACCAAGGCATCCACTATGTGCCCTTTCTAGCTTGATTCCTTAATTATGAGACCAGTTGGTCTCGCTTTAAATCAAGTCGACAGTCTCATTTATTGAAGCGTTGCTTACCCGCTCCTGAGGCTCTGTCTAAATTTGCCATATTAACTTTGCGTTGATGGATCATTGGGTGATCCATCGGAAGTTATATTTTTAGAGTATCCCAACTCGCAAAAAGCTTTCTCATTTGTGATTAAGTGCATTTTGCAGTTAGGAAAAACTTTCCATTTATTCGTTAGAATAAATGAGTTTCTCTATACAGATGTCAAAGAACGATTTTCGTTCTCTCTCACACTTTTGAAAGTGAAAAAACTGAATTGTATGCTGCGGTTCGCATTAATGCGGACGCTATAATTGTAACGTGCTGATCATTTCTTAACAGCAGACTTCGTATTAGTTCATCCAATACATTAGCCTTCGACCTTCCCGCGTCTGCGGGATTTGCTCCATAGAAAGGAGGTGATCCAGCCGCAGGTTCCC
>NZ_JBHUJB010000087.1:0-2674 GCF_042683245.1 Rubritalea tangerina
AAGGGAAAACCTACACCACGGCACGTACTTACGATGCCGCAAACCGCCCGATCAGTCAAACCTTCGTAAGCGTCTTATCACGCACCTCTAGTCACTGAGTCATAGATGTCGTATGCATATTAGCTACGACGTTTATGACTATGATGCTTTTCTTTGCGAGTGATGTTGCAGTCGAGCATAGGCTTCAGGTGTATACTGGGCAAAAGTGTCTTTGGTCACTTTGATCTTTGGCAGCTCAGTGAAGAGCCAAACAAGGTAGTGCCACGGGTCGACTTTTCTTCGACGTGCACTTTCTATTAGCGTGTACCAGATCGCGTTGGTTTGTGCTGCATCGTGGCTACCCATGAACAACCAGTTCTTTGCGCCCAGCTTGGTTGGACGAATACCATTTTCGATCAGGTTGTTATCAATCTCTAATCTTCCATCAAAAAAGCATCTTTCTAGCTTATCCCATTGCCCAAGGGCGTAGTGGATTGCCTTACCAAGATTGCTCTGAGGTAATACTTTGCGCTTTGTGACGAGCATTTTGAGGGCTTTTTCTAATCGACGGTAAATGGGAAGCGATTCTACTAAGCGTATTCTCTCTCGCTCTACAGGTGAAGCGCGCTGTTTACGTAGCTTCGACTCAATCGCATAGAGGTTTTGGATCTGTTTGATGATCCATGTACTGATATAGGGCTTGTAGGCTCGTGCTTCGTAGAACTTGCGCCTTACGTGTGCCCAGCAGCCAATAAGGTCTATGGCGTCAGCTTTTTGTTGGTAGGTTTCGTAGGCTGAGTAGCCATCACACTGAAGCACACCAATGAAGTTTTGCTCTCTTGTGCTCAATAATTTTAACAAGCAATCATTAGCTCGACTCGCATGCCATTGGAAAAAGATGTCACCTCTACCGTCATCAGCGTGCAGATCTGGTCGGCTTAATGTCCAAAGGTAGCCTTTTTTCGTCGAACCATGCCCAGGTTCTAAATACTCAATGGGAGTCTCGTCAGCCTGAAGGTAAGTTTCACTGAGCATCTTTTCATGCATCGCATTGTAAATCCCTGTGAGGTATTGGCTGGCGAGATCTCCTATCCATTGACTCATTGTATTGCGAGCAAGATGCACACCGTGCCTTGTGAGGAACATTTGCTCCTGCCGATAATAGGGAAGATGGTAACAAAACCGATTCGAAGCAATTTCCGCAGCGAGTCTAGGAGTAAGTATGCTCCTTTCCTTTAAACTTGGAGGTAATGGTGCGATAAAGAACTGCTCTAAATCATCAAAGCTCGCCGACCTTTTGACGAATTTCTTTCTGCGCGTAATGATACGTCTAAACTGAGCAGGGTCATAGTCGAGCTTTTCGCTCACTTCTTCGGCTATTTCACGGTAGAGGGAAGGATCTTTCTGAACCTCATCGGGTATCAGAATGATTTCTTCAGTGGGGAGGTTTTCGGGAAGAGATTCCTTACGGGATTTACGGCGTTTTCTGGGGCGAGTCGATGGCGATGATTCGTCCGAGGTCTCCAAATCATCGCTTTCGCACTTTCCCACAGGATTCGCTCCCTCCAATAAGAGCTGAAGCTGATTTCTATCTAACTGCTCAGAACTCTTTCCAAAAATCTTTCTGGCTAGAACGTCTAACTTCTGGCGCAAAAGCTCATTTTCTCGGGAGAGCTGCAAGTTCAGTTCTCGGAGTTTTTTAAGCTCTTTGTTTACCTCAGCCATTCTTTCTCTGAACTTTATCTTGGATGTGTTTTTTGCAAGAAAATATTTCTGTTAGTTAACCTGCGTCATACCATGGCAAGCGACAACCATCACGCATGTCGATTCCGTCCATGAGCATAGTGAGAGCTTTCGGATTGAGAGTGAGCTTTTGTGTCTCTGGGTTCACACTCCTCGGCCAACTAAATTGACCTTTCTCTAGTCGCTTCGCTAACACCCAGACACCACTTCCGTCCCAGTACAAAATTTTAAGCCGATCACGTTTTTTATTAGTGAACACGAAGACAGCACCCGACATCGGGTTGAGCTTCATCTTCTCCTCAGCAACTTGCCACAGTCCATTAAAGCTCTTTCGCATATCGCAAGGTTCCAAGCCCACATACACCTTCACCTGAGAAGTAAAACTTAGCATGAGAGTTCGTGCATCAAAGTTTTTACGAGCGGTATTTGACTTTCACTCGCTATGAAAATTTTAACTCCATTGGGAAGTAGTACCTCTAAACTAGAGCTTGGTTGCTTAGAGGTGGAGTTCGAAACATCCACTTCAATAAGGTTGATTGCCTGAGGCGACTTTTTCGAAGCTTGAGGAGTTTTACTTCTACGCATTCTAAGCTTACGACGCGTGTCTTCCTTGTCGTAATCACCACGGGCTCTGCGGCGTTTTTGAATCCAGCTAGCAAATGTCATCGTGGGCACACCATGGGCCCTCGCAAATTCAGCTCCACTCATACCGCTCTGCTCAAAAGCATCGAGCATTTCTTCTCGCTTATGCTTTGGGACTGTTACTCGCCCAAGAGCATCCGTTTTCAATATTTCTGATTCATCAGCACTCATAGTCATAAACGTCGTAGCTGCTATGCATACGACATCTATGACTCAGTGACTAGAGGTGCGTGATAGGACGCTTACAAACCTTCCAAGACGGCAAGGTTCAAACATGGGTGTACGATGCGCGTAACCTCGTGGCATCGAG
>NZ_JBHUJB010000088.1:0-4252 GCF_042683245.1 Rubritalea tangerina
GGGGAGGTGCAGTCCTTTCCGGATGTGATAGAGAAGTGGCCCACCTACCAGCAACAGGTGCAAGAAGCCTCCGAGTTACACAGTGCGTATCTCAAACAGAGTGATGCTTATTCTAAGATGCAGCTTCACGACCAGCTCATGCGGGTGCTGCAGCCAGTGGGTTTTATTCTACGGAGTGGATCGTATCAGGAGGGGTATAAGAACATTTTAAGCAAAGAACAGGTAGAGGAGTTAGAGAGGCTCAGCGGTCGCTTCAATGCTGCTGCAGACTCTGCGTCACGCGAGCATGGTGAGTTAGAGTTGGTTTCACCATCGCATGTTTACACGCTCACACATGTGCCAGTCGAGCTAGCGGTTAGAGCGACTCCTGGTACTGAGGTACTTTTTCAGGCGGAGGCCGGTGGTTTGTTTCCCAACAAGCTTTCGCTTATTGCAGTCACGGCGGATGAGAGCGGGGTGGCACGGACCACGTGGGTCACTGAGGGGGACGCGATCAACACCTGTCCGGTGAGTTTTCAGAGTCCAAGTGCGTGGGGGCGTGGCAGCATTGAGATTGAGGTTGTTTCACTCGTACTCATCGATCCTCAGTCATTGGTATTTGCGGCGCAGCATGCTGAGGGCGAAGCGGAGAGATTGCGCCATATCGAGCGAGTTCGCCATCCACTTTCACAATAACATTCATTTCATACCATTTATCTTATGACTTCAAAAAAGCATCTTAAGCCTTTGAGTCTGGGGCAGGCATTAGGCATGGGGCTTGCTCTGACAACGCCCATCGCATTTGCTGCACCAGAGGTAGGTTCGGCCAGTGGTGATACGACTTGCACGAATGGCAAAGGAACCCCCTATTGTGGACCTTGTGAAGAAGACTGCCCGGAGGGTGGGAGCACTGATACCGGGGGAGGTTCTTCTGTATCTAACGGCGACTATGACTACCACATGTCGTCGAATGACTTTAGCTTCAACGATGCAGCGAGCTCTTGTGGTTCTTGTGGGGCGACTCCACTGGGCGGGACGGGAAGCTTGCCGACTTTAGACATCAATCGTTACACGCGTGTGCGTAGCCACGATAATGCGGGGAGCTTTGGGGCGCGTTCTGGATTTGAGAATTATGACCGCAGCCTTTGGTTGCGCAGGAATAAGAGTTTCATGAAGCGTCAGGATGTGGGCACGTCTGAGAAGTTAGGTCAGATGCACTATGATGCATCGCGCCAGGCTTGGGTGGACTTGCAGGCGGTAGGCAAGCACGTGTTTGGTGTTTTTCTTTATGATGCGAGCGGGGTATTGATCACTTCGGGGACGAACCGGGATCAAGCACAGAGTGCGATTCTCATGCACCACGATGGCTCCTCGGAGCACTATGAAATCATTTGGAAGTCGAATGGTGAGGGGCATGGGCGTCTGGTGACTTTGATGGATCGCAATGGCAATGCTACGACGATCGACTACGCCGTGGCTCAGCCCTTAGGTGCCGTTGCGGACCTTGAGCAATACAAGCGCAAGTCCACGATCACTGATGCCTATGGACGCTCTGCCCAGATCACGACGATTGAGCAAGGGGGGCAGTGGGTGGTCTCGCGTATTGATTTCCCGAATGGGGAACACGCTACCTATGAGTATGCGGATATGGGGGATCTTGGTAATCCCGTGCTCTCCAAAGTTAATCACCCGAATGGAGGACAAACGACTTGGACGGTCGGCACACTGGCTGGTCCCAATTTGCTAGAGCTCTCAGTTGTTGAGCCCAATGCGCGTCCAGGAAGCCGCCAGAAGAAGTTATACTTCACCCAGAAGACGGGATTTGATTATGCGGGCAATGCTGTGACGACGGTGCCACGGAAGTTGCGTTATTCCAAGAATGGAGAGGGGGAAGCGACTTTCACGTATCGTTTGGGTACCGATTCTGTTTTCCAGCGCTTCAGCTATGTGGGGGGCAACAAGTACATGCACCTTGAGATTTCTGAGGCGGCCAATGGCATTACCAAGTATGGGATCCTGAAGCCGGATGCTGGACGCGACAGCCACTTCTTCACGGCAACTGACACGACTGCGTGGGCCAAAGAAAACGTCCGCACTCAGGTGAATGCGAGCTCGCGCTATGCTACGGCAATGACCGATGGGCTTGGGCGAGGCAAGGCGGTCACTCGCAACCCGATCACCCAGCAAGTTGTCGGAAGGGTACTAGCAGATGGTTCTACTAACAGTGTGACGCACAACACCTTTGCGATGCCATTGAGCTCAGTAGACCGTCTCGGTCGTAGCAGCGTGCATAGCTATGACCTGCAGGGGAATCGTCTCACAAGCACCCGGGGAGTGGGCTCAGCAGAAGAGAGCACCAAGAGCTATGTCTACAACAGCCGAGGGCAGCTGATCGAAGAGCGCGATGCACTTTACGATGCGAACAAGCCAGAATTACACAACACCCAGTACGTCTACAATGCGGCAGGCTATTTGATCAAAAAAATTGCTGCTGCGGATGTCGAGGGCGGCACGCGACCTGAGTCGGTGTATAGCTATGATTCCTTTGGCCGTGTGGTGAGCACCACAGACCCAGTAGGGAGAACGGTTTCTTACGAGTACGATGTGATGAGCCGAGTGGTGAAAACCACATACAATGACGGCTCGACCGAGTTGGTGCACTACCAAGCAGGCACTGATTTGGTGACATCGCGCACCGACCGCAATGGCATTCTCACGAGCTACACATACGACCTTGCGGATAGAGCGATTGAGACACGTTTGGCGGCTGGCACTCCCGAGGAGTCGCTTGAGCAGTGCACGTATTTGGAAGGCACACGCCAAAAGGAAACCTGTACGATCAATGGTGAGAAAACGACTTATCTTTTTGACCACCGCAACCGAGTGGTGGGCACGACGCGTCAGGCCAACGCGGATACGGCATTGAGCACGAGCACGGAGTACGACCAGCTTTCGCGTCGTCGTTCCAGCACCGATGCCTATGGGCGCAAGACTTACTTCCTCTACGATCAAAATGACAGGATCACACGCACAGTGACTGAGACTGTGCCTAACGGACTCACTAATGTACCGGCGATTGTTGAAAATGCGAGCCAGTCGGCGACAGCGCATAGCTACAGCCTCACAGATAAAGACGGCAATAGTCTCGACACAGCAGGAACCCACCAAGTCACCTACACTTGTCCACGTGACCTCTTCCTTAATAATCTCGTTAGAGACAATACAATCACCAATCACAAATATCTAATTACAGATGTGATCTTTGATGCCGAAGGACAAAGATTACTCCAAACAGATGCGCGTGGCAACAAGACCTGGATGGAGTACGACCAACTCGGTCGCAACACCCTCACGGTGCGCGCCGTTGGAACCCCAGAAGAAATTCGTTCTGAAACCGATTACGATGACAACTCGAATGTCATTGAACAACGCCTCCCTCGCTACTTTGCAGAGAGCGTGGACGATGGCAATGGCGGACAGACCAATCTACGCGCGGTAGAGACTTATACCTACAATGGGCGAAACATGAAAGCTTCTCACACCACAGCCGCAGGCTCTGAGGTGGAAGCAACGCAATCATGGACCTACCTCCTCGATGGAAAGCTCGACACACATACCGACTTCCGCGGGAACATCCTCCAGCAACTCTGGCACGCGTGCTGTGGCCGACTCCAGGCCACCATCGACAGAGATGGCACATCCACCACTATTTCTAACACAGATTACAATGGGAATGTGACCCACACGGCGACAATTACAAATTACCAATCACAAATTACTAATCACAACTGGCATGATCCGCAGGATCAGGACACGTTGCAGGAAACCACCACCCGCTACGACGGACGTGGACGCCCAACCTACACCACACGTTGGCTCACACCACTGGGCGAAGTCGTTGATCACGCCAGAGACAATCTCAACACAGGTGATATTCCTATTGCTGGATTAGATGGAGTATCCGCCTCCTCAGGTCTCACCACCAGCTACCTCTACGATGAAGACCTCACCGATGGTGTGGGCATCGATGCCAGCTACGCAGCGCAATTCAGCGAGCTCACCAATCGTGGCACGACACTTGGGGCAGGAGCCAATGGCTTTGCTGTGGAAGTGACGAATCCCGCGGGCGAGAAGTCGGTGCGCGTCACTGACGGTGCGGGAAGAACGATCCTCAGCATCAACCCTGAAGGTGATATCCAGACAGTCCAGAATGGCACGGACTTAAGCGGTTTTTCGGTGTTTTAAAGTAGTCAGGAAAAGTCGGATAGGCTTG
>NZ_JBHUJB010000089.1:0-149495 GCF_042683245.1 Rubritalea tangerina
GGGGATGCGCATTGAGTGACAATGCTTGCAGTCGAACTGCGTTCTCGTCCCAGTTAACTGGACACAAAAAAGCCGCCTTATTTCTAAGGCGGCTTTTATTGTAAAAAGTACGCAGACTGGGACTCGAACCCAGGACCAATTGGTTAAAAGCCAACTGCTCTACCAACTGAGCTATCTGCGCATTCGTTGGTTTAGGTGGTGCCTTGCGGCGGGCAGATGATTAGTGTGGGACGCGTGGTTTGACAAGGATGTTTTTGTATTTTTTTTATATTTGGGGGAGGCGGTGGTTTGGGGAGCGAAAATGTGGGGGCGAATTGGGTGTTAGTGGGGGGAGTTTGGTGTATTTTGGAGAGCGAGATAAGTCTTGCAAGTTAAGGAATCTCTGCTAAATGACGGGCATACAACTTCAGCCGCAAGGAAGGAGTGGGTGTTCTTACCCACTCTTTTTCGTATCAGGGTCTCTCCTGTACAGCGGATAAACTTTAGCCAGAAATACTCAAACCATGACAAACGATATCGTCGCTCTCATTGATTACTATGAGAAAGAAAAAGGCATTGATCGCGATAAGGTGCTTGCCGCGCTGCAGTATGCCTTCCTCTCCGCCTACCGCAAGATGGTACCGGGATCCGACAAAATTGAGGAACTGCGTGCCGCGATCGACACGAAGAAGGGGGATACCACCATTTATGCGACATTGAATGTGGTGGAAGACGGCGAGCAAGTCGATCAATGGAATGAGGTGCCAGTATCTACAGCACGTAAGATCCAGTCTGACATTGAAGTCGAGGGTAAGGTTGAGCTGAACGTGACTCCTAAGAACTTTGGTCGCATTGCGGTACAGACAGCTAAGCAGACCATGATGCAGCGTTTGCGTCAGGCTGAGAAGGAAATGATCTACGACGAGTTCAAGGACCGTGCAGGGGACATCGTCAGCGGTACGGTGCGTCGCTTTGAGAAGAGCGATGTCTGGATTGATCTTGGTAAGTTCGAAGGTAAGATGAGCTCACGCGAGCGCGTTTCCACTGAGGAATACAACATTGGTGACCGTATTCGCGCCTACGTTGTGGCAGTTGAAAATGAGCAACGTGGTCCTGAAATCATTCTTTCTCGTAGTCATCCAAACTTCGTACGTCGTTTGTTCGAAGCGGAGGTGAGCGAGATTTCTGATCGCACCGTTGAGTTGCGCGGCATTGCTCGTGAGGCAGGCTATCGCACGAAGGTAGCGGTATCTAGCTCTGACGAGAATGTGGATCCAGTGGGTGCCTGTGTAGGTCTCCGTGGTGCACGCGTGAAGAACATCGTTCGCGAGTTGAACAACGAGAAGGTAGACATCATTCGCTGGAGTGATGATCCTGCTGAGTTTGTGCATGAAGCGCTGAAGCCAGCAGTCTTGCGCAGCGTGACATTGGATCGAGAGAACAAGGTCGTCAATGTGACTGTAGATGAAGCTGAGCTTTCCAAGGCGATTGGTCGTCGTGGTCAGAACGCACGACTCACCTCGCGTTTGCTTGGATGGGACGTTCAGGTCCGCAAGGATGAGAGTCAGCAGGAGCAATTTGAAGCACGCATTTCAGACGCATCACACGGCATTGGTGATCAACTTGGGATTGACGATGAAACTGCAGACAAGCTTTTCCGTGCAGGTGGTGCTACCATTGAGTTGGTAACTCAGATGCCTGTAGAGTATATTGCTCAAGCACTAGAAATTTCCGAGGAAGAAGCGCAAGCGATCCTCAGCAAAGCAGAAGCTCAGCAAGGAGCTGACGCCTAACCCGACCCAAAGCATACCTGGGTGATCAGGTTTGTGATTTAAACTAAACATCGAAAGACAGCTCAATGGCTGATCAGAAAGATAACAAAGACGAAAAGAAAAAGGTTCTCGACCTGCTCGACGACAGCAAGCCGAAGAAGCAATCACGCCGTGAACGCCAGCGTGAAGAAGCCTCTAAGGTAAAGACTCTCGACGACAAGAAGGCCGAGGCTCTCGACATCTTCGAAGAAGGTGGCAAGAAGAAGACCTCTGTGGTGAAGAAAGGGAAGGGCAATGCGAAGCTTCCAAGTATTTCCAAGCTCAGCGAGCAGAAGGAAGACGCGGAATTTGTAAAGACAGAGCCTGCAGACGCCCCAGCTCCGGAACCGACAGCAGAGGCTGCAGAAGTGGATGGCGAAAAGATCATTCACCTCAAGCCACCGATCGTAGTCAGTGACCTCGCAGACGCGATGGGTCTTAAGCCGTTCCAATTGATGGCTGACTTGATCAAGCTTCAGGTATTTGTGGCGCCACACCAGGCAATTGAGCCAGAGGTTGCTGAGAAACTTTGTGACCAACACGGTTTCAAATTTGAGCGTGAGAAGCGTGAAAAGGGCGCTGGTGTGCACAAGGTTGAAGAAGTGTTTGTGGAGCCAGAGCCAGAGGAAGATGTGCCTGAAGATAAGTTAGAGCTCCGCGCTCCGATTATCACCTTCATGGGCCACGTTGACCACGGTAAGACTTCACTTCTCGACTACGTACGCAATTCACGCGTTGCGGCAGGTGAGGCAGGTGGGATTACCCAGCACATTGGAGCCTATGGTGTGAAGGATGACCAAGGGCGTCCGATTACTTTATTGGATACACCAGGTCACGCGATTTTCTCTAAGATGCGTGCACGCGGTGCTGACATCACTGACATTGTCGTTTTGGTGGTCGCTGCGGATGACGGCATCATGCCCCAGACAAAGGAAGCCATTGACCACGCAAAGGCAGCTGAAAAGACCATCATTGTGGCGGTCAACAAGTGTGACGTAGCGGGAGCAGATCCGACGCGCGTTCGTACCCAGCTCATGGAGCATGGCTTAACACCAGTTGATTTTGGTGGTGACATTGAATGTGTTGATGTTTCCGCTAAGACTGGCGCAGGCATGGAAGACCTTCTAGAGCTCCTTGCACTTCAAGCTGAGGTGTTAGAACTGAGTGCAAACCCGACAGCGAATGCACGTGCTGCAGTGATTGAAGCGCGCGTACAGGCTGGCAAGGGAGCCACGGCAACTGTGATTGTGGAGTCTGGGACTCTCAAGGTCGGTATGCCATTCATTTGCGGTCCATTCAGCGGCAAGATCAAATCGATGCTCGATGACAATGGTAAGCCAGTGAAGACAGCGGGTCCTGCGACTCCTGTGGAGTTACTCGGTTTTGCTGAGTTACCTAATGTGGGTGATGAAGTTGTCGAAATGGAATCTGAGCGTGCAGCCAAGAAGTTAGCATCTGAGCGCCAAGGTGAGAAACGCAATGAGCGTCTCGGTGGTGCGCAGAAGAGCCGCTTGGACGACTTTATGGCACTCGCTAAGGGTGGTCCACAGAAAGCGCGTCTTCAGTTGATTCTTAAGACTGACGTACAAGGTTCTGTGGGGGCAATCACAGGAGCCATTGAAGAGATTGAATCAGACAAGGTGGAAGCTCGATTCATCCATGCGGCAGCAGGATCGATCACTGAGTCCGACATCTTGTTAGCCAGCTCAGCCAACGCAGTAGTGATTGGTTTCAACACGAAGGTGGAAGGCAAAGCGGTACAGGCTGCTAAGCGCGAGGGGGTTGAGATTAAGCTCTACTCGATCGTCTATGAGTTGATTGACACGGTTCGTGATGCGATGCTTGGGCTCCTTGAGCCTGAGACACGTGAAACCATCATTGGCCATGCTGAGATCAAGCAGGTGTTCAAGGTTCAGAAGGGCAAGGCTGCAGGCTGTATTGTCAAAGATGGCAAGGTTACTCGAGTGGCGCACGCACGTGTGCTGCGTGGTGGTACGCCGGTATTTGACGGTAAGATGTCTACTCTGCGCCGCTTCCAGGACGAAGTGAAGGAAGTGAAGCAAGGAATCGAATGTGGTATCAAACTTGGTGATTTCAATGATTACGAAGAAGGTGATATCATCCAGTGTTACAACTTGGAGAAGATCCCGCAGACACTCTAATTTAAACAAGAGCCTCGGGAGTCACCCGGGGCTTTTTTTATGTCAATTGATAGCTAACTAAGACTATGTCACAACGACTCGATAAGATAAATGAGCTGATGAAGCGCGAGATCAGCAGCTTCGTACAAAAGGAGTTCGAATTTAAGAATGCGCTAGTTACCATTAGCGATGTGCAGATCACTGATGATTTGCGCGAGGGCAAGGTGTTTGTGAGTGTGCTTGGGGGGAACCTGGAGCAAGTGCTCGAGAAGCTGACTCAGCACAAAGGACCGATTCAGAAGTATATCAACAAGCGCACGAATTTGCGTTGTACTCCGGTGTTGATGTTCCGACCTGACACCTCTGCAGAGCGCGGGGTTGATATGGTTAACCTTCTGGATGAAGTGGCAAAGCTTCCCACTGCGCCACCAGAAGACGAAGAGGAAAATTCCTGATGGAGGATGCTTAGCTCAGGAGCCGAGGGCTAGAGCTGAGCATTCAGTTTTACGAACTAACGAGGGGGGATATGAAGAAGGAATCAACGAGCAAAGCTGGCGCGATTTACTTGTTTGGCATTGGTCTCTTTTTATTTTTCCTTGGGGCTGGATTTTGTTGGTTGTTAGCGAAGAGTTTTCGCAACGCAGTGGACACGCGCAAGTGGGTTGAGACGCCCTGTCTGGTAGTGCAATCTGAGGTCGAGAAGAGATCAGCGAAGCATATAGCACCTGAGTATCGTTGGTTGGTTACGTACACGTATCAATATGAGGGGAAGCACTATACCAGTGCGCTTTTCAAACCAATTGACGAAGAACGTGGTCAACGATGGGGGAAGTCGATTGAGAAGGTAAAGAAGAGGATCGAAGAATATCCTATAGATTTGCAGACGACTTGTTACGTAAATCCTGATGAGCCTGAGCTAGCGGTGTTAGAACATGATACCAAGGCGGCAGGCTATTCGATATGGTTCCCAGCACTGTTCTCTATTGGTGGGATAGGAATGATGGTTGGTGCGGTGCGCGGGGCTGCAAAAAAGTGAGTGTATCTTTTCACCAGCGTTGGTGATGAGGCTGGAGCTGGCTAAAGGGGAGCTTGATATTTTTCTGTGAGATGGTCAGATAGATGAGCATCTAAGAATGGGGTCAAGTGCTGCTATTGGATGCCGAGGTAATCATCGATGATTCAGACAATGATGGTATGAGCAAGCCGATACAAGCTATCAAACAGGGGGGCAAAGAGCTACTGGTGCGTGTGTATTCAGGAGTGATTCTAGTCATCTGGATTATGGCTCCCTATCTGCTTCTGCAACAATTTGCTATTCGAGACGTGTATTGGTTAGAGCCTACGGTTTGGGACAGATCGATACCTATTAACTTCTATGGCCTGTGGTTTTACTTCACCTATTATATATTGTTAGGGGTTGTTGGGTTAAGTGTCAGAAAGCCGGTGTACATGCGATTTTTACTGACGGTGGGTTGGACGGTATTGGTAGCCCACATGGTATTTTTATTTTTTCCAAATGGGGTATCGCGCGAGGAGATACCAGGTGAGGGGGCACCTTTTTTCTATGAGGTTATTTTAGCCTATGATGCGCCGCGCAATGCGTTTCCGTCCTTGCATGCGGCTTTGGCTGTGATTGCGGGCTTGGCCGTCAATCGTTGCTGTCGTTACCATCCGGTGGCGCGTGTGTTGGTGTGGTGTTGGGTGTTGGGGATTTTTTGGTCGACGATAGCGTTACGCCAGCATGTATTGGTGGATTTGTTGGGTGGGGCCGCGGTGGCGGTGGGAGCGTGGATTTTTGTGGGTTGGTTTCACAGGGCTGAGATTGAGCAGATGCGGGATGGGGTGGTGAGTTGAGTGTTACGTCATTGATGAGCTAGGTGTGGCGGTGGCTGGCAGGATTACAATTCTTTGACAGATGGGGTTGAGTGAGGCATATCGAGGGCATGAGTTTACTATTGGGAGTTAATATTGATCATGTGGCGACATTGCGCCAGGCCCGCTATGCGCTGTTACCTGATTCTCCGAATGCAGAACCCTCTCCAGTAGATGTGGTTGCTGATGCGAAGTCTGGTGGAGCTGACTCCATAACGATTCACGTGCGAGTTGACAGACGTCACATGCAGGATGCTGACGCATTTGCTGTGAGAGAGCATTGTGATATTCCCATCAATTTGGAAATGGGCAACACCGAGGAGATGTTGGAGTTGGCGCTCAAGTTACAACCAGAGTTTGTATGTTTGGTGCCTGAGACTCGGGAGGAAGTGACGACCGAGGGGGGGCTCGATGTGGCAGGATTGTTTGATAGCTTAAAGCCGACAGTGGAGAAGTTACAGGCGGCGGGTATTAAGATAAGTATGTTTATTGACCCAGATCAGGAGCAAGTGGAAGCATCGGCAAAAATTGGCGCTGAGATGGTGGAGTTGCATACAGGTTGTTTTGCGAATGCCTTTGGGGAAGAACGCAGGGGGGAAGTTCAGCGACTTTGTGATGCCTCAGTCTATGGCCACCAATTGGGATTGCAGGTCAATGCGGGGCACGGCATCAACTACACTAACATTGTGGATCTTTATGATGTGCCACATTTCAAAGAATTTAACATTGGTCACTCGATCGTGGCTCGCTCTATCAAGGTCGGTTTTCAACAAGCGGTTGCAGAGATGGTGGAGCTGATGAAAGGGTATCGAGGGTAGTTTTCTATGCAGGTTTTTGGGATAGGCATTGATGTGGTTGAGATTGATCGCATCGAGGAATCGATTGAGAAGTTTGGAGACAAGTTTCTCGATCGCATTTTCACGCCAACTGAGCGTGCCTACTGCGATGCGCAGAAACGTCCGCATGTGAATTATGCAGCGCGCTTTGCGGTGAAGGAGGCAGTGTCCAAGGCATTTGGAACTGGAATCGGCAAAGAGCTTTCATGGCTTGATATGACGATTCTTAGAGCAGCTAGCGGGGAGCCTCGTGTTGAGTTGAGTGGGGCGGGCAAAGATTTTGCTGAGAGCCACAAAATCGTACAAATTAAGATAAGCCTCACACATGCAAAGCTCTACGCTGCAGCCAATGCGATTGCTTTGAGTGAGAGCTAAAAAAAGTCGAAAAAGCTTATAGTTTTTTCTTGCACAGAGTCGTGGAATCGTGCAGTTTCCCGCCGTCGCGAGCCCCTAGGGTGATCGGCAAGTAACTCCGGCATAGCTCAGCGGTAGAGCGGGTGACTGTTAATCACTAGGTCCTTGGTTCGATCCCAAGTGCCGGAGCCATCTAAGCCTCATTTCCGAATAGGAAGTGAGGCTTTCCTTTTTTTGTTGATTGGGAATTTTGTGCTACTAAGCAGAGCGGCTCATAGCATACGCTGTTACACATATGCTTTGGATAGAGTCAGTCGGAGACCTAAGTGGATGAAGATGTCATCACAGTCCTGAGCACAAGGGGAAGCTGGGAAGGGGGGATGGACTATGCTGGCTGCATCTCAAGCCCTGTAGAGCGCGTATCGTCTCTTTTTCTAAGGAGGTGACGGGGGATCAGTCTTCGGCTAGTTTCATTCTTAAATAGAGCTGAGGGTAGACGACAGTCTCGGGGGGGGCATTCGGATCCTCAGATGTCAGGTAATAGAGAGTGACTTTATTGAAGTGCTCATTGATAGCAGAGGTTTCTACGGAAAGTGGCGTAAGAACGGTGTCACCATGCAACGCGGGATTGAACGGTCGGTACCAATCCTGGAGGTTCTCGCTCACTTCAGGACCACTGTCGAAGAATGGGGCACTATGAATGGAGTAGGTGAAAGAGACAATTTTATCGTAGCCGTCGATTTTCTTAGCATATGGCAGTCCTGGGGTGTCATTGGTGACTTTAGCGAGAGCGGGGTTTGAGGGGGCTCCCAGTCCTAGCATCATATATCCAATGTTAGGGATGCCATTACCTGAGCGATCCAGCCAGTCCTCGGAGCCATCTGCAGCGAGTTTGAATTCTGCGCGGAAGTTGTTTCGGTTGGAGTAGGGGTTGATATCAGTGACGCTGATGAAAACTGTGCCCGTACTTATTCCAATATTGTCCTCTGGGATGACTCGGTACTCTATAGCAAATCGGTTGTCCGCATTATAATCTTGAGGTGACTCATAGTCAGGGGGGGTAATGAAGCTCAGGTCTCCAGTATTGGGGTCTAGATAAAAGAGGGTGTTGTCATTGGTGTTGGATGGTTCAACGAGGTGGTATGTGAGAGCGGTGCCATCGTCATCAGTTGCATTTAGGATACCAATATAGGTTTGGTTTTCTTCGATGGAGTTGTTGCTTAAATTAATTGCATTAGGGCCCTCTTCTACATTCAGAACAGTGATATAGAGTGTGGCTTTTGTGGAGTCTCCATCTGCGGTGGCAATGACAACGACTTCGTAGACATTGTCTTGGTTATGATCGATGGGGAATTCGTAGTTAGGGTTATACTGCACCTTGAAATTAAGTGTGCCAGGGCTTGTGTGATTATAAATAGTGAACAAGTCGCTATCGGCTCCTTCATCGGGCGAGATGGAAAAAGTGACCTCTGGGCTGTCAGCATCTGTGGAGATGAGATAACCTAAGGAGTGTCGATTTTCTGGTACGAGATAGTTTTCTAATTTTGGGGGAGTTGGTCGTTCACGATCGTCTGTAACGGTGATTGAGAAAGAGGCGGTTTGATCGATGCCTTCGAAGCTTGCGATGACATCCACTTCGTAGACATTATTCTGATTTTGATCTGATGGGTTTTCGAAATCCGGAGCGGAAAGGAAGCTCAAGAGGCCAGTGGTTTCATCGATGGTAAAGAGGGAGGTGTCTGCACCTGAATCAGTTGAGAGCTTGAAGGTTGCGCCTGCATTTGATTGTACTGAGCCGACTTCAGTTTCATCTTCAGGAATCGTTTGGTTGGTGATACTTGGGAGAATTTGTGGCTCGGAGACATTAGTGACAGTCACATATAGGATAGCCATGGTGGTTTTGCCCCCAGCATCGGTGGCTGTGATGGCGACATCGTAGGTGTTATCGCTGCCTTCATCGAGCGGGGCTTCAAAGTTTGGTGCTTGCTTAAAGCTCAGTAGACCAGAGTTCTCGTCGATATCGAATAATTTTGAATCGGTGGCGTCAGGTAGTGAGATGGCATAGGTCACTGAATCGCCTTCATCTGGGTCTAGCGCGACGATAGTGCCGACAGTGGTCGTATTTTCGACTACGTTGCTATCTGAAGGGTTTGCGAAGTCTGGAGCGAATGGTGCTTCATCGACATTGCTGACGGTGATCTCAAAGAACTCCTTTGAAGTCTTGTCTCCAGAGCGAGCGATGACGCAGACGGTGAAGACCTCGACTTCGTCATTGAACACAAGGTTTTCGAAATCGGGAGCATTGGTAAAGTAGAGCTCGTTTGTGGCTGGGTTAACGCTGAAGAGGTAGGAATCAAGCCCTTCGGTTTGGGAGATTTCAAAGGTGATGGCATCATCTTCAGGGTCGGTGGATTCTAACACATCCACGACTTGTGTGTTTTCAGGGATGCTTGTTCTATTATTTTGGAGTGTTGGTTTTGTTGGAGCTTCATCTACATTGGCTATCGGAATGGAGAATCCACGAGTGAGAGATTCGGGACCAGAAGTGACGGTTATGTTAATGTCGTAGACATGATTTGAGTTTACGTCATCTGGGTTTTCGTAGTCGGGGGCAGTTTTGAAACTGAGAACGCCAGTAGTGGGGTCGATATCGACACGTTCCCAGTCGGTAACAGGAGTTTGAGCGATTGCGTAGCTTATTGGAGTATCATCGGAGTCAGTAGACGAGACGGTGCCTATGACAGTTTGATTCTCATAGACAGGGTCATTGGTAAGAGTAAGTACCGGTGAAGATAGAGGTTCTTCGACATTATTGACGGTGATAATGAAAAGTTTAGATGTGGATTGGCCATTGGAAGAGGCTATGACAGATACCGTGTAAGTGTTGTTATTTCCAAAGTCTTGGGCGTCTTCGAAATCAGGAGCTGTTTTGAATTCCAGTTGATGTTGGTTGTTGAACGTGGTTATTTTAAAGAACTGTCCATCGGTACTTGGGTGGTCAGCAACTTCGAAGTTCACAGAATTGTCGTTAAGGTCAGGGTCTGTTGCATTGAGTATTCCCACAACAGTTGTGTTTTCATTCACAGATGTGTTGGACAATGTGGGTTGAGAGGGGGGCTCATTGACATCAATAAGATCGACGGTTACAGCTGAGATGGTTTGATTTTCAAATCCTGCGGAGGCACTGGGGTCTTTGGAGAGAATGATGAGATCGTATGTACGATTCCCACCTGAGTCATTTGGTGTTTCGTAATTGGGCTGGTTAAGAAACGTTAGGACACCATTGTTAGATCCGAGAGAGAATAGGTCTTTGTCTGGACCACTTAGGGTGTAGGTCAAGTTCTGCGGGTTATCTGGGTCGATGGATTTGATGGTACCAACAACGAGACTAGATGCATCCTCGCTAAAGTTGACGGATGAGGAGAACACATCAGGGTTTGAACTCAGGAGGAATTGTCCTGCGCTAGGAGCGAGGTTGAAACGAAGATCAATGGTTTGCTCCACTGATTCACGCACAGTGGGGTCGGGGCCATTATCGGTGGCGACAATTGTGAGCGTTGTGACTCCCGTAGCATTGGCGCTAGGGGTGAGAGTTAGTCTGCCGTTATTTGCGATCGTTGGAGTTGTTGCAAGTAAGGATGAGTTAGTGACGTTTTTGATGTCGAAACTAACTAGGCTTTCGGAGTTGTCTCCGTCACCAAGCGAGTTGGCGCTGAACGCACTGATGATCTGTGGGGTTTGTTGGCCAGCTTGGGTAATATCGAGCGAATCAGCGAGATCAAAGGTCGGTATAAGACTGCCCGCTCTTACTGTAACTGTTCGTGACTCTGTAGCTTCTTGACCATATTGGTCAGTGGCTTTGTAGGTCATCGTATAGGTGCCGCTCGCGTTGACGTTTACATTGCTAGAGACAAGGCTGTAGTTAATCGATCTTCCATAGATGTCTTGTGCTGACACTCCAGTATTTATGTAGGGAGCGGTGGTAGCAAAATCGATGGTGATATCCTGCGCTGTAATGGTTGGTAAAGCTTCACTGAGGAGGTCGCCAAAGGTTTGGATTGACACAAATCCGTTCTGGAGTTGACCCGCTACACGAGCAGTCCATCTGTTAGCATTAGCTGTGGCAGACGGAAGAACGATCCCATTGAGGGTTTGTCCTGTGGCGACAAAGCTACCTCCACCGCCACCGCCATAGAAAAGTTTGCCACCTCCACCACCTGAGTAGCCACCACCGCCGCCGCCGCTGAGAGTGGCGCCATTAATATTAGTGAGTTTACCGCCATCGCCGCCACCGCCACATCCGAAGCCACCTGCTGCGCCCCTGGAAGTGTTTACGTTTAGTACTCCACCGTCACCACCACTGGGGTACCCCGCTCCACCGCCAGATTGTTGTCCAGCCGAGATCCAGCCACCGCCGCCGCCGCCATGGAGATAGCCTGCTGTGCCTCCGTTTCCTCCTGTGCCGCCATTGTAGCCTGTGTTTGGGGCTCTTCCTCCATTTTCAGTGGCTACACCGCCACCACCATTTCGATTGGACGCACGTTTTCCTGTGACTGTGGAAGCGTAGGCGCCTCCGCCTCCGCCCGCGATGATAAGTGGGCGCCAGTCGTCGCTATTGAGAGGGCCATGATAGAGGAGCCCACTGCCACCACCGCCTCCACTTACCGCGTGGGCGTAAAGACCAGATTGTCTGTTAAATCCTTTGCTACCAGGGATAAGGCGAATTTGGCCACCAGGGCGAAGTGCTCCGGGATTTGTCGGGTGGATGTTAAAGGTTGCTTTGCCGTTGATGCCACCGCCGCCTTTGCTCGCTTGGTTCGTTGGATTATTGTTTGTACCTGATTGAGCATAACCGCCGTCACCGCCTTGGACTTCTATTTCGATAGAAGAGGGATAGTTTGTGATCGGAATATTATAGGTATAGACATTGCTACTAGTACGTGAGGATGAGCCGGTTTCTGTAAGCTTCAGTTGTGCTGGAGTGGGGATGTTGCCATCAGCTGGGTCGAGAGCGAAGCATTGGAGGCTAAGAACTAGCGACAGAGCTACAGTGTAGAGGTTTTTTATCTGAAATGGATGGATTCTGAACATGGTTGAGAGAGTGGTAGATAGCTCTATGCTTCAATGAGGTGTGTTGACTGGTAGTGGGATTTTTGAAATACGTTTTGGCAAACGTTCGTTTGGATGGGTGTAAAACATCTTCAGGGAAAGCACAGTTTCTGGGGGATGGGTGACACGCAGAAAAATGAAAAAGATTTGTTTTTCAATTATTAGGATCCTTCTTCTATATTCGGGAAAATGTCTGAGAGCTCATCATTCCCAACTACGAAATGGAGTCTATTGCTAGGATCAGGTGAAAATGGATTGCAGGATGAGAGTATTGTTACGTCATACCTTTGCCAAGCCTACTGGAAGCCACTGTATGTGTATTTACTCACATCTGGGCAATCCCGGCACAATGCGGAGGACCTCTTGCAGGGTTTTTTCATGATGGCAATTGATACCCAGCTTTTTTTCAAGCCAAGTGGGGAGAGTGGGAAGTTTCGTTCCTTTTTATTAGTTTCACTCAAGAACTATGTGCTGAACCAGCATGAGCACGCGACGAGGCTGAAGCGTGGTGGTCAATTTGATTTTGTTAGTTATGAAGCGATTGACCCGAATTGGTTGATGGGGTCGGATGGGGAAACATGTGATGGTTTTTACGATAAAGCTTGGGCGAAAAATGTGCTGAACAACACGCTTGATCAACTCGAGAAGGAATTTGCAGTGGGAGGGAAAGCTGAGCTTTTAGCGTATTTTCGATCACAGTTCAGTGGGGGGGCGGAATCTCAGCAGGCATTGGCAGAGAAGTTGGGAGTAAAGCGCTCAACACTCACTATGCAGCTGCACCGGATGAAAAAAAGGTTTCGCGACATTCTCACAGCTCAGATCGAACAGACATTAGGAGAAGAAGAATCAGTGGAAGAGGAGGTCCGTTACTTGATGAAAGTCTTAGAGCATGAGGGATGAAAATAGTCATAGTGTGGAAGGGCACGCGGGGGAGCTGGGTGTGACTGACGATGATGCGCTGCAGCTCATGGCCCTTGCTCTTGGAGAGCATGAGGGGCTAGGAGAAGGCGCTAGCTTTGGTGACTATCAGATATTGGGGGAACTCGGGAGTGGCGGGATGGGAGTGGTCTATCGCGCTAGGGAGAAAGATATTGACCGAGAAGTGGCGCTTAAGGTTTTGGTAGCCGGCAGATTCTCTTCAAGAGAGCTGCGGCAGAGGTTTTTGTTAGAGTATAGGACGGTGGCTCAGCTTGAGCATCGATCTATTGTACCCATTTACGCCGTTGGGGAGGTAGATGGTTTGCCCTTCATGGCAATGCGCTTAATAGACGGAGACGCCCTAGATGTATTCATGCGTAGGAAGTTGTGGGGGGGATTACAGTATGCAAGACAAGGTGGGTATGTTTATGCGGGTAGCAGTAGCTGTGAGTTATGCGCATCAGCGTGGTGTGATCCACCGGGATTTGAAGCCGTCTAATCTCTTGGTCGATCGGTCGGGGCAACCTTACCTTGTAGATTTTGGGATAGCAAAGTCGTCACATGCTGATGTTAATTTGACGCGAAGCGGGGCAGTGGTTGGTACTCCAGCCTACATGGCACCTGAGATGCTGGAGGCGGATAGCAGCGGGGCAACAGTCCTGGTGGATGTTTATGGTCTCGGAGCATTGTTGCATGAGATGCTGACAGGACAGTGTCCCATCACGGCTAGGGGCAAGAGTATCTACAGGAGCATTCTAGATGTAATTCCAGCGAAGCCTTCGAGTATCGAACGGGGTATTGACCGTGATTTAGACACGGTTGTGGGGAAATGTTTAGAGAAGCGACCAGAAGATAGATACACGTCGGTTCAAAAGTTAATCGATGATGTTGATCTTTGGATGCGTGGGTATCCCATTGTGGCGCGGCAAGCTGGATATTTGGAAAGGTTCAAGAAGTTTGCGGTTAGAAAGCCCCTAGTGGCGGGTATGAGCGCGTTATCGGTTATGCTTCTGATCATTGCTGTGAGCAATATTGTAGTGCATTCTGTACGCATTTCTCGAAAGAACGCGATGATTCAGGTCCAGAGTGTTGAGCTCAAAGCTACCTATCAAGATCTGGTAAATGTGCGTCGTGATGAGAAGCAACGCTATATTAAGGCTCAGGAAGTGGCAGGGATTTCAGCGATGAACGAGGGGAACTATATTGGTTCATTGTCTCACTGGTTAGAGTTGTTGAAATTGGAACAAGGTGACGCGGAGCGTGAGTTCATGCACAGGCTTAGGATTGGGATGTTATTGGCTCAATGTCCGCGTTTACTGAGTGATACGCTGTACAGTGGTGTGGGTGATAACAGGATTAAGTACCAAGGAAGCGTGTGGGGGGAGCTTGTGGAGGGTCGCACATTCCGATGGGGACTCAAAGGCAATGAAGGTGCTGCGCATCAGGTAGTAGGTGAGGTTGATCTTCCGGAGCCAAGTCCGGAGGATATGGAAAAATTACGCGGGGGAAGCACTACGCACTATGCTGCACCTGACAGGAGTAAGGGGTATCGCTTGGGTTGGATACTTAAGTCGGATGAGCTTTATGATGATTTTTTTGATAGATGCTATAAACTCACGCGCACTCATGCACCGTGGGGATTCATTAGTGATGTTAGATCTGAATGAGTCTGGGAAGGTGTTATGGCGAAACTGGCGACAGGCATCTACGCATAGTAGCAGTGTGTGCTTATCAGCGGATGGGACACGGATTTTTCTTGGTACAGAGAATGGTCATATTGAAGTATTAGATTCAAAGGATGGAGCCTTACTGAAGACATTCGTGTGGCGTGACTCAGCGATTACAAGTTTGGCTGTGCACGAATCTGGTGCTTTGTTTGTTTCTGGGAATGAATCGGGTGAGGTTGTCATGTGGGGGATGAATCATTTGCGGCCAGTTGGGCCGTGGATCCAAATTTCCAGCAAGGTAGATGCGCTGGACTTTCTGAAGGATGGGGTCATCAAAGTGGTAGGTGGTCAGCGGGAACAAAGGTGGCAGTATGCTTCGTTACCTGTTTATGGCTTTAACAATGCGACATCGATGAAGCATGAATTTTTCATGCTTACGCAGAGGAAGAATGGCAATGGAGTTTTTGGGATGAAAGCTTCCAATGGTAAGAAGGTTTGGGTGGACTACAAAGCGAACAAGGAGGCAAGGGAGAAAGAGTTAACTGAAATCAACTGGAAGCCTGTTAGGGGCGAGCAGCTTGTTGTCGCAGAGTCCTATGCTGGTTGGGTGCGTAGGGTGTATGTGGAGAATAATGGCCAGAGTGTTAGGGTTGAGGTTGGAGATGAAATGGCAGTGATTGGTCCATTGAGTGAAGTTAACTTTGTTGATTTGTTATACGATGGAATGGTGGTGGTAACAGGAAGCAGAAAGGGGGAGGTGCGACTTTGGGAGGCAGCGAGCGGACAAGCGATATCGCCCACATTGAAGAATCTTTTTCCAGTTCAAGATATTCGTTTGAATTCAGAAATTGGTCATATGGCGGTAGTGACAGAAGGCTACTTACCCGTATGGAAAGTACAGGCAGAGGGGCGTAGTCTTGAAGAACTCGATAATGTCATCGGTTTACTCACAAGAGGAGAAGGGCATATTCGGGAGCCGCTGAATGAGCAAGAGGTTCAGCATTGGATACGGCATCAAAATTCGATGAATATGGAGTTTCGTGAGTAGCCAAGCTCATGGCTATGAAGTTCACATCGTCTCCTTAATTTAGATTTTTAGGAGCTGATTCGTTCAGCATGGTTTTGCGAATTGTGGGGAGATTCTGAAAAAAAATTAGCTCTCCGAAAATGGGCTGTTAGAGGCGATCTAGCTGCGTGTAGATCCGTGTTGATTTGTATGATAGGAAATTTTTTCAGAATGCTGAGAGTGTGTTTTAAGTGGTAGTGGGCATTTTTAATTGAGTGGTGATGGGGGAGCGAGAGGTGTAAGAAAAATTGATGTTAACGTTTAGCTGTCCTACTGATTTTTGGGTGAAAAATAAATGTTAACGCATGGTTTGCTACCCATTGTGTAGTAGTGGGTTTTGATGGATAAGTCTTTATGAACGGGTGTTTATTTTTTGTGTTTTTGGGGCGTTTGAATATGTGTGTAGAGCTTGGGTTGTGCAATGGAGCACGCACTTTATGTAAAGTGTTAATCTGTAAAACCAATAGACAGAAATGAAGAAACAAAACCTGATAAAGATGGCGATGGCCGTGCTCGCGGGAGCGGGGGTGGCACACGGTTCCGACCCGGGCTACGCAAAAGTTGCGAACCCTCAAGTGATAGCAACGGCGAAGGTCGTTTATACTGATAGGCAGCTGGCGACGGAGGGGGGGTATGACCAGATGATGGCTGGAGTACATACCTCATTTGCATTGTTCAATGAGGCTTGTAAGAATACGGGCATTAGTTTGGAGCTTGTTCCTGTGTTTCCCAAGCAAGTGAAGCCGTACAGTGATAATCCATTTAGTTACCCTGATTTGGATGAGGACATTTTGGGCAACAAGCAAGGTGTCTATCAGGAGTTTGTTGATCAGGGGGCTGATTTGATCGTGTATTTTGATTCTGTAGACCATGGTTCTGGAGTGGCATGGGGGCCGCATAATCCTGTGACTTTTTGCAGTGGGGTGGGCAATGATGTTCTGAGGCATGAGGCTGCGCATTGTTTTGGAGCAGACCACGACAAAGGTTTTCTGAGTCGTGACGGTCTAGCTGCAACGGTGATGCGTAGTTTCACTGGACCACACAGACTTCCATACTACAGCTCGCGATCGATCAACTTCTATGGTGAGCTGATGGCTAATGCTCAGGGGTTCACAAACAAACAAGAAATTGAGACGTATATGGGGAGTGTGGCGTCTCGTGGTAGACTTCAGTTGAATCGTGATTACTACACTGAATATTTCTTAGTAAACAAAGTAACAGGAAAGGCGGTAGATGCCTATGGGAGTACAGCTGGCTCAGTAGTGGGTACTTATGGCTTACACTATGGGAATAACCAACAATGGCGCTTCAACCATTTTGGAGGGAATGCTTGTACGATTGAACTCGCTGACAACAAGAATGCTTCTCGCTTTTTGACACTCAGAGAGAATCGCAACTATGCTGGAGTGACTCTGGAAACTTGGGGAGCGGGCAAGCAAAGGTATGTGTTAGAGGAACAATCGAATGGTTACTTCAAGATCTTCAGGGATGATTCACGTAGTTGTCTCTGGGGATGGAATGACGGAGGTCAGTTGATTCAGTTTGGTGAGCTCAACTATGACAACATGCTTTTTCGTGTGATTTCGAATCTTAAGTAAGGAAGCGTCCCTACTGGCCTCAACGTCATAGGCGTTGAGGTCCATGTGGGAGGCAAAGAGATTTATCACTTTTTAGCGCTATTGTGTGAATGCAAATGGAGATAGGCCCCGAGGGGCACTCTAAAAAAATGATTATGTTATCTTATGAAGACGCGTAACGGTATTCCTTTATTGATCGTCATCGGGGCGGTTGGTATGGCTGGATATTTTGTAGTAAGGGCTGGAAATATCGATCATGAGAATGGTGGTTCGGTTACGGGAGCGAAGAGAATGGTGGAGAAGAACCGTATGATTCAGACGATAGAGCATGCGATAGAGCGCAAAGGAAGCGAAAACCCATTTGTAAAGCATGTAGGGCGCTCGGTCCGTTATACTGATGAGGCCGAGTTTATGGATTGGGCTGAGGACTTATCCAGGAATGACTATGAAAAGCAGCAGCGTATGTTAGACCTTAAGCACATTCACCGGGCTGAAGTGGTACGATCTGATGTATTAAGCTATCAGTCAGAGAAGATTTCATCAGAGGCTATTCCATTTGTGATTGATTTACCATCGTTTGACGGTGGGGTTGAGCAAGTAAAAGTTACGCACTTGAGCTTACAAGGGCCGGAGAGTGGGGCGATGTGGGGAGTGTTAGTGGGAGATTCTCAAGCGAGTGCGGTGATTGGGTTTCACAATGGTGAGATGACAGCAAGGGTTGATAAGGACGGAAGTTTGCTATTTATTGATGCACTCGAGGACGAAGTGGTCATTTTACGTGAGGTCGATGAAGCGAGGGTAGCAAGTGACAAAAAGTGTGGCTGCAGTCTGCATGGTCATCACACCACACTTGATTGAGAAAGATTTACTGGAAGTAGTGAGCCAGTAAGAAGAAAGCCCCGACTCTGGGTTAGAGTGGGGCTTTCTTTAGATAGAGAGGGAGACGTTTGTCTCATCTCTTCGGTGGCGTGTGGTGTCAGTGACGCTCATAATAAGTGGAGTTACTGACACCACACATAGCTAATGTTGGGGTATATTGTTAGGTTGAGTGGGTGAATTACTTCACTCGCTCTGCAAAGTTTGTTTTTTGGGGATAGTGTGATGGCTTAGTACCTTCTACGCATGAGGAGGGCGACACCTCCGAGTCCAAGCAATGCTGTAGTTGTGGGTTCAGGTACGGCTACGACGGAGAGTCCTACATTATCAATTGAGAAGTCTCTGGCTGTACTGTTTACATTAAGGCCACGGTAGACAACTTGTAATGTGTCACCTGCGTCTGTGGCTTGTGCAGTGTAGTTGAGTGTGAATGTTCGGTAATTGCCGTTGCCGGCATTGAGAGTTTCGGAGCTACTTAGGATAAGGGAGCTATTATCACTGAGGTTGAAGAGCTCCACATTGACGTTGATGAAGGATGAGTTTGGGTTAAATACGCGGGTTGTTAGGGTGTATTCTTCACCAGCCTCCATAGTGCCAGCGAAGTTAAATGTGACACCGATAGATATCATTTCCATCAGATGAAGTTGAATTAACAACCATGGCACCATCTAGATTACCGTCTAAGCTGGCACCAGAAACATTGGTTGAACCATCATCATCAGTTTGGACATTGCCTGTATTGATTGCTAGAAATGCTGTACCAAAAGGTGTCCAACCAGATGGGACTCCATTCCCAGAAGTGAAGAGTTCAGTGTGAGCTGTGAGTGCAGCAGAGGCTGAGGAGTGAAGGATCAAGAATGACGCTGTTAGGGTGAGTAATTTGTTCTTTTTCATGTCCCTGATATTGTCAGTTGGACAGGATATCTGGTCAATGTTTGAAGTGTTGGTTTGTGTGTTTGTATTCTGATATGAAACAATGAGTTATGAAATATTTGTTGTGTTTCATATGAGGATCAAAAAAGCCATTGGAAAGCATCCAATGGCTGATCGAGAGGTGGGATGTTAGTGGTTATTTTTGGAGTGAGAAATTAAGCGATTGGCCGCGGTGTGTGGGGACATTGAGGTGGGTATTCCCATTTCGGTGTTCATGTGTGATAGAGGAGTTATTGGGGGTCCAATGGCCTCGAATACAAATGGATGTCTCAGGGGGAGAGGGGGCGGTTCCGATATCGGGCAAGTTGATATCAGTGATGCTGATATCTAGCTTGTTAGAGGATATTTTTTGTGTGAGAACAATTGCGGTACGGTCGATGGATTGGAGGTAGGCATTCGCGACGCTTGGTTGTGAGAATGGACGGAAAACAGTAGTGGCTTCCAATTTATTTTTCTTACAACGAATGGTGTGAGCGACATCATCTTGTTGGACGACTGTGATTGGGTTAGTGGTTGCCCACTCGCGCAGTTTTTCTTCATTGGAATCTGGTAGGATATAATAAATGTACTGTGCATTACTGGGGTTGGTTCCGTGATCGATCCAGGCGAGTGAGAAGTCACCCTTGGTGGTAGCTTTTGTTTTATTGTGTCTGGATTGTTGGGGGCCAGAATAGCTTTGGTGGTTTTGTGTGTTAGGAATGAAGTAGGCTGTTCCGTATGGATCGATGTACCAATTCTTCCCCTTGTTGCTCAGGTTGTTTGAGCTTGGGATGCTTGCTTGGAAGAGGGTAGTTTGCGTGGGGAACTGATCTGATTTATTAGAGATGTTTGACCCAAGGCAGACGACGACGTTGTCGACAGCAAAGACACTTTTTCTGACTTTGAGGGATTGTTCTGCATTTGATGGGTCAAGCTGGAAGAGGAAGGCTCCGAAAGTAGATTTGAGGTGGCCGGCTCCTGATGGATGTGTTTGTTGTTTTGGTGAGGCTCCATAAAATCCAGTGCTGCCCTCAAGGGTTTCGAGTGGCAGTTTGAGTGTTGTGGCACCTGGGAGGCGTGACCAATCGTATCCGTCTTGTGTTTGTCCACTCGTGTGGGCTGTGGTGTTTTTATAGATTTGGATTGTGCCGTGGCTGAGGTAGCGACCATAGCGGTTATCTTTACCGTATGTTTCATGCGATTTGATGCCATTGCCATAGCCTTTGAGATGTAGGGTGGTTTCACCGCACTTATAGGTGGCGCCGGCATTGTAGTTCATTGGGTAAAACCCGAGTGCTTGTGTTGGGTGGATTTCTTCGTTGAAGAGTTTTTGGCTATTGCCACCAAACATGGCAAGGTAGGCGGCGGCAAGTTCGCGGTCAAATGAGTCGGATCCTGGAGGTGATAGAGCGAGTGTGAGCATGGGTGAGCGCCACGATTCGATGCCGTGGGTGATAGGGTGTCTACCGCAGGCATTGAAACCTGAATACGGGAATGCCCAGAACTGAGAGCTTAAGAAGGCTGATTTGAGTCTGGCGTAGGCAGCTGGTGATATTTCAAAGGGTGTGTTGTCGAGTGGGCCGACGACGGAATCTACCACAGTGCGTAGGGCTGGCACTCCGTATCCATGGTAGTGCATGGCATGGTGGAAGAGTGAGCCATCTGGTTTGATACCACCGGATTTGCCGCTAGCAGGTGCGGCGATAGAAGCCGAGAGCCAATCTGAATAGCGCTGAAGTCGTCCGGCTTTAGAGGCGTCATCAGCACCCAGGCTTTGGATGGTGAAGTCTGACTTTGATAGAGTATTGAGGTAGTCCATGTTGGCATGGTCTGGTGGAGGGGCGTACATCTGATTGCTATTATAGAACCAAACAAGTGCTTCACGTGCTGGTGAGAGGAGTCCAGCTTTAGCCAATGGTTCCTGCATGCGCTGGATAGCGGGCACCCAAGCACGCGTGTTGTAGCCAAAGTGGTGCATGGTGCCTAGTGAACTACCCGCAGCAAAGCCTTGATCTAGTAGATGTTCTGTCAAGAGGCAGAAGATTGTTTCTAACCGCTTTGTGGATGGGGATTCTTTTTGTGAAGCTGGCAATGCTGCGTAGGTATCAGCAATGGACTTCATGAAGTTTGTATAATATTTGAGGGTGTGAATGGGGTTTTTGTTGATTGAGGAGGGGGCTGCTTCCAGATGATGGAGCATGTATATATGGGCTCCTCTGATACCATTGCTATCTTTTGTGATGTTGTATTCTGCGAATCGCTCCTCAATTTGCTCGAGTCTCTTATCTGATAGAGGGGTGGATTTTGGTGGTGTGTAGAGCGACTTCAGCTTTTGGAATGCGGCTTTGTGGGAATCAGTAAGAGGGATTGGCTTAGCATTAGTGGCAGCAAGATCATACCAATGCATGATGGGGTCCCAGTGGCCTGAGGTTAGTTGGTCGGCATTGCGCACGAATGGCACTTGGTAGTCACCGTGTTGGTGTCTGGCGTCGATGAATTTATGCATGACAAGATCTCCAATTCTAACAGAACCATTAGGTATATTAGGTGGTGATTCTATAGTAAGCGATTGGAGTGGTTGGGTGGGGGTGCCCTGCATATCTCGGTCATAGGAGACGGTGGCCATACGCCAGCCGGTGAAATTGAGTCCGAAGTTGAAGAAGCAGACTGGGTCAGTTTTTTGATGGGAGTAGAAGTTGAAGCGCAGCTGAGCGTCGGTATGTGGTGTTTTGTTATAGATCCAGACGACGAAGCAATTTTGGGTTGGCTGTGAGAACTTAAATTTTGCTCGGGCAGCCTTGGGAGGCATCCAAGGAATGGGGCGCTGTATGGTGATGGTGGATTGCCCTTGCCACTTCCAGAGGAGGGAGCCATTGCTCCAGACATAGTGGTTGGGATCGATGGACAGTGAGGCGTTTGTCCAGCTCATTCCAGCAGGGAGATGTGTGGAAGTATAGGCGATATGCTGTGGGTCAGAGTCCTCGCTGGTTACGTATTGAGAGGACTGGCCATCATTGTAGAGTGTGGAGGGAGCTGTGCGAGTGGGGAGGTTTTTTGAGGTGCTGGGCTGTGGGGCTGGCGGTGGAGTGTGTGTCTGAAAGAAGCTTGTGTAGGCTAGGTAGCCCAGTAAGATGAGAAGTGCAATGATTGGCAGTGCGCGGGTTGTTTTAGTGGCAGGCATGGTGGTAGAGGATGTCTTATTTATTGAGTGTCCAGCTGAGTGTTCTGCCTCTGCGGGTCGTGCAACGCAGGGTCGTTGTGTCGGAAGTGTGGCTTATTTCGGCAGCATCACCTTGGGAGAGGGAGTAGATCCCTTTTAGGGTGATAGAGAATGTGGCTTGTTCGTTGCCATTGCCTGGTTTCACGAATATCTCACCAGGAATCATGCCCCCTTCATTGCCTGGCATGCGAAGGTCTGGGTCACAGAGGTTTAACTGGAGGGAGGCATCGGTCTCATGCGTCATGATTAGACAAGGCGCTGAAATTTTGAGGATGGGAGATTTAGCTTTTGGTGGGTGGGGGGTGAAGAGGGCGTAAGTTGTCGATTGTTTGTGTTGGACGACATGTGCTTTGTCATCGTGTTGGAGGATCTTGATGTTCGAATTATTGCGGAATGCGTTTGCGCGTTCTTTGGTGGGGTTGACGAGGATGGAGTAGTGGTACTTGGCATTGGTGGGGGTGATTCCGTGATTGAGGTAGGCGACTTGGTAATCACCTTGAGTGTGAGGGTTTCCTTGGGTGGAGCTCACGGGGTAGCCTTTACGTGATGGGTAGTGGTAGCGTGATTTCTGAGTCTGTCGTTTGATGTTCAGAGCATCTTGCGAGGGGACGAAGTAGTAGTTCCCCATGATGTCTATGATCTCACAAGGGGCATTGGTTGTTTCCGAATAGGGGAACTTTGTGATTTGAGATGTGTTTAGCTGAGTGTGAGACTTTCTATCAGGGAGAGCTTGTTGGAAGAGGACTGTTTCAACGGGGTAGGACGGGCTAGGCCCTGAAATGGCGGAACCAAGGCAGATAATGGTATCATCAAAGAAGCTGTATGATTTCAGGGCGTGAAGGCCGCTGTTAGGATTTCCTTGTTCGACTTTTTCCCTGAGACGCATGGCGAAGAGTCCGTTTGTGTTGTTGAGGTGCGTGCTGCCAACGAAAGTCTCCTCAGTGGTGGGCATCATGATGACTTTTTCAAATGGGAGTTGATCTATTGGCAGGTGTGTGATGGTGGCACCTGGTGGGCGTGACCAATCCCAGCCGTCTTCACTCACTCCAGAGCCAGCAAGCCCGTCGAGGGGCAGGATTTCGAGGGTGCCATGGCTTTGGTATCTACCATAGTGATTGACTGGCCCATAGATTTCGCTGGCCCAAACGTAGCGGCTGTGACCACGAGCAAGGGCCAGCCAGTCGGCTCGGCGATGAGCATTCATGTGGGCGTAGGGAAATGTCCAGTGGCCGTTTGGGCTTGATTCGGGGGAGCATTGAGGCAGCTCGTCTTTTAGTTCAGGGAAGAGACGGAGGGCCGCAGAGGCAACATCTGGATCGATAGTGAGTGTGTTGTCAGGGTTTCCGGCGTGGGCAAAATCTAGGAAGGCGCTGCGAATAGCTTTTAGACCATCTTGCGGGTAGGGGTGACGTCCACTAATGGAGCGTGGCCAGCTGTAGAGGTTGCTCATCACACGCATAGAGAGAAGGGCTTTATGAAAGCTTCTGTAGGCCTCTTCTGAGAGTCGAAGTTCGGTTTGTGAAAAGACTCTGAAGAGTGAGGCGAGGGCATTGAGGGCTCCAGTTTCATAGGCTGGGTAGTGGCCCCAGTGGTGGAATGCTGTGCCGTCTTCTTTGAAGCCACCGTTATTACCATGGCGGTCATTCGTGATGGTCGCGCAGAGCATGGTTCTCCATTGTTTGAGGGCATAGAATCGTTCACCCTCATTGTGGGTCATGAGAATGGCTTGGAGCTGTGGCTTAGCGAGAGTGTTGAAGTAATCTAGATTTGCGTAGTGAGTACTTGCAAATGGGGCGAAGCAATAATGAGCGTCATTGAACCACTGTAGTGATCGTGCGACTTTGTCTCTCAAGTGGTGCTTCTCTAAGAGTACTCTGGTGAGGAATCCTGCAGTGTAGTATTCGCGGGAAGAATAGCCGAAGTGGTGGAGGGTTCCTTGGCCGTGGCCTAAGTGCCAACCCGATTTCAGCAGGAGCTTGTTGAGGTTGATGATCATCTCAGCAAGTTCTTGTTTCTCGCTTTGGTTTGCTTGGTAGAAATGCCAAGCTTTGGCTAATTGGAGGAGGAGCTTGCCAGTATTTTTTAGATCGTATTGTAATTCTAGGCGGATGGATTCTTCTATTTCGAGTCCTTTGTAGATGTCTGTTGTGTGGAGGTAAAAAATGTGTCTGCCATTGACGCTACCATCAGGCTTTATAGTGATTTGGTATTGTGCGTATTTGTTTCTGATGGCTTGGAGGTTTGGGCTAGTGTTAGATTTTAGTAGCGTGGCCTCGAGTGTGTCTTCTAACAATTTTAGAGTATGACTTTGTTGAGGGGAGATGGGGGGATTGGGGATCTGACGGATGGATTGGTGGTAGAGGTCGAGCGGTTTACCTTCACGGATTCTAGAGTGGGGATCATCTTTGGTGAATTGGTAGGATTGGTCGTGGCTTGGGTGGCGTCTATCGAATTGAGTGGAGGGCAGGAGGAGGTCGATGGCGACCTTTCCGGGCTTGCCATTGGGGGTGCGAATTTGCATCCAATCGAATTGTGCAGGAGGCGTGCCCTGCATTCTATTGAACGGCACCATCATGGTTCTCCAGCCTGAAAAGTTGAGTGTGTAGTCGAACCATGCGTCTGGTGTGTTGCTGCCATTTCTACCGAATTCAAAGCGAAGTTTTTGATGGTTTTGAGGGGAGTCAGAGAAGATCCAGAGGTGGAAGACTGCAGCGTGTTTGCGTTGCTTGATAATTTGATTTGAAGCCTCAATTGGGTGGGTGAGTTTGAGGGTGCCACCCTTTCCATTCCATTGGATGGAGAGCGAGTGATGGCCGTGTACGGCCTCTATGGAGCTGCGTTTGATATCGACCCCTTCGGAATTTTCAAATGGAGGAAGTGTGTTTTCGAAATCGAAAACTATCGGGCTGTTCGCAACGGATAGCTTGGTGAAAGCCAGCAGGAGTACTGAGCAGATGGTGAAGGCGGTAGTCACGGTGTGAGTGATGGTGTGGGTTGTTAGGCAGGTTTTCAGCGTCCCATCCATCCGCCATCGACGACGAGAGTCTCCCCATTGACGTAGTTTGAGGCATCTGAGGCGAGAAATACGACTGGACCGATGAAGTCATCTGGCTGTCCCCACCGGCCAGCTGGAATTCTGGCCAGAATTTGTTCTGATCTGACTGGGTCTTGTTGGAGTGCCTGGGTGTTATCGGTAGCGATGTAACCTGGGGCGATAGTGTTGATATTGACCCCTTTTGCGGCCCATTCGTTAGAGAGAGCTTTTGCGAGTTGGCCAACGGCACCTTTGGAGGCAGCATAACTTGGTACTGTGATGCCTCCCTGGAAAGTGAGGAGGGAGGCGGTGAAAATAATTTTTCCGCTGCCGCGCTCAACCATGCCAGCCCCCATTTCGCGAGAGAGAATGAATTGGGCATTGAGGTTTACATTAATGACTTCATCCCAGATGGCATCATTATGTTCAACTGCAGCCGCTCTGCGGATAGTGCCAGCGTTATTGACTAGAATATCGGGGGTGCCATGGGCGTCTTTGATTTTGGCAATGAAGTTGTAGAGTGATTCTCTCTCTGAAAAATCGCATTGGTATGCGAAGAATTTACGGCCAAGTTTAGTGACGGCATGTTCGGCATCTGAGCCATGGTTTTCCAGGGAAGCTGAGACGCCAATGATATCAGCACCTGCTTGTGCGAGGCCCCTAGCCATGGCGAGGCCGATTCCGCGTTTGCATCCAGTAACGAGAGCTGTTTTTCCAGTGAGATCGAACATATTTGATAGGTTTCAGTAGATGTTAGGAGTCAAGAAGTGAGGGGAGCCAGAGGCTGATTTCTGGCACGAAAGTGATAAGAAGGAGGGCGAGAAGCATCGCGAAGTAGAAGGGGAGCATTTGGCGTGAGACCCCTGCGATACTGGTTTTTCCGACTGAACAGCCGACGAATAGGCAAGTTCCAACGGGAGGGGTGCATAGACCAATGGAAAGGTTTGCGATCATGACGATACCAAAGTGGATTGGGTCCATCCCCAGCTCTGTAGTTACAGGTAGAAAGATGGGTGTGAAGATAAGGATAGCAGGTGTGATATCCATAAATGTCCCAACAAGCAGCAAGATGACATTGATGAGAAGGAGAATGGCAATAGGGTTGTTAGATAGGGCTATTAGTGACTGGCTAATGAGCTGAGGGATTTGCTCTAGGGTGAGCACTTGGCTCATAGCGGAGCTTGTGGCTACGAGGAAAAGTACGACACCTGTGGTGCGAGCTGAGCGAGCTAGGAGGGCTGGGAGGTGTTTGAGCTGTACTTGTTTGTAGCAAATTACAGCGAGGAAGAACGACCAGATGACTGCGACAGCTGATGCTTCTGTGGCGGTAAACCAGCCGGAGAAAATACCACCTAGGACGATAACAATGAGAAGCAAGCTTGGAAGAGCGCTGAAGAGAGCAGGAAAGAAGTTGGGGAGGGACTGCTGCGTGGTGTTTTTTCCGTATCCACGTTTATAACAGACGGCGATACAGACGAGCATGATTGTCGCGCCGAGGAGTAGGCCTGGAAAGATACCGGCCATGAAGAGTTTAGACACTGAGATGCCGGATGCGACGACAGCATAGACAATCATCACATTGCTAGGTGGGATTAACAGTCCGGTGATAGACCCCGATGTTGTGACGGCGACGTTAAAATCTTTGTCATAGCCTCGCTGGTTCATTTCAGGAATGAGTGTGTTACCGATGGAAGAGACCGCTGCTGCGGCTGAACCTGAAATCGAGCCGAAGAGCATGCATGTGAGAGTATTTACTAAGGAGAGTCCGCCGGGCACTCTACCTACGAGGACAGAGGCAAACTGGATGAGTCGAGAAGCTAGGCCTCCGGCGCCCATCAGGTCACCAGCTAGAATAAAGAATGGGATGGCAAGTAGGGAGAAGTTGTCCACACCATTGAGCATATCGCCTGCAACGGTTTGTAAGGTTTGTGGGTAACCGAGGGCGATCACTGTTAGGAGGGTAGAAATGCCCACGACGAAGGCTACAGGTACTTCGAGAAGCAACATGCAGATAAAGGCAATCAGCAAGATGGAGATACCGAGACTCATGGGGTAGACTTAGTGGTGTTTGGGTGGTTTCTGAATTGGTTCAGAGCATCCCATGTGTAATAGAGAGCGGTAATTGCAATAATGAGGCCAACGATGGGGCCACTGAGATAGAACCATGCTTTATGGATACCCAAGGCTGGGAGCATCTGTCCTGCATTCCAGCGTTCGAAAAAAAGTTGTGATCCTCCGATGATTAATACGGCGATGGAAAATCCAGCAATGAGGAGGTGGCTGGTGCCACGCGCAAGGGTTTTAGCTTTTGAGTCGAGGTGGTTTGACAAGAGGTCGACCCCGAGGTGTGCGTGTTCGATGTAGGCGAGCGCGCCACCTAACATCACAAGCCAAGCTAAGAGGAATTCGGCCAGTTCGACGGTCCAGGTGATATGCAATGTGAGGCGTTTCGAGAGGATACCGAGAATGACAATGAGCAAGAGGGCGAGGAGGCAGCTCGCCGCAGTGAAGCGCATCATTTTTTTTAGGGTAGAGAACATTTACTGGGCTTGAATTTTTTTGGCATAGGATTTCACCTCACCTACGAGGAAGGGAGACATGGCATTCCCGAGAGCTTGTTGAAAAGTTATTGGATCGGGGCGGTGGATGGTGACTCCAGCTGCTTGCATTTCAGCGACAGCAGCGTCTGAGCGTTTTTTCCATAGAGTGCGTTGGAAGCGGCTTGATTCACGGGCGGCAGTACGGACCCATTCTTTTTCTTGGTCACTCAATTTGGTCCAGAGGGAGGAGCTAATATTGAGCACATCGGGGATGCGTGAGTGGTGGTCGAAGGTGAAGTGCTTACAGACTTCGAAGTGGCGTTGGGCGACGAATGTTGGAGGGTTATTTTCGGCTCCATTGATATCCCCTTTTTGGAGGGCTGAGTAGATTTCGCCTCCGGGCATTGGGACGGGGCTCGCAGAGAGAGCTTCTGTCATGGCTATGGCAACGGAATCTTTCATGACCCGAATGTTGAGTCCACTTAGGTCGGATGGTTTGGTGACAGGAGTCGTAGTATAAAAGTTACGGCTTCCTGCATCGTAGTAGCAAATGCCGCGGAACCCTGAGGCTTGGTTATTTTGGCGGGTGGCCAGAGCGGCCAAGAGCTCATTTCCAATTTCGCCATCGAGGACATCCCAATAGTGTGAGCGGTCGCGAAAGAGGTAGGGGAGCGAGAATACTTTCATTCGCGGCACAAAATTGGCCAGGGGGGCTGCGGAGGTTTTAGCGATGTCGAGTGTGCCGGATTGTAGTTTTTCGATGTACTCAGTTTCTGATCCAAGTTGGCCGCTTGGGTAGATTTGGCAGACGATGGCACCGCCGGAGAGTGCTTCTAGTCGTTCTGCGAAGTGTTCAATTCCGAGATGGACTGGATGCGTTAATGGGAGGGCATGAGCGACCTTGATTTTGCGATTGAGTGTTGCATTGGCAGCTCCACTGTGGGCATCGGCGTGTTGGTTTCGGCTGATAAAGCTGAAACAGATCGTGCTGGCGAGGGTTCCAAGTAGGATGCCGAGAATAATGTTAGAGCGCTGCATGGTGAGTGGGTAGCTGTAATAGAATTAGCGTAGAGTTGAGAGGGGGAAGCCGTCCATGTCATCGAAATCTTGGTTTTCGCCACCCATGCCCCAAATGAAGGCATACTTACCCGTACCGGCACCACAATGGACTGACCAAGATGGAGAGAGAGCGATATTTTTTTCACTCATCCAGAGGACACGCGTTTCATCTGGGTGCCCCATAAAGTGTGCGACTCTATGGCCGTCTGCGATATCGAAGTAGCAATAGACCTCTGAGCGTCTGTCGTGGGTATGGGGAGGCATGGTATTCCATGTGCTACCAGTCTGAATGACGGTGAAGCCCATGACAAGTTGGCAGGATTGGATACCATTTGGGTGAATGAACTGGTAGAGGTGGCGTTCATTCGCTGTGGAGGACCCACCAAGTTCTAGTTTGTTAGCCTGATCGAGAGTGGCATGGGTGGTAGGGTATGCGTGGTGGGCGGGGTAACTGAGTAAGAAGAACTCGGCTGGTTGAGACGGGTCTTTGCTTTCGAAGGTAATTTCTTTACTGCCACGGCTGACGTAGAGGCACTCGAGCTTGTTAAGCTGGAATTGTTGGCCATCGACATTGACTGAGCCAGCTTGGCCGATATTGAGGATTCCGAGTTCTCTGCGTTGGCAGAAGAAGTCGGAGCGCAGTGCGTCGGCAGCTTCGAGTTTGAGTGGGGAGTTGGTTGGGACTGCTGAGCCAGTGATGGCGCGGTCAATATCGGTGTAGGTGAGGGTGAGTTCTCCTATGTTGAAACTGTCTTCAAGGAGAAACCGTTCTCGAAGTCCGGTGGTGTCGAGCGATTTGTAGCTGAGAGCGTCTGCTGTACGGTGGTTCTGCATAATATTTGTGTTAGAATTGCACTTGGATTGGGTGAATAAAGTTATCGTGAGTGAACTGCATGGCGCGGTGTTCGAAGTCAGTGTCGCGTGGGGTGTCGACTTCACTCCAGGCGGCTCCGGCAAACCATTGAGCTGGCTTGCTGAGGTCCTTGTTGAGGGTGATCAAGGGATGATTGTTATCCCAATGGATAGAATCTGTGAGGCCTTCTTTGGGGGTGAGGATAGCAGTGCCGATAAAACCGTAATTTTGTTCGGGTTTCCCGAGTAGTTCCCAAGTTGCGATGGCATGGTTTGTTTGGAAGATTGACTGAGCTGCTTCGTCTGGAGTTTCTGCTAACTTAGATTTTTCGTTCACATAGATGCCAGTGACTGGTGTGATTCCACGGGTGTCACCTGAGACTTGGAAGCTTGAGTTGATGTGGAAGAAGTGTTCTCCGGCATCCATGGTGAGTGTGCGAGTTTCGCTGATAGTAGCCTTATCGACACTCAGAGGTGGGTAGTTTAGTTTGAACTTAAGGCGCAATGGTCCAGTGGCGAGGACTTCTGACTTATCGTAGACGGGGCTTGGAGTGAGTTTGTTAGATTTACCGAGGTATCCCAATCCGCCGCAGCCTAGGGTCTGGCCGACTTTGTATGCGTCCATACCTTCGCCGTGATCATCGTGGTATTTGCTAGGGCCGGCGGCATACCATTTGTCGACGATGGGGTAGCGGACACATTTAGTCCAGACGTCGATACCCCCACGTGCATTTTCAGCTGCTAGAGCTGGGCCATACATTCTGAAGGCCATACGGTCATTTTCCCAAGCGAAGTCATCCAGACGTTCGGGAACGAAGCGGGCATGGAGTCTGGAAGGGAAGAATTTTGGTTGTTCGTCATTGAGAATGCAGAGTTTGAGGGAGCGTGATTCTTTTGGCATTAGGCTCACCTGTGTGAGCAAGAGCTTGCCATCATTTTGGATGGGTAAGAAGTAGCCGCTGATGGTGTCGAGGATGGCAATATTATTGGGGGTAGCATCTGGGAGGTGAGCCTTGATTTCTGACCATGGTAGTTCGAGCACTTTGTTGAGGCGCAATGATGAACTCGGGTTTGTTAGGGTAATTGGGTGTTGTTTGGAACCTGCTAACAACTGCATTTTAAATAGCTCATGGCCAGCTGATAGAAGGCCACCGACTCCGTAGACATCGGTTTCATTGAGTGAGACTGATTGCGGGTCTTTGCCAATGGCTTGGACGTAACCGAGTTTGCCCGAGGGGTGCATGTTTTTAACGAGCCTATTCCAAGCTTTTTGGCAGACTGGTAGGTAGTCTGACTTACTAAGGATGCCATTATTAATGCCCCAAGCCATGCCGTAGACGTAGAAGGCAGTGCCGCTTGACTCAGGAGCTGGGAAGCTGTCAGGGTCGAGGAGAGCGGCGTGCCAGGATCCGTCGGGGTGTTGGATCTCTTTAAGTTTGGCCGCCATTTCCTTGAAGAGTTTTACGTAGCGCGGGCGTGATGGGTAATCAGCGGGCATGTACTGAAGAATGTGGCAGAGGCCAGCAAAGACCCAGCCATTGCCGCGGGACCAAAAGACCTTTTGGCCATTTTTCTCCTTTCGGTCAAAGTAGTTAGAGTCACGCCAAAATAGGGAACTTTCTGGATCGTAGAGGTAGTCTGTGGTTCGCCACCAAAGAGTATCCATAGAGTCGAGAAACTTTCTTTCGCCAGTGGCGGCATAGAGCATGGCGAGGGTAGGTGGCGACATATAGAGCGAATCGCACCAAGCGGGTTCTCGGAGGTAGATTTTATTTTTCCAAAGCAGTGGCTCGTCGTGAGGGCGGCTAATGAAGTCTGTGAGCGTGTCTTTTGTGTGTGCGATTTGATGTGGTATTTCATCGCGCAGGTAGAGCCAGAGGTAGGCTTGGCCGACACAGTGGTCATCGGCAAAATCTTTTCTTGGGCCTAGTTTGTATTGGTTTTCTATGGCCATCTGACGAAGCGCCTCGTAGTAGGTTTCATCACCGGTGGTGTGGGCGTGGGCCATGTAGCCGGTCCAAAGGGCACCACTTGTCCAATCCCATAGTGGGTGTTTGGCTGGGTTTGCTAACTGCCATTTTGCTGCGGCTTCAGTAACTTTGAGGATGGATGCGCTACTGAGGTCTGCTGAAAAGTGTTGGTCATTGTGCTCCGCAGCGGGAGGGGTGTTTTGGGCGACCAGAGTGAGTGAACTGAGCGCGATAAGTGCGCAACATGTTAGGGAATGTGTCATAGGTGAGAATGTGTGGGTCTTAGTGTTTGCCGAATCTCTGTGAGAGCTGTTCTGCAGCAGCTAGAACTTGCTTTGACATTTCAGGGATTCTTGATTTGGGGAATCTGTTAGTGGAGGCTGTGATGCCGATAGCTCCAGAAACTTGGCCTAGACCATTGAATACTGGGGCTGCGATGCAGCGTACATTTTCGTGGTATTCAATGTTATCAAGTGCGTAGCCGAGGCGTCGGACGGTGGGGAGCTCGTTCATGAGGGAGGCTTTATTGATATGGGTGTTGTTGGTTCTTTGGGTGAAGGTAATTCTGTCCATGAGGTCGCTTGCAACTTGTTCTGGGGCGAAAGCGAGGAAGCATTTTCCTGAGGCTGAGCAATGGATGTCGGCGAGTGTGCCGGGGCGGCTTGCTACGCGGAGAGCTTGTGGACTATCACAGACTTCGATGAGGAGAGAGTTTGTATCCGAGAGTACCGCAAAATGGGAAGATTCTTGGGTTTGGTTTGTGAGTTCTTGGAGTATTGGAACACATAGTTGACGTTCTGGAATATGGGATGTGACTTGAAATCCTAAGTTAATAAGTCGGTGTCCCATGATATATGCATTGTTAATCTTTTGGACCATGCCTTCAGACTCGAGTGTTTGTAATATTCTATAGACTGAAGTGCGGGGGAGATTGAGCTCGTTGGCAATTGCGCTAGAGCTCATTGCTTTCTTGCTGGTGGTTAATAATTGGAAGATTGAGCAAGTGTTGGCAATACTGGGGATGTGGTATTTGTTCATATGTGAAACATGAGGTTCAGGTTCTATTGTCTATCCTTGCTCCTAGGTGGAAGGTGTCAATATAAAGAGGATTAATTATCAGTGGATTATGAGGTTGTGTCGGTTTTGTAGAAGTTGTGAGAAAATTCATTTTTGCAGGTTGTCGGGGGAGGCTTGCTTCATTATTGATGTCTGGTGGGGTGAGAATGGTCGATCCAATAAATTGCTAAACGTTTCATATTTGAACGGTTATATTTTATTGTGGACAGTGTATGGTTTGCTTGGGAATGCTACCTGTGAATTTTTTATAAACGTTATGGATATGATAGATGTATGTGATCAAAGATATTTGGTTGATATGATAAGTAGTTTAAGGGTTGTTCCTGTAGTTGTAGTAGATGAGGTGGAATTAGCGCAGTCCTTAGGAGAAGCTTTAGTGGCAGGGGGGCTTCCGATTGCGGAGGTGACATTCCGCACTGATGCGGCAATGGGTGCGATGGAAGTCTTAGCCTCAAGAGGCGATATTCTAGTTGGGGCGGGGACGGTCACGACAGTAGACCAAGTGAAGGAGGCAAGGGAATCTGGTGCTAAATTTGTGGTCAGTCCTGGGTTTCACCGCGAGGTTGTTGAGTACTGTTTAGCCAATGAGATGTTGGTGCTGCCGGGTGTTTCTAGTGCATCAGATATTGCCTTAGCGATGGAATACGGGCTGAAGAATGTGAAGTTTTTTCCAGCGGAAGCTAGTGGAGGGGTAGGTTTACTCAAAGCACTATCAGCACCTTATCAAAGTGTTAAGTTTGTGCCGACTGGGGGGATTCACGCAGGGAATGTTAGGGATTATTTGTCCTTAGATTCGGTGCTCGCCTGTGGTGGCTCGTGGATGGTTGAGCGTTCTTTGGTCAATGACGGTAAATTCGAAGAGATAGCGAAGCTTACTCGTGAGGTAGTTGAGCTAGTGAAATAACAAATTTTATAATTATGAATACAAGAAGAAGAGAAGAAGTGGAGTTTGACTGTATTTCCATGGGAGAAGTGATGCTACGGCTTGACCCTGGTGATGGACGAGTGCGTACGACACGTCAATTTAGAGCGTGGGAAGGTGGAGGTGAATACAATGTGGCTAGGGGCTTAAAGCGTTGCTTCGGGCTGAGGACATCCATTGTTACGAGTCTGGTAAGAAACGAAGTTGGACTACTGTTAGAGGATTTAATCTACCAAGGAGGGGTTGACAGTTCAGAGGTGAAATGGAGGGATTTTGATGGGATTGGTCGGGAAGCTCGCAATGGTCTGAATTTTACTGAACGGGGGTTTGGCATGCGAGCGGCGAAGGGGTGTTCTGATAGGGCAAACACTGCGGTGTCACAGCTTAAGGTTGGAGATGTCGACTGGGATGCACTCTTTGGTGAGCGTGGGACTCGATGGTTTCACACAGGAGGGATTTTTGCTGCACTCTCTGAGAGTACTGCGGAGTTGACTATTGAGGCATGTCGCAAGGCGAAGGAGTATGGAGTTTGTGTTTCTTATGATCTTAACTATCGCCCTAGTTTGTGGGATGCGATTGGAGGAAAGCAGAAGGCGCAGGAGGTGAACCAAGCGATCGCACCTTATGTGGATGTGATGATTGGTAATGAGGAAGATTTTACAGCCTGTTTAGGATTTGAGGTTGAGGGGGTGGATCACGCGAATGTCACAGGTTTAGATGAAAGTCATTTCAAATCTATGATCGAGAAGGTGGTGGCAGCTTATCCAAACTTTAAGGCCGTTGCCACAACGATGCGCGATGTGGTGACTGCGAGCATCAATGATTGGGGTGCGATTTTGTGGTACGAGGGAAGTTTTTATTCCGCAACCCACCGACCTGGCTTGGAGATTTTTGACCGGGTGGGGGGAGGTGACTCCTTTGCATCGGGATTGATCTATGGCTTGATGGAGTTAGGTGATCCAGCACTTGCGGTGGAGTATGGAGCTGCGCATGGCGCTCTGGCTATGACTACCGCTGGCGACACGACGATGGCTAGGCTAGATGAAGTTAAGAAGTTAGTAGCTGGTGGTTCAGCTAGAGTTGATCGATGAATGTCTTATGAAGTACTTACACTATTTACTTTACCCTCTTTTGTTAGTGGGGGCATTGCGAGCTGAACGAGCGCAGCCGAACATTTTATTCATCCTTACTGACGACATGGGGTGGGGAGACTTAGGTTGCTATGGTTCTACTCAAATTAAGACGCCGAATATCGATCGTTTAGCCAGTGGGGGAGTGAGGTTTACGCAGGCCTATGTCTCGGCCAACGTGTGTGCTCCCTCAAGGGCTGGCATCCTGACTGGCCGTTATCAAGAGCGGTTTGGTTTTGAGCATAACCTGTCCATACAAGACCACCTAAAACCTGAGATGGTGGGCATCCCAGTGGATGAGAAATTGATTTCTGATCGTCTCAAGCAACTGGGGTATCGGACTGGAGCGATTGGCAAGTGGCATGTTGGGGAATCAGTCCCAGCCTTCCACCCATTGCAGAGAGGTTTTGATTTCTTCTTTGGGATGTTAGGTGGCGACCACGATTATTTTCCTAGTAAGGAGCACAATGAACTAAGTTGGGGGAATGAGAAGGTGAAGCAGATACGCACTCCGTATCTCACTGATTGGTTTACCATGGAGGCTATAGACTTTATGGAGCGTGAATCAGAGGGGGTAGACCCATGGTTTCTGTACTTAGCGTATAACACGCCGCATTCACCTATGCAGGCTAAGAAGAGTGATTTAGAGGCCTATGCACATATCGAGAGTCCTGAACGCAGAGTGTATTGTGCGATGCAGAAATGCCTAGATGATAATGTGGGGAAAATCCTCGGGTATTTGGAGGACAAGGGGCAATTAGAGAGTACGCTCATTATTTTCCTCAATGACAATGGAGGCAGTGTCGAGGTGAGTCATGCTCTGAATGCACCATTCAATGGTACGAAGGGAACTTGGTACGAAGGTGGGATCCGCGTTCCGATGATTTGGCATTGGCCTAAAGTGTTATCGGCTGGTCTGCGTTATACTGAGCCGGTTATTGTTTTTGATATTATGCACAGTCTGGTGGCAGCAGCTGGTGGTGAAGTTACTGAAGAAAAGGTTCAAGTAGGGGGAAGGGAGGTGGTGAGGCCAAAGGACGGCGTTAACTTAGTTCCTATTTTGTTAGGTGATGCGAAGTTAGAAGATCGGAGTTTGTACTGGAGGATGAGTTTAAGAGGGGGGGCGATTCGCAAGGGGGACTGGAAACTCATCATGGCGCCTCATCGGCCACCTATGTTATTTAATCTAGCAAATGACCCATCTGAATTGACGAACGTATCAATGCGTCGGCCGGCATTGGTAAAGGCGCTGTATCGAGAATACCACGATTGGTGTGAAGGCTTTGAGCGCAACCCGATGTGGATTTCATCGCCGCAGTGGGCTGGCTACAATGACGCGCTCTACGATAGAACTTACGAACTCAAACAACCCGAAGAATAAAAAATGAAAACCATGAACATAGTGATAGGGGTCTCTGTGCTGGCAGTTGCAGCAGCGGAGGCTAAGATAAAGTATTATAACCTCAAGAAACGCAAGGATCTCGAGGAGAAAATTCAGGCGAAGGTCTTCAGTGGGAGTGCTGAGAAACCTGTGATTGTAGGTGTGAGCGCTGACCCGGACGGGGGAGACGGTGAGCGCGACGGTTCGGTCAAGGTGGATAGTAAAGACATCAACGGTTCATTTGGAGCGTATTTGGACTTAGGGGAAGTCGGTACTCCGGGAAAGAAGATCTCCGTATCTACGCACGTGTACAACAAGAATAGTTCTTATGTGAAGTATACGCTTGTTCTCTACAACGTCACTGATGATCGCGTGCTTGCGCAATCACCAGCGAAGGCTTTGGATGTGAAAAAGCATCCAGAGGAAAAGATGACTCTCGATTACGTTACGACGGAAAATGATAAAGGTGACAAGGTTGAGCTGCGTTGGGTTCAGGTTTCTAACGACAGCACGGCCAGAGATATTTTTATCGACAACGTGAAGGTTGAGGTGAAGAAGCCATAGAAAAGAATGCTACAGGCCTTTAAATAAATGACCTCACAGTGGTAGCTGTGAGGTCATTTTTATTAGAGAGTGTTGGGTGGGAACTAAGCTTTTTGTCCGAGGAGGTGGGTTTGCATATTTTTGAGGATTTCGGCGCAGCGCTCTTGATTTCCGCCACGAACCTCAGCTGTTGCCCAGCCTGAGTAATTAATTTCTTTGAGAGCTCGACGGACATCGGCCCAGTCGACATCGCCTTCACCGATTTTGCAGAAGCCATTTTTGATTCCCCAGTCTTTGACATCGAGTTTTACGATACGTTTTCCGAGGGTGCGGATCCAATCGGCGGGTTTTCCGAAGCGTTGGTGGTTACCAATATCGAAGTAGCTACCGACCCATGGGCTATTGATTTCATCGAGGTATTTTTTGAGTTGGTCCGCTGACTGGGCATTTCCGCCTTTCGGGTCGTAGAGGAAGTTGTTCCAGACATTTTCGATGAGGATGTGTTGTCCTTTTTGTGCGGCATGTGGGAGGGCTTTGTGAATGACCTCGATGGAGCGGTCCCAAGCTTCTTGGGTGCTGACTTTTTTATTTACCACAGCGGGAACGAGAAGGACCGCGTGGCCGCCACAGAGTGCTGAGTCATCGATAGCAGTGAGTAGGTCTTGGAGTGCCTTTTCGCGAATTTCAGCGGAAGGGTTAGAGAGTTGTGTGCGCCAGTGGGTGGAGTTCACCACACCGTGGATTGGGAAATTATATTTCTGGGAAGCGGCAAGGCAGGCTTTTTTATCGAGTCCACCTGGAGAGTTGAGCTCCATGCCGTCGTATCCGAGGTCTTTGATGCCTTTAAATTTCTCATCAGGAGTTTTACCGAAGCCGACCATTCCGATTTTGAGGGAAAGTTTAATTTGGTCGGTAGTGAAGCTTGGGGCGGCAGTTTCTTGAGCGAAGCTGCGTGTGCTGAGGCCTGCGGCTGCGAGGAAGGACGTGGATAGGAAAGTGCGTCTAGAAGTCATGGGCTGGTTACGTGATTTGGGTTTATAAGTTATCAGATATAATGGGGAAAATTAAGTATTCAGGAAGCGTTTATTGAGGTGTTGGATATGGAAGTCTGGGTTTGTGGTTTGTCCGGTCGCTGAGGCCATTAGGTCCTGAGGTAATTCGAGGCTAGCTTTTTGGTGGATGTGGGTACGCATCCATTCTAACAACGGAGTGAAGTTGGCGTTATCATAGGCATTTTTAATTGCATCTGACTGGATAGCTATGTGGAAGAGTTGTGAGGCATTGAGGTTGCCGAGTGTGTAGGTGGCGAAGTATCCGAGTCCCCCCATGGACCAATGGATGTCTTGGAGGCAGCCTTGCGTGTCATTTTCAGGGGTGAAACCGAAATAGCTAGCGAAGAGTTCATTCCAAGCAGCGGGGATGTCTTGGACTTGGAGTTCACCTTTGAGCAATTGTCGCTCGATATTGAAGCGCAATAGGATGTGAAGGTCGTATGTGGCCTCATCGGCATCGACGCGGATGGGTGAGAAGGTTGCTTGGTTGATGCGTTGGAGAAATTCCTGGGTATTCCAGTCATTGAGTTGGGGGAAGAGTTCTTGGGCGCGTGGGAACCAATGGTGCCAGAATTCAGGTGAGCGACCGACATGCGCTTCCCAGAGCAGAGACTGGGATTCGTGGATACCGAGTGATACTGAGGAGCCACTAGGCAATCCATACTCACTATCTGGGAGGCCTTGTTCGTAGAGTCCATGTCCGGCTTCATGCATCACACCGAAGAGGGAAGCAGTGAAGTCGTGATCATAGTAGCGTGTTGTTAGACGCACATCTTTTGGGCCGAGGGTAGTGCAGAAGGGATGTGTTGTGGTGTCGATGCGGCCAGAGCTGAAATCAAATCCGAGTGACTCAGCGACTTCACGGTTGAGTTGCTTTTGTGCTTCTACGGGGAAGGAACCTTCGAACTGGCGTGGGGATGCCTGGGTGCTGCGGTTTACGGCAGAGGCGGCTAGATCTTTAATTTGTGGTTCATAACGGGAGAAGATACTTTCGACATCTTTGGTGGTGGCTCCGCGTTCGAAGTTTGCTAGGAGGGCGTCATAGGCCTCGTTTTCGTAACCCCAAAGCTCGGCTTTTTCTTTGGCAAGGTCGAGGAGTTGCTGCATGTGAGGGGCAAAGTGAGAGAAGTTGTTATCTTCTCTGGCTTTGATCCAAGCAGCTTTGGCGTGTGAAGTGATTTGAGACTCACGTTCGACGATGCTTTGGTTGAGGCAGGTGGCGCGTTGGTATTGGTAGCGCCACTCACGCAGGTTTGCTTTTTCGAGAATTGAAGTTGGTTGGGAATCTTCGGCAGCGGTGAGCAGGTTGTGGTAATCTTTGCCAGAAGAGAGAGCATACGCCTTACCTGATAGATAAGAGAGTTGATCCGCGCGGTATGTGAGTGCGGATGGCGGGAGGTGGGTTTCTTGATCCCATCCTAATGTGGAGGAACAAGAATGGAGGAGGGCAATTTCTCTGTGGCGATCTGCTAGAGCAGCGTAGGCTGAAGACATACCCATGACTTAGCAGGTTTTTGTGCTGGGGCAAGTGCCCGAGTGGGTAATGGTGTGATCGAGTGTGTCCCAAAGGTGGGCAATGTGATTTTAATCAAAAAGGCTCCCGTATGTTCGGTGTGCAAGCTTTTCGGTAAGTGCGAGGATATCGCTACTGAATCTGCAGCGTAGGGCTTCGTCAGCTAGGGTTGCGCACTCTGCATGAGAGAGTGAGCGGATCGCTTTTTTAATTTTTGGGAGTTGGTGGGTACCGACGGAGAGTTCGTCAACTCCGAGACCAATCAAGAGGGGGGTAAGCAGGAGGTCGCTTGCCATTTCCCCACAGACGCCTGTCCAAATGCCGTTATTGTTAGCGGCTTCGACAGTCATTTTGATCAGGCGAATGACAGCTGGGTTGGTGGGCTTGTAGAGGTTGGATACGTGTTTATTGACACGGTCGACAGCCACTGTGTACTGGATGAGGTCGTTCGTACCGATGGAGAAGAAGTCGACTTCTTTGGCAATTTCATCGGCCATCATAGCAGCGGAGGGCACTTCGATCATGACACCTACTTCGATGCCGGGATCGTAGGGGGTTTGTTCACGGTCGAGTTCATCCATGCATTCCTGAAGGATGCTTTTTGCCTGCATGATTTCACCGACGCCGGAGACGAGTGGGAACATGACGCCCAGACGGCCGTGGGCGCTGGCGCGCAGGATGGCCCTGAGTTGTTCTTTGAACATGCCGCGGCGGGTGAGTGAGACTCGGATGCCTCGCCAGCCTAGGAAGGGGTTAGGTTCAGGCTCAGGGAGTGGTTCAGCTGGGAGTTTGTCACCGCCAGCGTCGAGCGTGCGGATAATTGCCTGGTGGGGGGCGGTAATACGTGCGGCTTCAGAGTAGACTTGGTATTGGCTTTCCTCGGAGGGAATTTCACCTTTGCCAAGGAGGTAGAACTCAGTACGGAAGAGGCCGATGCCAGCCGCGCCACTGGATTCAACAAGTGGGAATTCGTGGTTGAATTCGACATTTGCTGAGAGGGTGATGTCTCTACCATCTGTGGTGGCAGTTTGGCGGTCGCGTAAATTGTCTAGGAGCCTTTCCCTGGCTTCTTTTTCGCGCTTGATTGTGTGGTAGTGCGCGATGGTTGAAGGTTTAGGGTTGATGATGAGTTTACCATCGTAGCCATCGAGAATGGTTTGGCTGCGCTCTTGGATTTCGATGATCAGGCCTTGGAGGCCTACGACGGCTGGGATACCGAGTGAGCGCGCGAGGATAGCGGTGTGGGAATTGACACTGCCTTGTTCGGTGGCGAAACCTTCACAGCGGTCGCGGTCGAGCATGGCTGTGTCGGAGGGGGAGAGGTCGTGAGCGATGACGATGTGGTTGTGCTCTGGAGTGTCTTCTCTGGGAGACTCATCATCTGAGCTAAAGTTTCGGAGGACGCGCTGTGCAATATCGTCGATATCGGCTGCGCGCTCGGAGAGGTAGGGGTCATTGACCCGGCGCATGGCTTCAGCGTAGTTTTGGATGACTGCGTAGAAGCAAAATTCGGCATTTTGGAGGCGTTCGCGGATACGAGCATCGACTCGTTTGATCATGGTGCGGTCTGAGAGCAGCATGATGTGGGCCTCGAAGATTTGGCCTTCGGTATCGTTGGTAATTTCCTCGATGTGCTTTTGGAGCTCACCGATTTCTTTTTTTGTATTATCGAGGGCGTCGTGGACGCGCTGGATTTCCTTTTCGACCTGTTTTGCGTGGATGCTGTAGAGTTCAGGTGCTTGGAGTCCTCTGGAGATGACGTGGGCAGGTCCGAAAGAGAGTCCTGGTGACACGGCGGTGCCTTGAATGACGACTTCTTTATTGGACGGGATGACGGGCATGGGAGAGGAAACAACTAAAAACAAAATTAGGAAGTAGTAAACTGCTTCCTAAGTCATTGGAGTATTGGGTGGGGTGGGGGTTATTCTTCGAAGTTACGGGCGATGAGGTCGCCGATAGCTTTGAGTGACTCATCTGCGTCATTGCCTTCGGTGGTGATGGTCAGGACGGACCCGTGACCTGCGGCGAGCATCATGAGGCCCATAATGCTTTTGCCATCAACTTCTTCACCATCTTTTTCCACAGTGATTTCCGCATCAAATCCGTTGGCTGTTTTTACGAATTGAGCAGCAGGTCGGGCGTGAATTCCGAGCTTATTGGTGATGGTGAATTCCTGTGTTGGCATTGGCTTTGTCGTGTACGTATGAAGTCGGGATTTATGGGACTCTAGTGGCTGAAATCGTAGAGTGGAAGGGAAAATTTCAAAGAATGTTGAAAGTGGTTGGTTAGTAGTTTGTTGTGAATGGTGAGGAGAAGTCTTTGCCTGCTAGTTTTTCGCTGAGTCGGTTATTGAACTCGGCGGCCATGTCATAGCCTAGGCGGCGGAGTTGGAGTTCGAGGGCGGTGACTGCGACGAGTCTGGCGGTGTCGCGACCGGGGGCGACTGGGATATCGACGCAGGGGACATCGACTCCGAGGATATTTTCGGTTTCACGGGTGATTCCGAGTCGGTCGACTTGGTTGAGGTCGGAGTAGGGGCGGAGGTTGACGATGAGGTCGAGGGGGGCGTCTGGGCGGATCGAGCCGAGGCCGTAGATGTTGGTGACGTTGATGATACCGATGCCGCGCATTTCGATGAAGCCTCTGGAAAAGTCATCGGTGAAGGCGGTGAGTTCGCCGTTGACGTTGCGTATTTTGACGTGGTCGTCGGCGATCAGCGCGCCACCGCGCTCGACGAGACCGATGGCGGTCTCACTTTTACCTGAGCCGGATTTACCTTTGATTAGCACGCCGATTCCGCGAAAGTCTAGCATACAGCCATGTGCGGTAGTGGTGTCGGCGAAATCGTGTTCGAGGTGGAAGGTGGCCGAGTTAATGAAGCGCATGGTATTGAGTGGGGTGCGAAAGAGGCTGATAGAGAATTCTTCGCAGATATCGAGCATGTCTTGGTGGACGCGAGCGTCTCTGGAGATGACGATACAGGGTGGCTGAGCTTCACAGAGTGTACGGATGCGTTGTTGGCGTGTTTCGGGTTCGAGGGTATTGAGGTATTCGACTTCTGAGTTTCCGAGGACTTGGATTCGGAGGTAGGCGAAGTGCTCCATGAAGCCGGCGAGTGCGAGGCCTGGTCGGTTGACGGAGGGTTCGACAATTTTACGTTCGAAGCCGCTGGTGGAGTTAATGGGGTCGAGTTTGAGGTTTTCTCCGTGTCGTTCGAAGAATTCACCGACAGTGATATGTGAAACCGATTTAACCTTACGTGCCATGGCGAGCATGGTAATGGGTAGTGATGATCTTAAACAACAAAAATCAGATGGCTTGTTAGCATGTGCTAGGGGGAGTGAGTGGAGGCTATTTTTTGCTGGAAAGCTGGAGTGAAACAGTAAAGATGATTTCGCGCTAGGTAGTGCGTGTTTATGAATATCATCATCATTGGAGCTGGAGAAGTGGGGCGTCATTTGGCAACATCGCTCTCACGCGAAGCGCATAGTATTACTGTGATTGAGAGTAATCCGGAGTTGGCTGCCGAGCTTGAGCAGTCATTGGATGCTCGTATCATGTGTGAGGATGGTACTTCTGTGACTACCTTGTTGGAGGCAGGAGTGGGTGAGTGTGATTTATTTTTGGCCCTTACGAGTGAGAATACCATCAATGTGATGGCTTCATCAGTGGCCAAGAAGTTACAGGCAAAGAAGGTGATTGCACGTGTGCACCCGGAGGTTCAGCGTGAAGAATGGTTATTTGATTACAGGAGCCATTTTGGGATCGACCACATATTTAGCTCTGAGAGGCTTTCGGCTATTGAGTTAGCGAAGTTCATTCGCAATCCTGACTCATTGGTGGTTGAGGAGATTGCGCGTGGTCGGATTGAGTTGCAGCAAGTACGGGTGAGCGACAAGAGTGATGTGCCTGGCAAGAAATTGATAGATTTGAAGGCGCCGGAGCGGACACGTATCGCTTCGATCACTAGAGGTGGGGAGAGTTTTGTTCCGACAGCGAATGCGACATTGGAAGTGGGGGATGTGGTGACCATATTTGGTGAGCCTAGAAAATTGCGCACATTGGCTGACCGCTTACAGAAAGGGCACAGCAGCGATGTGGAGTTGAAGGTGGTTATTTTTGGTGGTGGTGAGTACGGGTTTACACTGGCTCAGATGTTGGAGAGCTGGAATTGTAGGGTGCGCATTTTTGAGAAGAATGAAAAGCGAGCTCAGGAGCTTACGGACAGGCTCTCGAACACGACAGTGATTCACACCGATGGTACGGTCTTAGCCGAACTGGAGGAAGAGCAGGTTGGCGAAGTGGATTTCTTTGTAGCGACCTCAGGTTCGGACGAGGATAATGTGATGACTTGTTTGCAGGCGAACAACTTGGGAGCTCGCAATTGTTTAACATTGATTCACCGGGCGGACTACGCGCAGGCGATTTCAGGGTCTGGACGTCACTTTGGCATGTTAGCAGCGGTGAGTCCGCGGGAAGCTACGCGCCGGGATTTAGAGAAGTTTATTACTTCTGACAAGTTTCACACGGTGAAGAAGCTCGGTGCGGGTGAAGTGATAGAGACATCGGTGGAGCGAGGGTCGATAGTGGCTGAGAAAATGGTGGGAGAAGTGGAGTGGCCAGAAGGCTGTGTGTTAGTGGCGCGCATCCATGGTTTGCATGCCTCGGTTCCTGGGCCTGAGGATGTGCTTGAGCCAAGTGACTTGGTTTACGCGATGGTTACACCGAAGGCGAAGAAGAAGTTTTTGAAGCTTGTCCGCTAAGTTGCTGATAGAATGAACCTGCGAATACTAGCTAAGATTTTAGGGGCATTGCTTTTGTTGGAAAGCGTGGCGATGTTTTTGTGTGGGGTGTTTACGGCCTTTGACCCTGGCTGTGATTGTGAGTGGTCGATGGCGGCCCTCATGCAATCAGCTGCGGTGACTGCAGGTTTTGGTGGAGGTTTAATGCTTTTAGGGTGGCGAAAGATTCATAAGATCCCAAGGCGTGAGGGGGTTGTTATTGTTGGCTTAGGATGGATTTTATCTGGGGTTTTTGGTGGTTTACCCTATTTGTTATCTGAACCAGCGATGCATCCTGCGGATGCGTTATTTGAGTCGGTTTCAGGATTTACGACGACGGGGTCCACGGTAATGACGAACATAGAAGCGTGGCCCAGAGGGATTTTGATGTGGCGTTCGGTGACTCAGTGGTTAGGTGGCTTAGGGATTCTTGTTTTATTCGTGGCCTTGCTTTCCTATTTGGGAGTTGGGACGAAATCGCTTTTCCGAAATGAATCATCATTTCAGACTGGTGAAGCGAGCACTGCGCGGATTCGGGACACGGCATTGAGTCTGTGGAGGGTGTATTTATTGATCACGACCGTGTGTATATTGGGGTTAAAGGCTATGGGGCTGACTTGGTACAATGCTGTTTGTCACGGGTTTACGGCAGTCTCTACTGGTGGATTTAGCCCGCATAATGCGAGCATCGGGTATTATTCTAACTGGGGGAATGGATGGTTGATCGAGCTGTGGTTGAGCTTATTCATGTTGATTTGTTCGGTAAGTTTCTTGATTTGGGTGGTGATCGTTCGGAAGAGGTGGAAGCGATTACGTTCGGAAGAAGAGGGAAAATGGTTCTTTCTTATCTGTTTTTCAGCAGCCTTGATGATCGCGATTGGCATTGCAGCGAAAGACATGGAGGGTTTTTGGCCGGCATTGCGTCACGCTTGGTTTATTGTCGTATCGATTGGTTCGACGACTGGGTTTGGCACTGTGGACTATGAGCAATGGCCAGGTTTTGCCTTGGTGTTAATAGCTATGCTTATGTTGTTAGGCGGCTGTTCTGGATCTACAGCAGGAGGGATGAAAGTCTCGCGCTTATTGGTGATGTTACGTACGGCGCGCTTTGAGGTAGTGAAGGCATTTCGTCCGCACAAGGTGTTCAAGATGCAGGTGAACGGGAATTCTATCGACCCGCATGCGAGGGCGCAGACAGTGATTTTTATTTGCCTCTATTGTTTTTTGGTTGTTTTAGCTTCATTTCTGATGGGGGTATTGGAGTTTGTTAACGACATTGATTTGGTAACCTGTGTGGGAGCTGTTTTTGCCACATTGCCGAACATCGGTCCGGGATTTGGTGAGGTGGGGCCGACTAAAAACTTCGCGCATTTTTTGCCCGGCACGAAAGTATTTTTGAGCTTGTTAATGATATTAGGGCGTTTGGAGCTCTATGCTGTCTTAGTGCTGTTTATTCCCTCTCTGTGGAGGAAGTACTGATGCCAAGTTAAAGGAGACTCGTTAGTTCGCGGGCGTAAAAAAGCCACTCAGCGACGGGCACTGAGTGGCTGGGATAATACCATTTCTCGACTCGTAATAGACGAATGGAGTGTGGTTAGGTCTTGTGATTTTGCGCTACGCGATTTTAGAGTCCATCGGATTAACTTACATCATGTTATTGTGGTCATTCGGATGTCCAGCGTGCGCGGTTTTTCTTCTCAATTCCTTGATGTTCTGTAAGTTGAGTCCGAAATTTCGTCCATTCCGTGTCGTTCAATGGGATAAAAAGAATCTCTAGGATTCTGAGCTTTGCTTTTTGATCTCGGCGAGTGTTCTTTGGAGTTCTTGATCCATGGCAGCCTTCTGCTCAGCTTCACTGGGGGTGGGGGCTGGCTTATGGGAGTTAGGATCAATCGTGGGCACAGCACTCGCATCTACATGCGGGTGCTGGTTGAGCTCCTGAGTGATGTTTTCTAGGGTGTCGCCTTGAGTCACATCGATTGTTTCTGGAGCTGCCGCCACTTCTGCCTTGAAGGCGTCATGGAACTTTTCTGGTAGCTCGGAAAGAATGTGCTCTTGGTTTTCTTCTAAACTTTTTTTGATCATAAATTTGGAAGATGGTTTTTAGCGTTTTCTTCTGAGGAGAAGGCAGAGAGAGCCCAGCCCCATGAGTGTCGTGGTGCTTGGCTCTGGAACGAGTTCGTAATCTGCTGATAGTGTTCCGAGGGTCCAGTGTTCTGTATCGCCTCCATCAGCAGCGTATGTGGCACGTAGCTCGACGCTGTTGATACTGGCGCCACCAGCACTGATTATGTCAGTAATATCAATACCGCTAGGTGTTAAGAACTCTTGATCTCCCACTTGATCATTATTGGTATCGAGTCCCAAAGTGCCCGTAGTAGTGCCACTACCTGTGGAATAATAAGCCGAGGATGCTGTGAGGGCTCCATTTAAATACAGTTCAAAAATAATAAAGTCAGGGTTGATATTAGCCCCGCCAGTGTCATTAGCGTGCCATTCACCTTCAGTCGCAGCGACGGTAGCATCAAACACGATGTTTGTAAGTCCTGTGCCTATTGCAGCATTACCTGGAAGTTGAAGTAACCAGCTTGCAGTGGCGGGATTGGGGAACCCATCCGAGCCTCCATCTTGATCGCGGCCAGTCAATGCACCAACTGGTGCTGATAATAATGCATTTCCTTCGTCAAAGTCACCAGAATTAAGCGTGGTTCCACCGTTAGCGACAATACCAAAGTAATCTCTACCACCGTCCGAATTAAAAACGCCGGTAGGTGTCGATACACTGATCGAGGTGGTGACAGCTATAGCTGTAGAAGAGAACAGTAGGAGAGAACCTAGTGTCATGGGAATCTTCTGTTTCATAATGTATTGATAGTTAGTTTCTTGACGGGAAGATGCCTTGGAGGGCGATGATGAAGTTTAGGCCTAGGAATGGAGGCATGTTGCTGAAGGCTTGACTTCCGCCTGTGTTTTGGTTCTGGACGGTGACTGTGCCGGAGATAGCGCCCGCTTCCATGGTTGCAGTAGATTTTGGTCCATAAATATCTTCATTTGCTTGTGCTGGAACGAGGCCGCTTGGGTCATCTGATGAGCCACCTTGGTCTGAAACGTGAAGATTGAGGCTCGAAACAGTGGCTGTGGCGATGTGAGTGTGTGATGGAATGTTATTAACTGTTAGTTGTGTTTGGTAATTCCCACCTTTTTGTCCTAGTTTATATGTCGGGAGGCCTGCGCCACGGCCTTGTTGGAGTGGAAATCTGCCTTGGAGGTCTGGCAGTCCGAATGTGGTACGGCCGTCACCACCGTAGGTGGTTCCGAGGATGGAAAAGAGCGCTGTGTTAGAAGCGATAGGTAGGAGCTGGCCTTGGCAGAGTGCCCAGCCGCGTGGGGCAAAGTTGCCTGCAAACATGATGACAGTGCCGATTAGTGGAGTAGACATAATATTAATATATGGTTTTTTGTTTCTTATTTTTAGGTGTTGGGGAGAGCTTGAGTTGGGTCATCGAGTGTCCTGAGCCATTGGTCCATATTAGGGAAGGACTGTGTCATGCAGAACCATTGGAGCATGGGGACGCCAGGTGCGCAGACATTGTGGCCGGCGGCTTCTGCTGCATATTGCTCGGCGAGATGTGCTCCTCCGCCTTTGTAGCCATCGGGGTGGAAGACGATATGAGGGTCGATATCGAGGGCTATAGCGGCGGCGTAGGACCACGCCATGGCGGCCATTTCTTCAGCGGGTGAGCCTGTGATTTTACCGGAGAGGGTGTTGCGTTCTGAGGGGGCGGTGACTGCAATGTGGCCGGCTTCGTGGAGAATGTCTCCGGGGTAGGAGAGTTTGTCTTGGTCGATGATGAGCGTGCCGTCGACGATCATGATGCCGGGAAGGAAGCAGTCATCGGCAATGGGCGAGAGCTTGTGTGGGATTCCCTTGTTTTTAAGGAAGGCGAGGATGGTATCAAGAATAGGCTGCTGGTTCATACGGTGAGTGGTTGTGGGGAGGTTGTGAGAACTGCCTCCTCCTCATGGGTTAAAGGGGTGGGGGGGAGGTAGGATTTGCTACCAAATTGGTTAATGCGTTCGTCGAAGACGCTGGGGTCAATGCCCATGGCGCCCGTAAATTGTTCTAATTGTTGGATAGTGGAAGCCGGGTTTTGCAAGATGGTCTCAAAGCTCAAGCTGAGTTTGTTTGCTTGGAGGTTTGTGAATGCTTGTTTGCAGGCCTGAGCTCTCTGAATCATTGCGCTAGCTTGTTCTTTTCCTGCGACCATTCCGGCAGCTTTAGCGGATGTGAGGCAGTCTTTGAGGTTTCTTTCGATCCAGATAAATTTTGCATCTGGGTACCACTGAGCGATCCTTGCAAGTGTACTTGCTTCAGCTCCGGCCATTTTCCAGCCCCAGACATCACGTCCGTGATCCAGAGATTCTTTTCGGCAAACCTCGATCCAGGTTTTGGCCGCGTCTTGGAAGCCTTTGAGACTGCCCGCGAGGCTTGGTGATAGCGGGGTGATGAATTCTGAAACGTCGCCCTGAAGAACCTTTGACCTCACAGGTTCTATGGTTGCTTGTTGGGTGCGAAGCATGAGTTCCCTCGTCGTGGCGTAATTTGCTAGAAATTCGATTTCCTGTCCTACGGTATCTCCATAGATTAGAGTGTTCGGAGCTGAGCAGAGCAATCTCTGCAGCAAAGTTGAGCCCGATCTCACAATGGGAGATAGTACGATAACAGGAAACATGTTAGGTTGTGAGTTTTGTGTGATTTGAGAGTAGGTATTTTTTGTTGGGAGAGGTAAGTGAGGGGATGCTGGAAAACACCACTAGAGTTTTTCTTTTTGTTAGTCTAACCTTTTTTCTGTTTATTTTATCTGTTAGCTTCAGTATTAGGTGGGTATGCGAAAGGTAGACAGGGTGAAACTTCCAGTAAAATTCTCGAAGGAAGGCTTGGTGAGGGATTTAGAGAGCTTGGAGAAATTGGAATGGATTGAGCATTTTGTGAGGCAAAACTATGAGGGGGAATGGGATGTTTTACCATTGAGGGGGCCGAAGGGGGCAGAGCATCCGGTGATGATGGCGTATTCGGATCCGGGTTGTCGGCAATTTGAGGACACGCCATTTTTGGCTGAGTGTCCTTATTTTAGGGAAGTATTAGAGTCATTTCCCTTTGAGTTGCATTCTGTGCGATTGATGGCGCTCTCGGCAGGGTCACGTATTAAGGAGCATTGTGATCACGATTTATCGATTGAGGATGGTGCGGTGCGTTTGCATATTCCTGTGCGTACGGATGAGCGGGTGAAGTTTATACTTAATGGTGAGAGGGTGATGATGCGTGAGGGGGAATGTTGGTATCTCCGTCTGAGTGACCCACACTCAGTGGAGAATGGCAGTGACATACGGCGTGTGCATTTAGTGGTTGATGCACCCGTGACTCCTGCTGTGCATGCATTTATGGGAACTGAGAGTGTGGTGTGAAGCAGAGCTCACCATCATTGTGGCAGTGGGCTCCCACAGATATTCGGGCTTCTGTGAGAGGTTTGGTTATGGGGTGGCAGTATGTAGGAGCACACCGTTTCGTTGAGCCATTTTTTGCCGATTCTTTGGTAGCCACAGCGGGAATGGGTCCAGAAAAGAGGGAATTGGAAGTAGCTGCGATCTCTGAGGTTGATGATTTAGATTGTTTGGAGCCTAGGGCATTTATTTTCCATGCCTCGCGTTGTGGATCTACCTTGATGGGGCAATTGTTAGGTGAATCTGAAAAGCATATTGTAGTTTCTGAGGCTCCGGTGATTGATGCAGCTTTGGGCTATGCAAGTAGTGAAGAGTGGATCTTTAAGAGAGTGATTCGAGCTCTCGGTCAGAGGCGAGGGGGGAGGGAGCGTCATCTGTTTGTAAAGTTGGATTCTTGGCATTTGTTTCATCTGCCAGTGATTCAGAAGACTTACCCAGATGTGCCTATGTTGTTTCTGTATCGGGAGCCCGGTGCCATCATGGAGTCTCACAAGATTCAACGCGGGGGGCAGATGGTTCCGGGTGTTGTGGATTATGCTGCAATGGGAGTGGAATTAGAGGTGGTATACCACGACTTAGATGCTTATTGCAGAGAGGTGTTAGAGGCACTGTACGGTCGAGCCATCGAATTTGCGAGTGAGGGGCGATTGAAGTTATTACAATACGACCAGCTTCCGGAGCTTGTGTGGCGTGATTTAATCGACTTTCTATCCCTCGACTTGAGTGCTGGGGAAGTTCTAGCAATGGGGGAGAGAGCGATGCGGCATTCCAAGCGGCCTCAGGAGTTCTTTGGTGGTGAGGGGAGAAAAGCTGTGAGGGAAGGGAAATTGTATGAACAATTTCTTCAGTTAGAAGAATTACGGAGAGAGCACGGGATAGGTGAATGGGCATAAAAAAAGCACCTCCAGTGATCTGGAAGCGCTTCTAGATAGGAGTGATTTTTACTTCGTTTGGGCTGGTTGTGGTTGGCCTTTTTTATCTTTGTCCTTCTTCGCTGTGCTCTGGATGTAGAGTTCGCGGAGTTGCTTGAAGTCGACTTCAGCTGGGGAATCGGACATGAGGTCGGAGCCCTTGTTGTTTTTCGGGAAAGCGATGACTTCACGGATGGAGTCGACACCACAAACGAGCATTGCAACGCGGTCGAGACCGAGAGCTACGCCGCCGTGTGGAGGTGCGCCGAAGGAGAAGGCATCGAGGATGTGACCGAACATGGTCTTCTTCTCTTCTTCTGTGACACCGAGAGCGGTGAACATCGCGTCCTGAAGGTCAGCTTCGTGGATTCGGATGGAACCACCGCCGAGCTCGTAACCGTTGAGAACCACATCGTATGCTTGTGCACGGAGACCTGCGTATTCACCAGCTTTGAGCTTTGCTTCGTCTTCTGGGACTGGGCGTGTGAACGGGTGGTGCACTGCGTGCCAGCGGCCTTCTTCCTTGTCGAAGTGAAGGAGTGGGAAATCAGTGACCCAGAGGAAGTTGAGTTCCTCGTTGCCTTCGAGAAGGTTGAGGTAGTCTGCACACATGAGGCGAACGCGGCCGAGTACGTCACATACGGTGTCCCAGTCGCCAGCACCGAAGAGAACGAGGTCGCCTTCTTCGATGTTGAGCTTGGACTTAAGACCCTGAAGTTCTTCTTCGGAGAGGAACTTCGTGATTGGGGAGCGCCAGTCAGCTGGCTCAGGACCACGTGCTTGGATGTATGCAAGGCCCTTAGCACCAGCTTCGATAGCAGCCTTGGTCATTTTGTCGATCTGACCAACAGAAGCGCCGCAGAGGCCCTTTGCGTTGATTGCCTTGATCACGCCACCGGACTTGAGTGCGCCGGAGAATACCTTGAACTCGGAGTTAGCGAACACGTCACCGATGTCAGTGAGGTGAAGCCCGAAACGACGGTCTGGCTTGTCAGAACCGAAGGTGTCCATTGCCTCTTGGTAAGTGATGCGGTCGAAAGATGCAGGAACGTCTGCGCCGATGGACTCTTTGAATACGCGGCCGAGAAGTTTCTCGATGAGGCCGATGATGTCGTCTTGTTCAACGAAGGATGCTTCGATGTCGATCTGTGTGAATTCTGGCTGACGGTCAGCGCGGAGATCTTCATCACGGAAACAACGTGCGATCTGGAAGTACTTTTCTACACCGCCACACATAAGGAGCTGCTTGTACTGCTGCGGCGCCTGAGGAAGTGCGTAGAAACCACCTGGGTGAAGACGTGCCGGAACGAGGAAGTCGCGTGCCCCTTCAGGAGTGGACTTGGAAAGAATTGGTGTTTCGATTTCGAGGAAACCATCTTCATCGAGCACGTCACGTGTGGTCTTAGTGATGCGGTGACGAAGCTGCATGTTGCGTGCCATTGCTGGGCGACGCAGGTCGAGGAAGCGGTACTTGAGACGGAGGTCTTCGTTGCTTACTGGCTTATCGAGTGGGAAGGGGAGAACTTCTGCACGGTTGATCACCTTGACTTCGGAAACGATAAGTTCGACTTCACCAGTCGCGATCTCGGTGTTGAATGTGGACTGGCCGTCAATTTCTGGACGTTCTTCGACAGTCCCTGTGACCTGGATCACGTCTTCGGAGCGGAAGGACTCAGCGAGCTCAGAGTTTTCTTTGTTGATCTCTGGCTTGAACACTACCTGAGTGACGCCTTCACGGTCGCGAAGGTCGATGAAAATGAGGCCAGCGCCTTGGTCGCGCTTGGACTTCACCCAACCAATGAGGGTGACTGTGTTACCGATATCTGAGCGGCTGATGCCGTTACAAGTGTGACTGCGCATGGCTACGTAGTGTTATGTTTTAAGTGTTAGGTGTTATGTTCCTTGGTCCGCCGTTTCACCGACTGGATGAGCCCGTGGAGCATGGATGAAATTTTCTTATTTTCCTCGATGAGAGAGCAACTTGTTTCCTTATCTAAGAGTCCTGCTTTCTGGCTGATGTAGAACTGAGTACGCAGTTCATAGTTGGAGCCTTGTGCAATATTTAGAAATCGGATGAAGTCTCTTGGGGCGTCTCTGCCTTGACCCTCAGCGATATTTGATGGGACTGAGATACAAGATCGCGTCATTTGGTCAAGCAAAGTACGATTTTTAAATCCTTTCAGTGCTTCTATAGTGGCTACCGATTGCTGACATGACTTTTTCCAGACCTCTAGGTCTTCAAAACTGTGAAACGACATAGCTTTTATGCATAACACATAAAACCTAAAACATAACACGTTAAAGAGCTGCGATTAGCTCTTCGACGTTTTCTTTTGTTTCTTCGGATCTCACTGCGAGGTTTTTGAGCTGGAGTTGTGGGAACTCGGAGCCGACGATGACGGTGTGAGTGGCGCCGAGCTTTTCAGCGGTCTTGAATTGTTTGTTAAATTTCGCTTCGACCATGGAGTAGTCGACTTTGTGGCCCGCGTTACGGAGTGCGCTGATGACGCCGAGTGCGTTGAGGCGCTGATCTTCATCGGCAATGACGACATAGATGTCGCATGGCGCTTGGGTCTTGAGCCAGGCATCCATTTTGGCTTTCGCGTGTGGAGTTTCTTCGACGAAGTTACGGATGACGACGTCTCCCATGGCGAAGCCGGTGCAGGGAAGGTCGACGACTCCGTCGGAGAGGACCTTGAGAAGGTCGTCGTAGCGACCACCACCTGCGATGGCGCGCATGCTGTGGGATGTGTCGAAAATTTCGAACACGGTGCCAGTGTAGTAAGCGAGACCACGGACGATGGTGAGGTCGAGCTTGAGGTACTTACCGAGGCCACGCGCTTCGAGGTTTTGCTGGATTTGCTGGAAGGACTCGGACGCATTGGCAGGATCTTCGATGAAGCCGCGGACTTCTTCCTCAGTGAGATTGTACTTCTGGAGGTTTTCAGCGAGGACTTCTGGCTTCATACGCTCGATCTTGTCGATGATACCGAGGAAGCCTGTGATATCCTCAATGCCTTTGTCTTCACAGTAGGTGAGCCAGGATTGTCGGTCGGAGGCGCGGATGACGAAATCCTTTTCGGTGAAACCGAGTTCGAGCATGGTGTCGATCGCAACAGCGATGAGCTCTGCATCAGCTGCTGGGTTGTTCTCGCCGATGATGTCGGCATTGAACTGGATAAATTCGCGGGTGCGGCCTTTTTGTTGGCGCTCGTAGCGGAAGCAGGGGCCAATCTCGAACCACTTCATCGGCTTCGGGTAGTTGCGCTGGTTACCAGAAACGATACGCGCAAGCGACGCTGTGAGTTCTGGGCGCATGGTGACATCGCGGCCACCTTGGTCTTCAAAGCGGAAAAGCTGTGTGTTGAGCTCGTCGCCAGTTTTTTTCTGGTAGAGGGCAGTTTCCTCTAGGATGGGAGCTTCGTATTCAAGGAAGCCATAGCGATGTGCTACTTTGCGCCAGGTCGTAAAAAGGTAATTACGAATTGCACAGTCATTGGGAGCAAAGTCACGGAATCCAGGAAGTGAGTTGAAGCGCTTGTCGGCCATGCGCGTGTGGTTGCATGATCTATCGAGATTTTCAAGGTTCAACTGTCGCGATCCACGCTGACTCTGTGGATTCTTGAAGGTGGTGAGAATCTGTTGGGGAGGATTCCCCTCTAATTGATGTTGCGTGATGCTGATATTTTAGGCAAGTTAAGCATTAGAGCAGCAGATTAGACGCACCCATGGCAAGTTACACAGAAGACGATATCAAGAGTTTGGATTGGAAGGAGCACATTCGCCTCCGACCTGGGATGTACATCGGGAAGTTAGCTGACGGGTCGAATCCTGAGGATGGTATTTATATTCTCCTCAAGGAGGTGATGGACAACTCGATTGATGAGTTTGTGATGGGGCACGGCACGGAGATTCACGTGAACATTGATGAGGAAGGTCGTGTCGAAGTACGTGATTATGGTCGTGGGATACCCCTGGGCAAGCTGATGGATTGTGCGGCGAAGATCAACACGGGTGCGAAGTATGATTCGGAAGCATTCAAGAAGTCCGTGGGCTTGAACGGGGTAGGTATCAAGGCGGTGAACGCCTTGTCGATTTTCTTTGAGATACAAGCCTGGCGTGATGGTCAGACCAAGGCTATTGAGTTTAGCCGTGGTGAAGTGGTGCAGGAGATGAAGCGTTCCCGCAAGGACGAGGCACCGAATGGGACACGGATCTGCTTTGATATTGATAGAGAGATTTTCCCGAAGAAGACAAAGTACCGAGAGCAATATGTGGAGAAGATGTGTCGTTATTACGCCTATCTGAACCCAGGCTTGAGTGTCATCTACAATGGGAAGAAATTTAAATCGAAGTACGGGGTATTAGACCTTCTTAGGGAGGAGATGGATGAAGAGGCGATATATGAGCCAATCATGTTGAGTGGGAAGGATTTAGATATTTGTTTCACTCACACGGCGAGCAGTGCTGAGGACTATTACACCTTTGTCAACGGTCAGCACACGACTCAGGGTGGGACACATTTGGCGGCTTTTCGTGAAGCCGTGGTGAAAGTCCTAAGGGACTTTTTTAAGAAGCAATATGACCCATCGGATATTCGAGCTGGGATAGAGGCTGCCATTTCAATCAGGGTGGAGGAACCAGTATTTGAGTCTCAGACGAAGACGAAGTTAGGATCCACCACGGTGTCACCGGATGGGGAGACCGTTCGTACATTTGTGCTCAATTTCTTGAAAGAGCATCTCGACAACTACCTGCATAAGCATACAGCCGTGGCTGAAGCTTTGCAGAAGCGTATCTTGCTCTCAGAAAAGGAACGCAAAGAGCTATCTGGGGTGAAGAAGTTAGCACGGGAGCGTGCACGGAAAGCGAAGGTACATAATAAGAAGTTGCGCGATTGTCGGGCGCACCTCGACACTAAACACAAGCGTCGAGAGGAAACGACGATCTTTCTCACTGAGGGTGACTCTGCATCAGGATCGATTACGAAGTGTCGTGACGTTGAGACTCAGGCAGTCTTTTCCTTACGAGGCAAGCCATTGAATAGCTTTGGTTTGACTAAGAAGATTGTGTACGAGAACGAGGAGTTCAACTTATTACAGCACGCTCTGAACATTGAAGACGGCCTCGAGGGCTTGCGATATAACAAGATTGTGGTTGCGACGGATGCCGATGTAGACGGTATGCACATTCGCCTTTTGTTACTGACATTTTTCCTACAGTTCTTCCCTGAAGTCGTTAGAGAGGGACACGTGCATATTCTTCAGACGCCATTGTTCCGAGTTAGAAATAAGAAGCACACATTTTATTGCTACGATGACGAGGAGCGTGAAGAAGCTCTCAAAAAGTGTGGTAAGACCGCTGAGATTACGCGATTCAAAGGTTTGGGTGAGATTTCACCAGACGAGTTTGCATTCATGATTGGGGATGACATGCGTCTCGATCCAGTGACCATGGAGGAAGGTAAGACACTCAAAGAGATGTTAGCCTTTTACATGGGCAAGAATACGCCTGACCGACAGCTCTACATCATCGATAACCTTCGTGAGGAGGTTGTGCGTGACGAGGTTTAAAATTTAATGCGGAAGTGATGCATGAGTTGATTAGAGAGATGCGAGCGTTGTCTCAATCGGCTTTGCAGTACACGAAGGATCCATATGATAGGGAGCGATTCGAGAGGCTCATAGAGATCTCAAATGCACTCTATGCGGAATTGAGCGATGTGGATCTAGCGGGGGTTGAAAAGTTTTTCTTTCCTGAGACTGGCTATGCAACGCCTAAGGTTGATTTGCGGGCTTGTATTTTCAGAGGTGAAGAAGTTCTTCTAGTCAGAGAGCGATCTGATGGGCTCTGGACTCTGCCGGGGGGATGGGCGGATCAGAATGAATCACCCCGTGAGGGGGTATTACGTGAGGTGAAGGAGGAGTCTGGTTTTGATGTTGAAATTCAGTCGCTATATGCAGTGCGAGACCGGGATAGGCATGCTTATGAGCCGAAGTATCCGGTGAGTATTTATAAGATGTTTTTTACTGGGGTAGTGGTTGGAGGTGTGGCTGAGCTGAACAAGGAGGTTTCTGAGATTGGGTTCTTTGGTATCGATGCACTACCTGAGTTATCCGAGGATAGGGTATTAGCCCGCGATATTATAGATGGCTATGTTTATTTTAAGAATGAAGGTAAAGCCACGCTTATTGACTAGAGGGGGCCTATGGATGTCAGCGAGGGGGGGATAAATCTGTATTTCGGGAGAAGGGAGATAAGAAGGGTCTTGACCCCCAGCTGTGGGTGCTAGAATACGCGGCATGGCTGAGGTTCCATCAACATTCACTTTGCAGGCAGGAGACAAAGCTCCTGAGTTTACGTTACCCAATCCAGCAGGTGAGGAGTATTCATTAGGGGACCTTCTAGGAAAGAAGGGAACTATGGTGATGTTTGTTTGCAACCATTGTCCTTTTGTAGTGCATTTGGCGAAGCAGGTTGGGGAGATGGCTGCAGAGATGGAGGCATGGGGGGTCAATACGGTGGCGATTAGCTCTAACGATATTGAAAAGTACCCTCAGGATAGTCCTGAGAAAATGGTGAAGTTTGCGCAAGAGTACGGCTGGAACTTTCCATATTTGTATGATGAAAGCCAGGAGGTTGCTAAGTCGTACCATGCCGCCTGTACGCCTGACTTCTTCCTATTGGATAAGGATGGTTGTTTATTTTATGCTGGGCAATTTGATGATTCTCGGCCGAAGAATGATCTCGCGATTGATGGGCGTGATTTGAAGATTGCCATTCGACAACTGATAGAAGGTGGGAGCCCGATTTTGGAGACGAAGCCAGCGACGGGTTGTAACATCAAGTGGAAGCCTGGCAATGAGCCAGCCTACTTTGGCTAGAGTCGTGACACAATAATGATCACTATTTGATCATTTCGGCTGATATCTATCACTTTTTTATAAATTTGATTGTCGGCGGCTAGTGGGTTTCCTAGTTTGCCGACTCACATTATCTACAACACACTCATGAATGTATTAGCAGCAGTAAGAAGTCTAGCTGGCATCGATATGGCAATACTCGGATCGTTTTTCGTTCTGGCGCTTGGTATCGGTGTTTTTGTATCTAGACAAGCAGGCAAGTCCTCGGGGGAGTTCTTCCTCTCAGGCAAGAGTATGCCGTGGTGGTTACTTGGTTTTTCGATGGTAGCGACTACTTTCTCTACCGACACTCCTAACTTTGTGACTAACATTGTTCGTGTGAACGGGGTCTGGTCTAACTGGATGTGGTGGGCCTTTGTTTTGACTGGGATGCTGACAGTTTTCCTTTATGCGAAGCTCTGGCGTCGCAGTAATGTGATGACGGATGTTGAGTACTATGAAATGCGGTATTCTGGTAAGGAAGCTGCCTTTTTGAGGGGGTTTCGAGCATTATATTTGGGTGTGATTTTCAATATCACAGTGATGGCAGGTGTGTCATTGGCAGCCATCAAGATTGGTGGAGTTATGTTGGGGTGGTCTCCGCTCCAATCAGTGGCTCTCGCTATGACAGTCACCGTAGTATTCTCTTCGATGGGAGGTTTCAAGGGGGTGATCTTAACTGATTTCTGTCTCTTCATCATGGCGATGGTAGGGGCATTTGCAGCAGCTTATTTTGCCATTCACAATCCAGACATGGAGAAGGCAGGAGTTCAGAGTGTAGGAGATCTCTTCAGCCATGAAGCTGTGAGAGACAAGCTCAGTTTAGTGCCTCAATCTTTTGATATGAGCAATGCGGATGTACGCAATGCTGTTATGGGTCTCTTCATTTTGCCGTTGGCAGTGCAGTGGTGGGCAGCATGGTATCCTGGTGCAGAGCCAGGTGGTGGCGGTTATTTGGCCCAGCGTATGCTTGCTGCTAAAAATGAGAAGCATGCTGTTGGCGCGACATTATTCTTCCAGGTTGCTCATTACGCAGCTCGTCCATGGCCATGGATCATTGTGGCACTAGCCTCTATGGTCGTATTCCCCATGGGGACGATCAAGGAGCGTGAGGCTGCAGCAGATCAATTAGCCTCGCCGGAGGTTGTTGCTATTGTTGAGCAAATCCAAACTAACCCAGAGGCTGTGTCTGAGGAGGATAAGGCTTTGGTAGAGGATCTCACTTTCACCTCTAAGGGTTTGGCATCACTTCGTGCGGGCTTCGATGAAAAGACTGTGCCGAATGACAAGTTGGACCACGACTTAGCCTATTCTGCGATGCTCAATTACCTACCAGCTGGTTGGTTTGGTTTGGTGCTAACCTCTTTGATTGCAGCCTATATGTCGACGATTTCGACGCACTTGAACTGGGGTTCATCCTACGTAGTGAATGATTTCTGGAAGCGTTTCATCAACAAGGACGCATCAGAGAAGGAACTGGTACGAGTCGGTCGTGTATCGACAGTGGTGATGATGCTTTTGACTGCATTATTTGCGCTACAACTACAGAGTGCGTTGCAGGTATTTGGTATCATTATCAACATTGGTGCGGGAACAGGCTTATTGTTCATCCTCCGATGGTTCTGGTGGAGAATCAACGCTTGGAGTGAGATCACAGCGATGATTGTTTCATTTGTATGTGCGGTTACCATTGAGATTGGTAAGGCTCAAGCTGGCTGGCAATTTGAGGGGTGGGAGGCAACACTCTGGATTGTTGGAATCACAACTCCAGCATGGATCATTGTTACTTTGGCAACTAAGCCGACTGAAACTTCAGTATTACGCAGTTTTGTAGCTAGAGTGAATCCAGGTGGATTAGGCTGGCGCAAAGTGATTCGTGAAGCTGAGGAGGCAGGTGAGCCAATTCAAGCTGACCATGAGCCAGTGAAGATTGGGCTTGGTATCATCAACATGATCTTAGGCTGTATTCTCGTATACGGAGTCCTATTAGGGGTAGGTATGGTACTTTATGGACAAAGTGGAGCTGGATACACAACGATTGCTGTTGGTGTTCTTGCTGGACTGGGGATTGTAGGTACTTGGAAGAAATCCATGACCTAAACTTCAGGTAAGTATTTAAGCGAAAGCCCTGAGCTGCAGATGCGGCTCAGGGCTTTTTTTGTTTTAGGGATGTGAGTGGGATGTTTTAGCTGAGTGGGTGGGATTTGAAGGATTGAATGAAGTTGGAGAAGTAGTGGTGTCCTGCTTCGAGGTCGGAGATTTTGATGTATTCGTCTTTGGTATGAGCTTGGTTGATCGAGCCTGGGCCGAGGCAGATTGAGGGGATGCCAGCATTGGAGAGGTGGGCAGCATCTGAAAACCAGGGGGCTCCAACGAGTTTAGATTGAGGGTTGGCTTTGAGGAGTTGTTGGATGATTGGGTCATGAGTGGCTGTTTCCATGGGAGGGTTTTCATGGGCTGAGACCACTTCTAGAGGGAGGTTTTGTTCCTTGATGAAATCTCGGACGAGAGCCTCGGCACCACCTTCTGCGTAGAGTGAAGGGGTGGAGCGGATGTCAATTTCGGCTTCGGCATAATCTGGGACAATATTTGGGCGAGTTCCGCCTTTGATGGTGCCGACATTGAATGATGAATGCCCGAGAACTGAGTGGGTGAAAGTAGCGAGTCGATTAGTGAGTTTGCGGTTCATATGGTCAAGTGAGCGGGCGAGGCTCATGATAGCATTTGATCCACGTTCTGGTTGTGAAGCATGCGCTGCTAGACCACTGGCTGCGAGTGTCATCCACAGTGAACCTTTTGTGGTGTAGACGATGTCCAAGGAAGTGGGTTCACCGGCGATTCCGAAGATGTATTCTTCGGCGTGCCATTCTGCGAAGTGTTTGGAGCCGTGCTGCGATGACTCTTCGGCCATGAAGGAGACGAAATCGATGGCAATTGGGAGTTCTGCTAGTAGATCTTTATTTTCGATGAGTGCGGAAAGCATGGCAGCCATGGGGCCTTTAGTATCGGAGGCACCACGGCCTAGCACGCATCCATCTTTGATTTCGCCACAGAAAGGATCGAAGATCATTCCACTGACGCCAACTGTATCGCTGTGGGGGCCGAGAAAGATTCTCGGTCGATCGTTGGGGCCAGGGCAGCGAGCAATGAGGTTGGGTCTACCCGGGAAAACTTCTTCGAGTGTGACGTCGAAGCCGTGTGAGCTGAGTAAGTCTGCGAGGAATTCCGAAATGGCATTTTCGCCGACTTTGTCGGTGCCAGGATCGTTATCAGGATTGACGCTCGGGATGCGAATTAGAGATTGGAGGAGCTCGACGGTATTCATTCTGCTAGAGCTATAGTAATAATTGGGAGTGGCATCAAGAGTGTGGGCTATAAATTCTCGATAATGGGTGAGCTTTTGGGTTTACCAAATGTGAGACTGTGGCAGTTTAGTGCAAGTATGAGAGAGTCCAAAGAAACACTACTCAATGAGGGGCGCAAGAGGTCGGGAGGAGTTCCATGGCTGAGAGCTTCCTTTTTTTTGCTCGTACTGTTTGCTGTAGTTGTGCCGTTTACTGATGTTCCTCTGAAACTGAAAGATTATGCTAAGGAATTGATTCTAGCGAAACGGGAAGCGGATCGTATGGCATATGTACCAGAGGAGCCCGTAGTCAAGGAGGTTATTTATGTCGAAGAGGAGCCTCAAGAGGCAGGGCCAGAGGCTGAAGAGCTAAGGCAAGAAGAAGAGGTGGACTCTGTTGTGGAAGAGGGGGATCCGATCATGTTAGATAAAGCCTATGTTCCGAAAGAACATTTTGTAGGGACAAAGGGTGATATGGTTCGTATGTCGAAAGGTTTTTATTTTGATTATGCCTTTGAAACTCAAAAGGGTGGGCTTGCATCGGAGGAGAGAAAGCAAAAAGAGAGCTATGTTGCGGAGTATCGTCTGAAAGTAAAGATGCCACAGGCGTCCACCAGTATGAATGAGCTTGAGGGGGTGAATGGGAAGTTAGGGCATATCTTGCCCGGGTTGGAAAGCTTGTTAGATGGTGCGAAGGTATCTGATTTTTACTACACTCTCTATGAGAATAAAGTGAAGCGGCTTGAGCGTGAAGTCTTGAAGCTCAACGAGCTTTCAACCAAGCATAACTTTTACGATTGTGAGACGATATTAAATTTAACGCATGAGGAGACTGGGCGAAAGATGTTATTTTTGCAGGGGGATATGGATGTGGTATCTGACGGGTCTGATGGTGATCGCTTAGCTGAGATGCCAGATAAGATTGTAAACTCGACTTACTATCAGCCATTTACGAGTTACGGATGGAAGAAGACGACGAAGACGCCTAATCCAATGTTAGCTGGATGGAAGAAGCGGATTGGTAATGCGAAGCGCGAGATTGCTGACAAGAAGACGAGTGCAGATAGGAGGGCTTGGCTTAAGTCACGGCTTAAAATGTTAGAAAGAGGTGTTGAGGACATGAAATCTAGGAGTTATCTAATTGCTGAGTATGATCCATTTATCGTGATGCCGGTGAATGTGATAACGAACCGCAGTGATGCTCATGCTGCGCGTGTGGGGGATTATGCTGTAGTGATATTTGAGGATAAAGTATACCCAGCCATTGTTGGGGATGGTGGTCCGACCTTCAAAGTAGGTGAAGGCTCACTACGTTTAGCAAAGGAAATTAATGAGCGGGCGAGTTCTTATAGCCGTCCAGTGTCAGATGTAACGGTGAGTTATTTGGTATTTAGTAATTCAAGAGACACACCAGCTTCCGCACCAGACTATGCCAAGTGGCATGCACGCTGCAGTGAGTTGTTAGAGGAAATTGGAGGTTTAGGAGACGGCTATGCATTGCACGAGTGGGAAGATTTATTAGCGAGTAAAGATGTGGAGCAATCATCTGAGGAGGGGCAGGGTGATGCAGCAAAGGAGACTGAGGAGGAGCAAAGTAGTGATGAGGGCGAAACCTCAAGTAATTCTTGATTAGGAGATGAGAAAAAAATGCCTACTATGGTTTCGGAAGGATCTCCGTCTTACTGACCATCCAGCGCTGGCAAAGGCCATTGAGGAGGGGTATGAGATTCTGCCTGTCTTTCTTTACGAAGAAGGAGGTGATTGGCCAGTAGGTGGTGCCAGCAAGTGGTGGCTTCATTACGCCCTTGAGAGTTTATCAAGCTCAGTGAGTGATGCAGGAGGGAGGTTGTTGATGAAAGAGGGAGGTGGGGATGTTCGATCCAGCCTTGAAGAGATTATTGAGGAACACGGTATAGATCTTGTTTATTGGTGTCGGTGTTATGAGCCTGAAGCGATTGAGCGCGACACTGTATTGAAGCGAGAGCTGAGGGATTTGGGGTGTGAAGTGAAGAGCTTTGAAGGGAACGTCTTAAATGAACCATTTAGTATTGAGAGTAAATCTGGTGGGCCGTACAAGGTTTTCACTCCTTACTGGAAAATGTGCCGGACTCATGAGGTGCGAAGTCTATACGAGTATGATTTGAGCAAGGTTCGGTGGGTTATGGCAGAGGGAGGCGATGCGTTAGAAGATTTTGATTTACTGCCAAGAATTGATTGGGACCGAGAGTTTTACGCAATTTGGGATGCTCGTCGAGAGGTGGGCGAGCGTATTCTATCTGATCTCGCTGGGGGAAAAGCAATGGCGTACGGAGAGCAACGGGATCTCATGGGAGTGGAGGGGACATCGAGGCTGGGTCCCTATCTGGCGTGGGGGCAGCTGAGTCCACAAGAGGTTTGGCACCGGATAGTGGCCGAGAATGCCTCAGAAGAGGTCCATAGTGGCTACTTACGCCAGCTGTACTGGAGAGATTTTAGTTATCATCTAATGTATCATTTTCCTCATACCGTTTCTTCTCCCTTACGTGAGGAATGGAAGCTTTTTGCATGGAAGGGGGATGGCGAGGTTGTGCAAGCCTGGCAGGAGGGGAGAACGGGGATACCTATCATCGATGCGGCCATGCGTCAGCTTTGGCAGACTGGCTGGATGCACAATCGAGCCCGTATGTTGGTAGCTTGTTTTTTAGTAAAACATTTACAGCAGGATTGGATGTATGGGGCCCGATGGTTTTGGGATACCCTTGTGGATGCTGACCTAGCAAATAATACCATGGGCTGGCAATGGAGTGCAGGATGCGGTGCTGACGCTGCACCGTATTTTCGTGTCTTTAATCCAATCACTCAAGCTGAGAAGTTCGATAGTCACGGGGACTACGTGAGGCGCTATGTTCCAGAGCTAGCGAAGTTGCCGATGAAATATCTCAATCGACCGTGGGAGGCTCCGGCTGATGTGTTAGAAAATGCTGGAGTAGAGTTAGGCAAGACATACCCAGAACCTATCATCGATGTTGCTGTTGGCAGGCAAGTGGCTTTAGATGCGTACCAGCGATTTAAAGAAGCGTGTGCAGGGGAGCGATAGCTTGAGGGGGACTTAGAGCCATTCTCAGTCCTAATCCCATAAATCGCGAAGTGGTATTACCACTGAATTTCCTTACGCATTTTATTGAACTCTCGGTTATAAACGTTGAGCTCGAGTTTTTTAAAGGCACTGAGTTGGAAGCTATGCTTACCAATGGCTTCGTTGCTACCATGAATGGCTTTTTCATCGATGGATTCGACATTGATGGTGATCCAGCCACCGTCGCGGTAGTATGCTTTGATGTCGCCGGAGAGCGAGCGTGGGTGGTTCTCTTGAGCCATTGGGAGGTTGAGGTCTCGAATTTTGGCGAGTGGGACTTTGAGTGGTGTGTGTATGGTTTCGATATTGAGGATCCCGTCTTCGATGGCACCAATCTTACCGATAATGGCATCCCCATTGGCGAGCATGAGTTTTTGGCCTTCACCCTTGAGGTCTCTGAAGGCGTCTTCATCTTTTTGTGTCGGGAGGGCTCCAGTCCATTTTTCGAGGCGCATTTCTGAGAGTCTTAAGCGGTGGTCGTTATCTTTACGCAGGTAGAGGCCGGTTCCTAGCTTATCTGGAGTGGGAGTGTGATCAGTGAAGGTGTTGATGCGTTTGCCGTTGACGTAGATATCAAACTTACCTTTGTCTTTGTCCATGTAGAGGTCGTACTTCGCTTTTTCTGTTGGATAATCGACATTTCTATTTTGGTTGCGATCAAGATGGGGTGAGCTTTGTCCTTTGATGCGCTTGGACATGGTGATGTAATTTGATTGGATCCTAAGTTCATAATAGTTGTTAGGAGTGCTCGATTCAACGGTGTCGGTGAACAAAAGGAGAGTGAGACCGATATTGGTTTGCCAATCGATCTCAAAGCTCATGTGGCCTTGATTGGGCAGGTTTACATCACGTGATAGCGACCCACGAGCGTTGCCACCGATCAATGCGTTATCGGAATATTTCCAGGCTTCTCTGGAGCCGTGTTGTGTCCATTCATCGAGTGAGTTAGGACCGGTGTAGAGCCCTGATCCAGTAGAGTGGATAGAGATTTGGTTGATGAGGCTTCGGTCGATATTGAGTTCTCCGGCGTATGAGGTATTGAGGGTGACGGAATCGTCTGAGATTTGAATGAGTTGGCCTTTGAGTACGCCATATTCGCCTTCGTACCCATATCTGTCCTCTAACTTAACCTCAGCGAGGTGATCGGGGAGGGCAGGGCTAGAGGGCGAATCAGATTCTTGTTGGAACAATTCGACATTCAGAATGGATGAGGTCTTGAGTGGGGCAGCAGAGTTGGAGAATTTCTTACTTTTGAAGAGCATGATGTCGTCATTCAAGCCAATGACGTTCCCTGAAATGATATCCCCATCCGCAAAGTGGACGCGCGCGGAGGTTTCTGCATAGGCTGGTAGTATGAGGCTTGTGCAGAGGGTGAAGATGGAAGCTAGGCGGATGCTAATCATGTGAGTGTTGGATCGTGCGGAGTTGTTTTAATGACTGAGGCTTCAGAGTTAGGGTGCCTAAAATGGGGTGGACGGCTTGCACTTTGTCATTGGAGAAGGTCAGTTGGGAGACTGAGAGGGTTCCTCCACCTTGAAGGCTTAGGGTGTAGCTGGCGGGTGATTCTAACAACGAAAACAATTGGTTAGAGAAGTGAATGGATTGCAATTGTTCGGTGGGGACAGGGAAAGGAGTGGGGTCATAGGCATTACTGAAGTTAATGGCATCTGATTTTGGTTTTTTGCTCAGTATGTTACCTGAGTATCGATCGCCGGAGGAAGTGACGATAAGGTCGTGGTCGAGCTCTTTACGTGGTCTGTCTCTATCGTCATGTGGGGCTCCATTCCATTTGGAGACTTCGAGGTGGGACAGCATCAACGACTCGTTGGCGTTTTGCAGGTTGGACTCAATATTTACAAATGAACCGCTAGGGATGTTGAATGATGGGTCGAAATAGGAGTTAATTTTTTCGCCATCCAGGAGGAGCTCGATGGAGCGGAGTTGTCTGTTGACGCGGATACCTATGGAGAGGTGGTTGTGTTCGCGATCACGCAGTTTGATAGGGTATTCACCGAGTGTGGCGCGAGCTTGAGTGCTGCTGGCGCGCACCAACAAGAGGTTGTTAGAATTAAATTCTAGGAAGTAAGAATCTTGTACTTTGCTGAGTTCGGCAGCATCCGCACAGAAGGTGATACGGAAACGTGGGCGTTCAGATTGCCAATGGACTTGGCAATCGAGAATAAAGTTTTGTGGGGTATCAAAATTTTTAGAGATTTCGCCTTTGCCGTTACAGAGGATTTGTTTGGGTAATACTTTCCAATTGTGATTCCAGTCCCAGGAATCTGAGGCATCAGGGCCGGAGTAGATTTTTGGTAGGGCTTTAAAGAGGATGGATTGGATGGCATTTTTGGGGACTTGGATGTCCCCGCTGAACCAAGTGGTGATGGCTACTGAGTCCTGATCCATGGAATCGAAAGTGCACGGCAAGGTATCTCCGTTGAGGAGTTCTAGTTGTTCATCACGGTCTTTGAGAGGTGCGACTGGGGAGTCAAAATCGATGGATTCTATCGTGGGTGAAACGACGATGAGAGGGGCTGAAGAATGTGGTGACTGGACGTGAGCATTACCTTCGGAGTCAATTTTAAGAAGCTTGCCGCTGATGCGGTCATCGTCCGTTAGATGAACGCGTGATTCAGCCTGCAGACTCGCGCAATTTAGTGCAAGGAGGCAGCTGGTTGATATTTTGTATATGGAGTGTGGGAGATTCACTACTATTTGAGTTTTGTGTTCCACTGGTCTAACAATGATGACTGAGCATCATAGGTAATGGCAGTGAGGTAGTTAAAGTTGAGTTTAAGCTCTCCGAGGATTGGGTGGGACAGGTGGATGGAGTCTGAGTTTGTGTTAGTTGGGGTAGCCGTAATTTTACCTGAAGTTCCCATGTGGAACTGGGCAGAGTTTTTTGGGTTAGGCGTGCTATCGTTGAGTGTGTTGAGGTTAAAGTTGAGTGATTGGAGGTCTTGACGTGGGATATTGAGCTTTGTGTAGTTGCCGTCGAGAGTGAGTTGCTCGGCGTCGAGCTGGATGATGGATCCAGAGAATCGGTCGGTGCCATTATTGATCATGACGACATCATGTTCATTGGATTCGAGGCTTAGTGGAGATTCCATGACTCCATTCCAGGGGGCGATTGTGAAATCAGAGATCCGTGTGAGGTACATATCTCCTCCACTGAGGCTATTGAAGCCGATGGCGCTACCGTTAGGGATCGGAGCCATATCTTTGAGTGACCAGATATGCATGAGTTGTCCATTGCGGAAGCTTGCAATGGATTGTTTATGGGTATCGACTCTTAGTTCGATGATTGAGCTTAGTGAGTTAGACTGAGACCTGTAGCTTGAGCGACCATTTACGGGTTTGAGATAGGTGTAACTTGATTCACCGTCATCTGAGACATTGTACATGGAGAGTGAGGTGGATCCGGAGCTCAGTCTCAACGCAAAGCAGGAACCAAATTGGGAGGTGATACGGTCGGCTGAACTTCTTCTGGAATTGCCTTCTTTGTCGTCGAGAACGGGCTTCTTGAAGTCGGCGCCGAAGATCAGAGAGACATTTGTGGCTCGGGCTGATTCCAATTTGAACAGCACACGATAGGAGGAGGGAAGTTTGACATCATTGAGTATAAGTGAGCCTTGTTGGCCACGATTGTACCAGCTGAAGTTAGCGAATTCCCAGTTGCTGACGGTAGAGTCTGCTTGTTCCTCAATGGCAGCGTCATTGGTATCGGGAGGGGTAACGACGCGCCATTCATCGGCTTGGAATGGTCCTTGGTAGAGGATTTGTTGGCCAAGAGGGTTGAGGTCACACGAGCGGATTTGATTCCGAGGGATGGTGAGTTCGCCTAAGTAGTCGGCATGGATGGCTACAGCTTCGGAGTCGATGGATACTATTGAGCAGGGAAGGATGTCTCCGTTAGCAAGTGTGATAGAGCTGGTGTGGGTGAAGGGTTTACGAGGTAGCCCTTTTTGGAAGATGATTTTGCGGAGTGCGTCAGTTTTAAAATCGATCGGGTTATCGGATTCGGGTGATTCCCATTGGATGGTATGGTTATCTTTGAAGCCAAGGAAAGTTCCGTGCAGGGTATCGTTATTTTTGAAGTTGATAATATCTTCGTTCGCAGGAGCGAGGTGGCAAGCGAGCGAGAGGGAGAGGAGGCTGAGTGCTTGAACTTTCATTTTTCGTAGATGGGTAGGTAGCGGTAATTGAGAGCTAGGGAGAGCAGGGCACTGGCTGTGCTGTATGAAGGGCCGCGGTTACCGAGCCATGCGCCACTTTGCTGTTGGGTGGCGGCCATGAGGCGGATGTTCTGAGCATTCCAGAGTTTCCACGTTTCTTCGTCAGCCTGAAAGAGGGCTTGTGACATATAGTACTCGAAGTAGTAGGTGTAGTGGGTGTCTCTGTATTCGAGATTTTTTTTGAGGTAGTCTAGTGAGCTTTGGAAGCCTTTGGCGTCTTTTTGTTTGGCGAGGGAATAACAAAGTGAGCCGATGGCAGTGAGTGTGACCTTGCCGCCACCACGTGATGTGTAGCCGTATGCTCCGGCTGTGTCGCGACAGGAGGCCATGTATTTTAGGGCGCGTTCGATGGCGGCATCTGGGACTGCGACACCAGCATTTCTTGCGGCGAGTAGAGCGACGATTTGGCAGCCTGAAATCGTAGTGTCGGCATCTTTACTGTCTGGACTGTAGCGCCAAGCGCCCTTTGGGTTGCGCTTTTGTGCTGAGAGAATCAAATCGACTGCTTTTTCGAGCGCTTTTTCAATTCTTGGGTCATCGACGACGCCGTAGGCTTCGGCCAGAGCGAGGGTGGCGAAGCCGTGGTTGTACATGCTCGTACCGATGTAGCCGTTGTCGGCGCGTTGGGATTTGATGAGGTAATCGATGGTGCGCTGGATATTTTTAGCGTAGGGACCGTGGTTGGGGTCTTCGCCGTGGGCGAGGAATGCGAGGGTGGCGAGGCCAACGACACCTGGGTAGCTGCCAGAATTATCTTCCCACGAGCCATTTGCAGCTTGTGAGCTGGCGAGGTACTTCAGCCCGCGCGTGTACATGGTTTCGACCTTTGCTGGGATGGGGTCCTCTTGGCGTCGCTCGATACTTTGAGCGGGAGCGAGAGAGGTAAGGCTGAGACCGGTGAGGGCAATGGCGATGAAGCGCTTCATGAGATTATTGTGAATCGAGTCCGCGGTTGTAGGCGTCGAGGGCTTTTTGGAATTCTTTGGGTAGGGTAGTTCCGGCGCTACCAGATTTTTTAGGGAGTTTACGGGTGCTGGTCATGCCATCGCTTTTTTCGGTAGTGCGTTGGTTTGCGGAATCTGAGTCAGCTTCTTGTCCTTCTCCTGCAGAGGAACCTGGTTGCTGGCCTTCTTGTCCTTCTTGGCCAGATTGAGCTTCTTGGCCCTGTCCCATCATTTGTTTCATCATCTCCATTAGGGCTGATGATTGTTGTTGGCCTTTACTGGAAGACGACTGTTGTTTCTGGTTTGCAGCGGCTGCAATTTTTTCGATGACCTCTGTTTCTACAGCGATAGTTGCAGCTGAAGTGTCTTTTTCTTCGAGGCGGTCTGTGGCTTCGGCCATTAGCTCTTCAGCTTCAGAGAGGAACTGGATTACTTTGCCATTGGTTTCCCCTTGAATGAGTTCTTGGACATCAGCGGAGAGTTCATCTTGTTCGCGGGCAATTTTTTCAGCACCTTTTGCGTGATTTTCGATGATTTGCTCTGGGGTTTCTTGGGCGTTTTTACCATGTTCGCGCTTATACATGCGCTGGAATTCAGACTCAGCGTAGCATGTGGAGATAGAGAGAGCAGAAAGATAGATGAGGAATCTCATTGGTAAATGTTGGGTTCAGGTGCTGGGGGGGTAGGTGCTGGCTGCGACTGTGATTTGTCGAGAAGGCGGCGTTTTTGTTCGAGTGAACGGTTAGTGCCTCGGATGTTTTGTTGTTTTTGGACGAGTTCTAGCACCTTGATCATGAACTCGATATCACGGTCTTCAGAGTTGGATCCGCCACCACCGCCGCCGCCACCGCCGCCTTGTTGTTTGGCGTTTGCGTCTTGGAGTTCGCTGGCCCAATTTCTAAGAATTTCGGCATGATTTTTGGCTTGGTTGAGGCTGATGTTATTGTGGTTTTGTTCGATGTTATGGAGTAAGCGTTCCATGTCGGCATCGATGTTTGAATCCGCCATTTTATCGAGTAAGTCTTTGTGTTCTTGTTGTTGAGTGCGTGAGAAGAAATGCCCGAGATCTTCTTGGATCCAGCGGAGGTCGGAGCTGGTTTGCTCTTGCATGGCATAGAAATTAATGAGCGAGCGTTGCTCACGTGGGTCGACGTCATCAAACTCACCTCCGACCACCTCTTTGGTTGTGATTTCAATAATGGAGTTGGCGAGTTCTTCTTGGTCGGAGGCTGCTTTTCGGAGTCGGTTGACGAAGGTTCCTGCTTCGAGCTGCTTATTCGCTTCGTTGGCCTTAGCGATGGTTTCTTCCATTTGTTTTAGGAGCTCACTTTGTTTTTCAACTGCCTCTTGGACGTCTTGCTTACTGCGCTCGGGGGTGTTCTCTGGACTTTGTGCGTCGTTGAGTTTCTTTGAAATGTCTGGCATTTGTTGTTCCGCCATTTGCTTCATTTCGAGTGCGGACTCGGCGAGTTTTTTCATGGTGGAGGGATCGATCTCACCATTCTTGCTCGCTTCCTTGAAGATATCTTGCATTTCCTTGGCGAGCTCATCCATCGCGTCAGCATTTTCGTTTTCGCGCTGGGCTTGGTCTGCGAGCTTTTCGCGATTTTCTTGATTTTGAAGTTCTTGACCGTCTTTTCTTTCGAGGCGTCTATTTTCGTCGAGGGCGTCTTGTTCAGCACGCATGAGGTCTTCGAGTTTATTGATAGCCGACTGGGTTTTTTGTTCGATGAGCTCACGGTGTTCTTCTTTGGTGAGGACGTAGACGGTGATGGGGGCGGAATAGGATCGCTTGTGGTCTTTATGGTAGTCTTGGGCCCAGGCACGCATGATGAGTTTCTGCGGTCGGATATCATATGCCTTGAAAGCGAAGATCATAGGTTCAGAGGCGTTTCGAAGGGTGGGAGACCCTTGGATGAGGTCGAGAGAGCCACGCGCTGGAGTGTGTGGTGAAGGTTTAGTGAAGGAACCGACCCATTCGAGACCGGCTAGTTTGATGCCGAAGTCGTCGTCGGCGATGACGTCGAATTCGATGGCCCCGTCAGCTAGGACGTAGACTTCATTGGCGATATTTTGGAGGTAGGCAGATGGTGGGGAGTCAACCTGTTTCTCAATGCTGAGTTGTGTGGGGACGAGGTTGTTGAGAGTGAAGGCGTCCGTCCAATTGAGTTCAAGTTGGGTCTTGTCCTGTTCGATAGTGAGTGGGGAAAGAGAGAAGGTGGAGCCTTGGACTTGGTGGGCAATTCGGGATTTGGCATTCTTGCTAGGGTCGAGGAGAGAAGCTTGGGCATGTTGGAGCTCGCGATTAGCGCGTGCGATGATGGTGACTTCACTGCCTTCAACGATTGTGGCTTGGCCCGAGGTGATATCGATGCGTTCATCATCTTTTTGGAGGTAGTCAGGATAGCTGACCTTGGCGGTGATTTCCTCGAGGGTGGGGCGCATGATGGGAGTGACCTCGAGAGTGACGAAGGCATCACCCACTCTGAGTTCGACTTCTTGTTTTTTGAGAATTTGAGGGAAATCGAAGTTGTATGACCTTTGGTTGAGCGAGCTGAAGGTCCAGGGTTTGACTCCTTCACGTGCTTTTGCTTGTGCGGGAGTGTTTGAGTCTTCGGTTAATTTTAACTCGACGGTGAAGGGTTCACCATGGGCTACATGGTAGGGTTGTGGGAGGTTTGAGAAATCAATCTTCGTTTCGGTGTAGCGTTCGATTTCAGCCAATGGCATCAGCCAGCGTTGCATGGCATTGTAGGAGGCTTTTGGGGTGAGCGTGTAGGCAAGCAGAATAAGTCCAGCGATGGCAAGGACGGCGAGGCTCCACTTTTTGTGCCAAGATTTGGGGAGGGCGTTGTGAAGGTCGCGATCTTTGACCTCAGAAGCCACTTCTTGCATGGCAGCCTCTCGGAGTCGGGGCGAGAGTGAGGTGTCATTGGCGTCTTGGTTTTCGAGTTCTACGACACCCAGCAGACGATCACCGAGGCGCGGGTATTGCTTAGCGATGAGGTGGGCGAGTTCGCTTTCACGACGGTGTTTAAAGACCCAGCGGTTGATCCAGAGGGGGGCAAAGATAGCTGATAGGGATACTCCGAGAGCTAGTATCAGGAGGCGAAGCCAGCCAGGTGTTGGGAAGAGTCTGTCACAGGCGTAGACGAGGATGTAGGAAAGCAAGAGTCCGAAGAGGCCGGCTAGGACAGCCTCGAGAACTTTGATGCGCCATACGCGTCCACGAAATTGTCTCAGCTGCTTACGGAGTGAGTCAGGTAAAGCTTGTGAATGGGTTTTCTTCTGGTCTGGCATTGTAAAGAGCTTTGCTAGCAGTATACACGATTTTGAGGGTGTGAATAGATTAACACCACCAAATAGTGTACGAAGCTCTATAGTCGTGGCTTATCGTAAAAATCCAAGGAATAGTTTCCGTGTTGGCAGACTTTTTGGGGCCGCCATTGAGGTATGGGGCATTACTTGACGACCTGTGCGCGTGGAGGTTTGCGGAAAATCGGGTCGTTTTTACCATCGCGCGGTGGTTGGAAGGGGGTGAATTGCCAATTCGGGCTACTGATTTTGCCGGAGCCGCGGAATTGTCTGAGGCCCTTGACTTCTTTACCAGTCAGGACTGTTTTGAGGGCTTGGAAGGGAAGCTCTATCACTTTCATGGGTACTTCAGCGAGGCCCATTAGTCCGCGGAAGTTCATCCGAATGGTGATATCGAGGAGTTCTTTATTGAGATCGATCCAGCCTTCCCCTGTGAAGGTTGTGCTGGGGGTCATGGAGGTGAGGTCGTTACTGTAGAAGATGCCATTTTTAGCAGAAAAATTGCATGAGAAGTCCCGGGCGCGTTCGTGAAGCAGTTGTTGGTTAGCAAGTGGGTTGACGACACTATCGATCAACGATGAGAGTGGACCGAAGAGTGGGACTGCGAAGAGATCACCATTGGAGAGTGCAAGGTTTCCGTGTCCGTTGAGGGTTTTGATAGCACTGCCTTTACCTCTGAAAGTGAATGAGCCGGTGAGGGATCCTTGATTGAGGCCTTTGAACCCGTAAGTACTGCTGATGGACTTCAGTCTGAGTTTATCCCACTGGAAGCGCCCGGAGTAGGAAGAATCTGATGGGGTGACGTGAATGTAGCCCGAGGCATTGCCACCGAAGACTCTGCTGCTGAGTTTATTGATTTGGACTTTATCGGGCAGGACGGTGACTTGCCCTTTGATATTTGTCAGGCCGATATTTTTCTTAAGGAAATTGAATTCGGTGAGTCCGGTGCTAGTGAAGCCGACGACGAGGCGCATTTTATTGGCTGAGCCCTTGGCCCAGCTCACTAGACCAGAGCAACTGACTGTGGGGGGGAGGTGGAATTTGTAGTTCTCGAGGTGATCGGCAATTTTAGGTGCAAAGAGCCTCAAGACTGGGGCTGGCCAAGCAGTGCCTCTGATGGTCTTGATTTCGGTGCTGCGTTTAGGCCAATCGAAGTGGAAGGATTTGGCGGTAAGGGTGCCAGATTTTGGGCCATTGTACGCCTTACGCATTGCGTAGTCACTGTAGTCAAATGTGGCTGTGAGGTCAGTGAAGGTGGCGGTGGTTCGATCGAGGCGGTATTTCCCTTGGGCGTAGCTCACGGGGACGCCATTGTGTGAAAAATGGCGCAACTCGGCATGGCCGTGTGACTCCCAGTCGGTTTTGTCCTCGAGATTCATGCGTCCGCTGGCGTGCACATCGATGTAGGATTTTGAGGTGAAATTGAGTTTGGAGAGTTCACGCTTGAGCGGTTCTGACCTGATGAATGGGAAATAGTCGCGAGCTGGGAGACTGGAGACCATTTTGTAGCGCACCCGTTGGTCTTTGATGATGATACGGCCATGGAGTTTGCCATTCGGGTGGATGACATGGAGTTTATCGAGATAGAGGTCTCCATTATTCCAAGAGAACTCTGTTGTGAGGTCATTGACGGATGCACCGTTGAAGCTGAAGTCGCTACCTGAGATGTTGCCAGTGAGTTGGAGGTCAAGTTTGGGTTGTTGTTCGTTGGGGAGCTGGAATTTTCCGGAGGCGATGATGTGGGTTTTGCCGGCGGAGCTGAATCGCTCCATGATTCTTTTGTTAAAGACTTTTTTGGCAAAGTTTTGGATGTGGAGTGTGGAGTCAATTTTGACGCGGCCATTTTTTTGTTGGAGGTCAAAGTCGGCGACGAGCTGGCAACGTTCGCCTTGATGAGAGAATGCTAGGTTATCGAGCGTGATGAGGTTTTGGTTCCAGTCCCCCTCGAGCTCGATGTCTTGCATTTTATAGTCTTTGTAATCGAGTTCTTTGGCTTGGACGAGGAAGTCGAAATCGACTTTATTGGGGTTTGAGAGGTTGCCTTCGATAAAGATTTTCAGCTCGGGTGGGGAATCACTTGGCCAGTTCCAATTTTGGAGTTGTTCGAGGAATTGGGAATATTGTGCTATTCGGCGGGATTTTGATTCTGGGTCGGGCACAAAATCTTCTTTAGGTGCATCTCTCCAAATATTACAGCTAATGGTCACGCGGATGCCTTCATAGAGTCCGGTGAGGTCGGTGGTGCTGAGTGATTGAGCGCCAGGTAGGTCAATTGACCCGGAGACATCGGAGATGTTGATCACTGGGCTTTGGGCTTCGCCTCGGACGAGTGGGATGGCGAGTTGGGCGTCGGTCAATGAGATCGTGTTGATCTTGAGGTTGCCGCGCATGAGCTTTGTTTTATCGACATGGATGGCGAGTGCTGGGAGCTCAGCAATTTGGACATTGCGTTCGATACTTCTGAAGAGGCGGACATTGTTGGCGGTCAGGCCATTGATGAGGTGGAAGCTGAGGTTGTCGAATTCAGCGTAGATTCCGTAGCGCTCCATTTCTTCAGCGACACGGTCACCAGCCGCGTCACTGAAGCCTTTTTCGTGTAAATAGATGAGACTCGCGATACCTGCAACCACTCCCGACGCTATGATCAGAGTGATAAGAACGCGGAGGCGAATCAGCAGGCGGCGTATGGTCATCTGTTACTGGACTTGATCGAGCTGGTAGCGATCGTGCTGTTTATGGTTCGCTCTTTGAGCGAGCCATTGTTGTGAGTATTGGAGTGCGAGCCTCTGGAGGATAGGTTTAAGCACTGCAAGGAAGAGGCCAGTGAGGACTGAAGCTTTGGCAACTTTTTCGGTATTTTGCTTCTTAGGTTTCTTTTTGAAGAAAATCGAAGCGCCGAGTCCACTGGCGAGAGCGACACTGAAGCTTTTTATGGGTTGTTCCATGAACGCTTTTTTGACGCGTTTGGGGACATTGAGAGCTTCGGTAAGGGAAGCCTTCTTATCGGCCAATTGTTCATCGAGAAGCAATTTGGCACCGAGCATGGAGGTGCGTGCATCTTCTAGCTGGGCGACAAGCTCTAGTTTTCGTTGTTCGCTTTGATTTGTTCTAGCCATTTTTTGTCTTTTTCAAGTTCAGCCACAGTGTGTTCGAAGAGGACCTTCTTGCTCGCAGTTTTCAGTTTATCAAGGAAGATAAAGACGCAGAGTAGGTGGATAAGGAAGAAGCCGAAGGTTACGATTGGCCAAGTACCAATGTGTTGTTCACCAATGACCATCATCTTGCCTTCGAGTAGATTGGTGCATGCGCCAATGAGAGTGACGAGCAGAAGGATGTAGCTAAAGAGGCCAGCAAAGGCGAGTTTGGCACCAATGGCGGCGCGTTTGGCGCTTTCTTCGGCGGCTTCTTTAGCTTCAATGGAAGCCAGCTCGGCTTTAGCACGCATGTAGTCAGCTCCCGAGTCCTTGAGGTATTCGAGAGTGTCCTTGAGAGTAAACTCGTGCTTTGGAGGGGTGTCATCAGACATAGGATATGGGGCAAATGTGAAAAAACCGGCTCTCACCATGCGGGGAGGAGCCGGTCAGTTGGTTGTGAGTCTTAATTACTGGTTTTGACTAGCGACGGCGAGCCAATAATCCAATGAGTAGACCGACGCCAAAAGCGCCGAGTACGCACTTGGTTGGGTGCTGGCGCACGTATTCTTCAGAGCTCGCATGCACGTCTTTGGCCTTTGCTTTTCCCTGTTCATATTTATCAGCAGCAGCCAGCTTGACTTCATGAGCTTTTTGGCTGGCTTCTTCTTTCAAGGCGACAGCTTTATCACCGGCATAACTCTTAAACTGCTGAGCCTTTTCTGAGGCTGCGTTTTTGAGTTGGGTTGCTTTATTCTGAACGCCTTGAGCAGCGACGCGTGCCTTCTCCGCGGCAGCTTGGCGCAATTCAGTGGCCTTGCTTGCAGGAACAGTTGGTGTTGTGGTTTCTTCCTCGTCTCTGAGGGCATTTGGGTTTGGGGTTGCGTAATCCATGATATTATTTTGTTCGTATGTTTAGCTCGAATGGCTAGAAAAGTTAGTTGCTGTATTGGCTCACCCGTGTTGGAGGAATACTGGGATAATTCAATGAACCATTCGCCATTAGGATACACAAGAAGGTCGAATATTCAAGGATCCTCTGCTAGAAAATGCGCTTTAGTTTGTAATGGTGAGAGTGGCCTCTAACTGCTCGATTTCTTCACTTAGCTCAGACCATCGCGTGTAGGCATTCTCTAACTTCTCTGATAGGTTTTGGTAGGCATTACTGGCTTCCTGCATTTTGTTAGGGTCGGAGGCCACCTCAGTGGAGGACATGTGTTGGGTGAGGGTAGTTTGTGCGGCCTCGAACTCAGCGATAGATTGTTCGACTTTCTCGAATTCTTGTTGGAGGGGCTTGAGGACTTTATTGCGTTTTTGTCTTTGTTCGGCCTCGATCTTTCGTTGTTCTTTGCGAGAGAGCTTTGAGGGAGTCTGGTTGGAAGTGGCAGCGCTCGTGTTAGTGGCGGAGGTTAGATTTTTGGCAGCATTTTTTTCCTCTTCTTTTTTATCGAGGTAGTAGCTGACATTTCCGTGGTAGAGTTGCGGGTGTTCACCGGGTCTAAACTCGAGAGTTTTGGTGACGATGGGGTCGAGGAAGGATCGGTTGTGCGAGACGATAAGGTAGGAACCGGGGTATTCGTTAAGGGCTGTTTGGAGGACTTCTTGAGATTGGACGTCCAGGTGGTTTGTAGGTTCATCAAGGATGAGGAAGTTAGCGGGCTGGATGAGCATACGTACGAGTGCGACACGTGAGCGTTCACCGCCAGAGAGGACGCCAACTTTTTTAAAGACATCATCTCCGCGGAAGAGGAAGCAACCAAGGATATTTCTAACAAGGGGTGCATTTTCTCGTGAGGCGGCTTCTTCGCAAGTTTCTAGGACTGTTTTATTGGGGTCGAGTTCATCGGCGTGGTTTTGTGAGAAGAAGGAGATGGCGGATTTTGGGCCGAGTTCGAAGGAGCCGGAATCTGGTGATTCTTGGCCGGTGATGAGTCTACAGAATGTTGATTTTCCGGCGCCATTGGGTCCGACGATGGCGATGCGAGCACCTTTTTCTACTTTGAAGTTAAAGTTTGAGAAGATGGTATTGGAGCCGTAGGCTTTGGAGGCGGAGTCGAGTTGTGCGACGAGTTGGGTGGATGGTGGGGGAGTGGGGAAGGTGAAGCTCATGACTGCATCGTCTTGTTCGATTTCGATGAGCTCCATTTTTTCGAGTTGTTTGAGGCGGGATTGTGCTTGAGAGGCTTTGGATGCTTTGGCTCTGAAGCGGTCGATAAATTGTTTTGTTTTTTCGATTTCGCGTTGTTGCGACTCGTATTGTTTGAGGAGGATTTCTTTACGGAGTTTTGATTCTTTCAGGTAGAAGGAATAGTTTCCGGCATATTCTTCTGCACGGCCGTGAGCGAAGGCGATCGTGCGTGTGGTGAGGGCATCGAGGAGTGCGAGGTCGTGGGAGATGATGATGATGGCACCTGGGTAGTTGAAGAGGTATTGCTCCATCCAGGTTTGCGAGTCGATATCGAGGTGGTTGGTAGGTTCGTCGAGGAGGAGGACCTCAGGCTCTTGGAGGAAGAGTTTGGCCATGGCGATACGCATTTGCCAGCCACCAGAAAATTCCCCACAGTCACGTTCGAAGTCTGAGCGTTTGAAGCCGAGGCCGGTGAGCACTGACTCGATGCGGGGCTTCATACGGCTTGGGTCAAAGTGCTCGAGTTTGAGTTCGAGCTCACCGATTCTATGGAGGTGGTCGATATAGGTTTGGGAGGAAGAATCGAGATTTTGGAGTTCTTCGGAGAGTTTATCGATAGTGGTTTGAAGTTCTTTAGCTTCGCCGAATGCGGATTCTGTTTCATCCCAGAGTGAGATGCCGTGGATGTGGATTCCTTCTTGTGGGAGGTAGCCGATTTTACAGCCACGTGGTTTGGTGATTTCGCCTTCGTTCGCTTCGATGACACCACCGATACATTTCATCAAGGTGGATTTACCCGCGCCGTTATGTCCGGCAAAGGAGATACGTTCTTTTTCCATGACGGAAAACGAGAGGTCTTTGAAGAGGACTCTGGGGCCGAACTCGACGCGTAATTTCTTGATCGCTAGCACAGGGCTGTGCGTAGAGGGAAATAGGCATCTTAGCAATGGTGAATATGGGGGGAGCTCAGGGTGGGAGGGTGTGATTTTGCTGTGGGTTTTCTATCAATTCACTTGATGTCCGGAGGTGAGTCCATAGTCTTCGTCACGACCCTGAGGGAATCATCTATGGAGATTTGGAAAGCTGTTATTGTAGGAATTGTTCAAGGATTAGCGGAATTTTTGCCGATCTCTTCGAGCGGACACATTGTTTTGACTCAATATTTATTGGGGATTAGGGAAGTTGGGGGGGAGCACCATCCGGATTTGGCATTTGAAATCATCTTACATGTGGGGACATTGGTGAGCGTTTTATTATTTTTCCGGAAGAGTTTATGGAAGTTAGTACAATCTCTCTACACCAAGGAAATGGGGGCGGAGCGCATGAAGATATTGTATTTGGGATTGGCCACGGTACCTGCAGTGATTGCTGCATTACTGTTTAAAGATTTTTTTGATGCGGCTCCAGGAAACCCAGTATTGGTATCGGGTTTATTGATAGTGACGGGTTTGGTGCTTTTTGTTCCGCGTTTGGTACGTGGAGGTGTGAGTGAGGTAGGAACGAGGGGGGCATTGATGATGGGGATTGGTCAGGCATTTGCGATTTTACCAGGTATCTCACGGTCTGGATCGACGATCGCGGCGGGTTTAGTGAGTGGGGTGAAGGCTGAAAAAGCAGCAGAATTTTCATTTTTGATGTCGATTCCGGCCATAGCAGGTGGGTTTGTTTTGACAATGAAGGATAAGATTGAGCAGACGGGGTCCTTGGGGAAGGCATTCGAAGCGTGTTTTACGACTCCTTATTTGGCGGGAGCTGGAGCGGCAGCGGTGGTGGGCTTACTGGCAATTTATTTGGTGATGGGAGCTGTGAAGAAGGGGAAGCTGGAGTATTTTTCTTACTATTGTTTTGCCGCAGGTGTTAGTGGTATGCTTTATTTCTCGTTAGCGGCATAGTTCCGCTCTTATTTATGAAGCTTTTACCCCTACTGACATTTATTGCTTATTTTCTTTGTTTTGACTTTTCGTATGCGGGAAGGGTGAGCGTGGAATTGGCAGATGGGTTCGACTACCCAGTCGGCAAGCCGGATGCGAAGGGGTATTACAAGGCGCGCGGGTTGCGCTTGCGTTCACCGGTGCATTTTGGTGAGGACTGGAATGGTTTGGGTGGGGGAGATACGGATTTACACGATCCCATTTATGCGATTGCGAATGGTGTGGTGACCTTTGCTTATGATATCCGAGGTGGTTGGGGGCGTGTGATTATTTTACGCCATGCATACCGTGACCCTCAATCTGGGCAGGTGAAGTATGTTGATTCCTTGTACGGGCACAACCGCAAGATGTTAGTGAAGGTGGGGGACAAAGTGAAACGTGGCCAACAGATCGCTACGATGGGGAATAACCGGGGGATGTACATGGCCCATTTACATTTTGAGATCCGTCACAATTTAAAGATTGGGATGCATCGGACGAGTGTGGATAAGAATCTCACGCATTGGGCTGACCCAACGGCATTTATTAAGAAGTACCGCACATTGAAGAAAGAAAGTGGTAAGCAAGCAGTGCCTACTGGGACATACAAAGCCTACAAAGGGTTCAAGGGACTATAGAGCTGTGAGATGAAGCGGCTTAGCACAGCGCTAATCGTCATTACTATATTGGTGGTGGCGTGGTATTCACCGAAGAGAGATTCTGCTAGATGGGAAGGAGTCGAAGATACTAGGTTATTTTCGGAGGTGGGTGACGACTTTGGCCCGTATACGTCACTTGAGTCATGTGAATGGATTGAGAGTCGAGGTAATGATGGGGATAGTTTTCGTGTCCGGCATGGCGGTGAGGTTACTGAGTTTCGCCTCTACTATGTGGATGCTCCAGAGAGTAAGTACAAAGAATATGCGAATGGGGAAACGAATGGCAAAAGGCTCGACGATCAAGGCCGCTACTTTGGTGGGTTGAGTCGTGAGCAAACATGTGCGCTGGGTCAATCCGCGAAGGGATTTGTTCGCGAATTATTGTCTGAAGGAAGTTTTAGAGTCGTGACTAGGTGGGAGAATGTTTATGGCCCACAGAGGAAGTATGCGTTTGTGGTGGTGGAGTACGAGGGGGGAAGCTATTATCTTCACGAAATTTTGGTGGCCAAGGGGCTAGCGAGGATTCACACGAAGCCCTCAGTGATGCCGGATGGGAGTTCTACTGGTGAGCAATTGGAGAGGTTATCTGAGATGGAAGGTCGAGCTCAAGAGTCAGGTCGTGGTGGATGGGGAGTGATATCGCATTGACCAAGTAGGGAATCGTGCGTTAAGTCGCGGCATGCTCGCAAAGCGGATAATACCATGTTTGGATGTGACGAATGGTCGCGTAGTGAAGGGGACGAATTTTGTGGACCTTCGTGACGCGGGAGATCCTGTGGAATGTGCCATTGCGTATAATGAGCAGGAGGCTGATGAGTTAGTTTTTCTAGATATCACGGCATCTTCGGATGGACGCGATACGATGGTGGATGTGGTTCGCCGGACAGCTGAGCATTGCTTTATTCCTCTGACGGTAGGGGGGGGCATTCGTAAAGTTGAGGATATGCGCGAGATGCTGTTAGCTGGTGCAGACAAAGTGGGAGTCAACACGGCTGCCATCATCAATCCTCAATTGATTGACGAGGGGGCTGCAGCATTTGGAAGTCAATGTATTGTTTGTGCGATTGACGCCAAGAAGGAGGGACCTGGAAAGTGGGGGATTTATACTCATGGTGGTCGTAAGCCTATGGGCATTGATGCTGTTGAGTGGGCTAAGGAAGTTTATAATCGCGGTGCTGGAGAAATCCTTCTGACAAGTATGGATGCTGACGGGACTAAGGATGGCTATGATATTGAGCTCACAGCTGCGGTCAGTGAAGCTGTTGGGATTCCTGTGATAGCGAGTGGTGGGGCTGGCAATCTCCAGCACATGGTTGATGTTCTGGAAGAGGGGAAAGCCGATGCGGTTTTGGCAGCGAGTATTTTCCACTTTGGCCAACACACAGTAGGGGAAGCGAAAGATTATTTTTCTGAACACGGTATCCCCGTGCGCCCCACATGCCAGTAGCTTAGGCTGGCGAGCCGTTAGAGGAGTTGGCTGGGAAGCGCTGGTCGTGCTCACATTTTGACAAATGGGAGCAATTGTTGGAAATTGGTTTCAAGACATCTAAGTAAGGAGAGACGATGACCATTGATCTATCAACACCTGCATTATTGTTTCCTGCCGTGAGCTTACTTTTTTTGAGCTACACTAATCGATTTTTGGCGCTATCAGCATTGATTCGGAAATTACACACGGATTGGATTCAGTCGCCTGAACATTGTGATTCAGCCTTACTTGCTCAAATCACGAACTTGAGACGGCGGTTGAAGTTGATTCGGTGGATGCAGGTGAGTGGTGCGCTGAGCCTATCATTGTGCGTGGTGTCAATGGGGCTCATGCTGTTAGACTGTGTGCAGCAAGGAACGTTCTTTTTTGGGGTCGCATTGCTTTTGATGGGGGTGTCCTTAGTGGCTTTGGTAAGGGAGGCCTATATATCTGGCGGAGCGCTCAAGATTCTTTTAGACGAGACAGGGAAGAAGCCGGGTAGAGAGTGTGATTAGGTCTCAGTGGGCTTCTGTGTCGCAGTCTAAGTTGGGATTGCGGTGAGTGGGGGGCGCTTATTTGAATAGGCTGAAGAAGTTTGTTAGAACTCACAGTGCCCGGGGGTACGGGAGAAGGGAATGACGTCACGGATATTTTTCATTCCTGTGATAAACATGAGCATGCGCTCGAAGCCTAGGCCAAAGCCTGCGTGTGGGCAGGTACCATATTTGCGTAGATCAAGGTACCACCAATAGTCTTCGTCACTGAGGCCATGTTCGAGCATATTTGCTTGGAGGACTTCGAGACGTTCTTCCCTCTGGGCTCCGCCAATGATTTCTCCGATACCAGGTACGAGAAGGTCCATAGCAGTGACGGTTTTACCGTCATCATTGGTACGCATGTAGAACGGCTTCACCGCTTTGGGGTAGTTATAGACTGTCGTAGGGCACTTGAAGTGCTCTTCGGTTAGATAGCGTTCGTGCTCAGACTGGAGATTCACGCCCCACTCTACTGGGTACTCAAATTTCTGTCCAGAAGCTCGAAGTATCTCGACGGCTTCAGTGTAGCTGACGCGCTGGAATGGTCGCTCGGCGACGAATTTGAGTCTTTCAATGAGTCCCTTGTCGACAAACTTATTGAAGATCTGAAGGTCACCTTCGTTATTTTCCAAGGCATCTTCGACGAGGTATTTTACAAATTCTTCGGCGAGGTCCATATCGCCTTCGAGGTCGCAGAATGCCATTTCTGGTTCGACCATCCAAAACTCGGCAGCGTGCCGAGAGGTGTGTGAGTTTTCTGCGCGGAATGTTGGGCCAAAGGTGTATATGTTAGACAATGCAGTGGCAAAGGCTTCACCTTCGAGTTGTCCTGAGACAGTGAGGAAGGTATTTTTACCAAAAAAGTCCTGCTCGGGATTTTTGTCATCTGACTGGGTAGTGACTCTGAACATTTCACCGGCACCTTCACAATCTGAGGCTGTAATAATGGGGGTGTGGACGTAGGTGAAGTCACGCTCATCAAAGAAGCGGTGGATGGCGCGCGAGAGGCGAGAGCGCATGCGGAAAACGGCGCCGTAGAGGTTTGCTCTTGGGCGCAGGTGGGAGATTGAGCGAAGGAATTCTGGGGTGTGACCCTTTTTTTGGAGAGGGAAGTCACTTGGGGCATCACCGATGAGTTCAATGGCACTGGCTTGGAGTTCCCAAGTTTGACCTTTACCTGGTGATTCGACGAGTTTCCCGGAGATTGCGATGGCGGCTCCAGTGGTCATTTTATGGATATCATTGTAGCCAGGTATGTCAGCATCACAGATACATTGGAGGTTAGAGAGAGAAGAGCCATCGTTGAGTTCGATGAAGGAAAAGTCTTTGGAGTCGCGACGGGTGCGTACCCAGCCTTTGACGGTGATCGGGTCGATAGCGTGGGCACTGTGGAGAGCGTGCTTAATGAGTGTGCGCATGGCTGATATCTAGCAAGGGAGGGGTGAATATCAATGATTGAGTGTCAGAGAATCTGAGCCTTCGGCGAGAAGCCTTTGATTCCGAGTGATCTGTTTGATGATACGTATCTGAATAGCAACTGAGGTGATGATGATAAGGTCATCAATAGAGCTCCATGTCAGAGCTGTGAGAAAGGCCGAATCTTCAGAATCAAGTAAGTGGGTGGCAATGGCGGATACCGGTATGGAGATGATCCAGAGTGTCCACCATATGTTAATGATAGAGTGGGTGGTGGAAGCACTTCTATGCCATACATCTTTCATTATTAGATATGGTCTAAAGAGGCACACGATAGGTAGTAGATAGTAGACTGCGGCCCATGCTGGTGTGTAGCTTGGGCGGTCAGTATCTGGGCTCAGAGCCCAAGTGTTGCGCTGAGTTTTGTATACCCACATGAGGTAAACAAAGAGTCCAATCCAATAGGCATAGAGGGTGGTGTCAGCGAGATAGTCCCATGAATGGCTGAAGATGCTATCGTTACCTTGTTCATCCCAGTAAAGTTGGTCAAGTGAGCCATTGTGCTCAGCGAGGATAGCTGTGATGTTAAAGCCGGTTGAGATTGCAGCTAAAAGTATTTCCACAGAGAGACACGCGACTGCGAGATGCGTAATGAGGCGTATGTCCTTGAAGGTGCCATGCCGTGAGGAGAGGTCGTCGCGGATAGATCCACCAGAGAGGGATTGCATTGATGTTCCGACACTATATGGGTTTTGCCACTCAGACATATTCATGGGCATAGCAGCTCGGAAATGAATGACAAGTGCGTGTAGAAATTGTGTACAAGTTAGAGTTAGAGGGAGTTTTTTTGTTCGTGAGTTAGAAAAGAGTGGGCCGCTTTTTGATTGGTACGCGCATAGGCGTTTAGCTTGGTTGATTGGGCGGGGGTGAGTGAGAGTTTGCTGTAGGGGGTGCCTTTGAGTTGGCGTTTTTGGTCAGAGTTCTTGGCTTTTTTGTAGGTATGTAGGTTGAGCTCGCGGTAGGCGGAATTGGTATTTGTGAGTGATGGGGGTGATTTTGGGAGATAAATGTGGTTAGCGCAGTGGAGGTTCTGGGCTTGGTTGATGAGCGATTTGAGTTTGATTGTGGGTTTGTGATAACGCACGAGGGTGACTTCATTTGAACCAATCCAGCCTGCTTCGGTGGTGATGACGCCCTTGATTGCTCCGAGTTTTGCTTCACCAATCCAGAAGCAATGTTGAGAAAAAGCGGCGATTCCGTGGTTGTTGGTATCGAGCTCTTGGGCAAGGAGGGTTAGATTGGGAGGGATTGGTTGTTTGGATTTGTTGAGTGCTGCGACCATTCTTGGGACAAGTTTCTCGAGTGACCAAATTTTGTCTTTGCGCGGTAGGATGTCTTGAGCTTGGGAGTCGAGGAATCTAACAACTTGATAATTCCAAGCGGGTTCATTGAATTTTTGGAGAGTTTTTTTGTCGCTAGCTTGGTTATTGATGACAAGCAGGGGGATAAAACTGTGCTCTACGGCATCGACGATGATGGGATGGGCCATGACCTCACGACCAAATTTTTTGCATCCAGCTCACCCGGGAACTTCTTGGAAGAGTGCAAAGATGGGTTTGTTAGATTGTTTTGAAAGTTGGGTGGCCTGAGTGAGGTCTCTATGGAATTTAGCGGGGCCAAGCTCTTCTGGGTAGGATGGGGGGCTGGCGTGACAGCCGATCAAGGCCAGAGAGGATAGGAGAGTGGTGCACAGAATGAGAAGTCTCATGTATGTGTGACGCATGGAGGAGATAAAAAATTCCCACCATCGGATTGAGGGTGGGAATGCGCTATTTCAAGATTCGCCAAAAGTGGGGCCCATGGGGTTTGGGCATGCTGTGGGTTGGCTCTAGAGTTTTGGAAGTGCTGGGCTGAGCAATTGGATTTGGTCTTTTTGGATAGACTTGAGTTGTTTTGAGAATTCGTGCAGTTGCTGGCTAAGTGAGAGTGGCAGCATCTGGCGAAGTTCTTTTGTGAGGAGATCGCTGCTAGAAAGTGAGATACTTTGAAGGCTTCGGGTGGGTGCGGCGCTTATGAATTCATGTTCATCTTTTTCGGGCACAGCAAAGAGGCCATCAAAAGGGTTTTTGGGCTCCGGGAGCATGAGGATTTTGGCATCTTTCGCTTCTGAGAGCTCGACTGTACGTGAGATGGCGTCTTGTAAGCCGCCTAGTTTGTCGACGAGTCCGACAGATTTGGCATCAGCGCCTGAGTAGACGCGACCGCCCGCGAGTTTTTCGAGTTGGCCTTTGAGTTTATCACCTCTGCCATCGACGATTCTTTGTTTAAAGTTCGCGTAGACCTCGAGCATGGATTGTTTGATCATGGCTCGTTCTTGGTCGGTATAGGGGCGGGTGGAATTGAGGATGTCTGCGTGTTTACCACGTTTTGAGGCGTGGACATTGATACCTAACTTATCGAGAGCGTCACCCATGACGAGTTTCATGCCAACCACTCCGATAGAGCCAGTGATGGTTCCAGGCTCGGCATAGATTTCGTCAGCAGCAGCGGAGATGTAGTAACCGCCACTGGCAGCGACTCCACCCATTGAAACGACGAATGGGCGTTTTGTTTTTTTGAATTGGGAGGTAGCTTCCCAGAGCACGTCACTCGCAAGTGCGGATCCGCCGGGTGAATTCACGCGAAGGACAAGTCCTTTGCAGTGTGTGTTTCTGGTTGCTTTGAGGATCTCTAGGCGCGCTTTGGCGATCGATTCGTCGGTGATTGTACCTTCGAGGGGGACAACGGCGATGTAGGGAGAGTTCAGTTTTTTTTCCTTTCCAGCACTCATGAGTATTTTCATCATGTCAAAAAAGCCGGTGATTTCTGGGCCATTGAGGTCTGGAAGGGCATAGCTGTCATCGAATTTTGTCTCATCCTCGTGGAGTTCCCTGAGATTATTGATGAAGTTAGTGCGGTACTCGAGGTGGTCTACGAGTTTAAATTCGAGTGCTTGTTGTGGGGTAATTGAGCCGAGGTCGATGATTTCTTTCATCTTTGCTGGCGGGATCTTGCGGCCTTCGGATATTTGTTCGACGATTTGGGAGAAGACGGAGTCTAGGAGGGCGTCTTCTTGTTTTTTTGCGTATTCACTGGGGCTTTCTCGGTAGAATGTTTCTCCTGCTGATTTAAAGTCACCGATATGGACGACTTCGACTTTGACTCCGACTTTATCGAGGAGGTTTTTGAAGTAGAGGGACTCTCCGTAGAGCCCTTGAAGTTGCACATCGCCGGCGGGCATGAGTGTCATGTGGTTTGCAGCACTTCCGATGAGTGCAGATATCGGAGTGAGGTATTCGGTGTACACCCAGACATCTTTATTTGCGGCGCGAAGTTGTTGGAGGAGGGCTCTGATTTCTTGAGCTTGGGCGAGAGAAAGTTGGGCGCCATCGATATCGAGAACCACGGCGGGTACTTCATCGTCAGTGAGAGCTTGATTGAGGCTACGAATAATATCGAAGTGGGTCAGTGGGCGTTCTGGGCTGTCGAGAAGGAATGGGTTGGACGCTTGAGTACCACTTTCTGTGACTGGTGCGTCTAGGTCGTAAACTGCAACGGTTGGAGCTGCTAAAAGTGGGGAGCAGATAAGTGCGGAGATGAGCGCGGTATTTCGTATCATAGCTATTCTATTGGGAAGGGAGAAGATGTAGCAAAATGGCCGTTGCATCGCGAATAAAAAAGAAGCTCTCAGTGGCTGAGAGCTTCTTCTAAATTTGATGTAGGAGCTGTTTTACTGCGTGGTGAAGCAGCTGGTTGGAAGCCCTTCCTTGTTTACGAGGTTTGCTTCAGTAGGGTTGTTAGACCAAGCATAGCGTGCGTGGATTGGCTTTGAGATAGTGTCAGAGGTCAGGATTACTTTGTTGCCTTGGATCTTTGCATTTGCGGGTGCCCATTTTCCGTCAGCACCTGCGATTTCGAAGGTCTTTGGTGCGTGTTTGTCACGTGTGGTGAGTCCTTCTGCGTGGTCGAAGGAGATTTCGATACTGTTGCTCGTTGTTTTTGCCGAGGCAAAGAGTGGGCCAGAGACTACGAGGTTTGTTTTTCCGTAGTCGTTATGAAGTGCCCAGCGTGCGAGTCTTTTACCCACATCTGTTTTATTTTTAGGGTGGATATCTTTCGGGTCACCTATGTCATTGGTGACAGCCATGCCGGTATGCTTAACGGATTGCAGCATTCTGCGTTGTTGGTCTTGGACGATGACCCAATTGAGGCCGTTTCTCCATTTTGCGAAATTGGCGAGTTGTACGTAATAGAATGGGAACTCGTGGCCCCAGCGTGTTCGCCAGTCTTGGATCATGCCAGCTTGGAGGTCAGCGTAGAGGGGGGCGGTGTTGGGGCGGGCATTTGATTCGCCTTGGTACCAAATGGCTCCACGGATGCCGTAGCCTACGAGCGGGGCGATGTGTCCGTTGTAAATGTTAGAGTGGAGGTTTGGGTTGTTGCCAGGGTTCGCTGGGGCTTTACCTTTTGCGTCACTGGGGCGTTTAGCCATAGCTTTTTGATAGTTAGCCATTTGTTTGGCTTTGTTTTCGGCGAGAGCTTTGGCTGCTGGTAGTTGAGCGATTGCTTCGGCGGAGGTGAATGCTTCGACAGGTTTGCCGCCCCAAGCAGTCTCGATGATGCCGACAGGGACTTGTAGTTCGGAGCGAAGTTTTTTTGCAAATTGGTAACCTACAGCGGTGAAGCTGGGTGTATTTTCGGGAGCAGTGGCTTTCCAATTTCCTTTGAGGTCATATTGTGGAGTGCCAATCGCTTTATTTGACGAGACATACACTCGGAGCAGGGGATCATTGGCGGTTTTAGCCTCTTGAGCGCCATCAGTTTTAGCCATGGTCCATTCCATGTTTGACTGGCCACTGGCGATCCATACTTCGCCGACGAGCACGTCATTGATGATTTTTTCATCATCACCTGAACTCAGGGTGAGGGTTTGTGGTGAGGTTGAAGCTTTGAGGTTTTCGAAGGTGAGAGACCAGTCACCATTTTTGTCGACATTCGTCGTTAGGGTTTGGGAGCCGAGTTTGGCACTGAGTGATTGATTGGGAGTGGCTTTGCCCCACAGTTTAGCTTTTGTTTTTTGTTGGAGTACCATCCCGTCTGAAATGAACGACGGGGTGGTGATCTCAGCTAGTAGTGAGGCGCAGCCTAGCGAGGATGTTAGGAGTAGTGTTGTGCGGAACATACCGATACTACTCTCAACAATCTTCTGAGCTTTCAAGCTACAAGATTGTCGGCCACTTACTTAAGGGTGCGTACGTGGGCCATGATGTCTTCGAGGATTGGGTCGGGCAGGGCGTCGAAGAGTCCTGAAGGCATGAAGGAACGAGAGCCGGCATGTTCTTCACGGTTTACTTGGTTGCGTGGGATGAAGCGTTTTTCACCACCTTGGAAAGCAACAGTGACTCCTGCGCCATCTGACTTGACCTTGAGTCCTTCGTGAATGGTCCCGTCTTTTTCGAGTACTCGAAAGAGGACGTAGGCACCCTCAGCGGCTTCGTCAGGGAGGAAGATAGCTGTGAGAAGAGCTTCGGGGTCGCGTTTGGCTGAGCCATCTAGAGCGGGGCCGATACCAGTGCCTTCATCACCAACTTGGTGGCAGCTGAGGCACATTCCAGTGAAGATGGCCTTGCCGGAGGCTGGGTTGCCTCCTTTTTTCTCTGCGAGTTGGATGAGTTTAGGGATGCGTTCTTTCGCTGTTTTTTGAGCGGCCAGATGTTTTTTGGTGGCCTTATCAAGGACTCGTTGGACTGTAGGGCTATTCTGGTGTTTGAGTGCGAAGTGCATGCGGTCAGCAGTGTTGTAATCAATATCTTCGTCTGTGAGAACGCCTGCGTCGATGAGTTCACGTAATTGGTAGAGGCCGTGGTCGGATTGCGCTTGGGTCTCGAGGATTGCCATTTTGCGACTTGGGTTTTGCTTGATCATCGCAGCAATGAGATCACGGTTTTGATTGCGTTGCTTGCCATTGGGTGAACGGCCAAGTGAATAGATGGCTTGGCGAAGGTGGTCAGTAGATGCCTCTTTGTCATTGATGATTTGGATGAAAAGATCTGCGAATTTAGCGCGGTCGAGATCGAGAGCTTTGAGCGCAGCGAGTTTTACGGCACTCTCTTTGCTTGAGCGGTAGAGTTCAGCAGCTTTTGGAGCGAGTGGGGTCACACGTAGTGTGAGCATAGCCTCCAATGCTTTGAGTTGTGTTTTGGGCTCGGAGCTTTTGAGGAGGTGCTCGAGTGAATGGCTGATGAGCTGGGCAAAGGCGTCGGACTGGACATCTGCCTGATTCTTGAGAGCAAGTTCGACATAGGTCTGCGCATTCTTCGGGTTTGCAAACATTGGGATGAGCTCAGTGGCAATGGCTTTCTGACCTGCTAGGCTTGCGAGTACGACGAAGGTGGAGTCATTCATCGGTTTTGCTTTGATTTTAGCCCAAATAGCGAGGAAGGCTTTTTTACCACCATCTGGTAGGGCCTGAGTGGCCCACAGTAAGTTAGTAGGGGGCATGCTTGCACCTTCATCGGTGGCGAGGAAGCTTTCGAGTTCGCTCGGGTATTGCTCGAGGGCTTTGCGTGCGAGGAAGCGTTTGAATTTGCGTTCATAGGGGCCTCCGAGATTGTCGCCAGCGAGTTCACGCTTACAGGCATTTACCAGCATTTTGATAGTGGCGTGATCAGCTTTTCCGAGGTCGGCGAGTGTGCGTAGCGCTTGAGAGCGGATCATGGCATCAGGATCTTCTTCGAAGCCATTGATGAGGCTGGCTACTTTAGCAGGGGTGAGACCGAAGCGTGCGAGTGAGCGGACAGCTTCTCTTTTTAGTTCAGGTTCGTCGGATTTGAGTAGAGCTGAGATGAGGGGCTCATCAAAATGTTGGATGGACTCGAGTGACCAAAGAGCGTGGATGCGGGTGGTAGCATCTTTAGTATTATCACCAGCGAGTTTGATGAGGCTGGGGATGAGAGTTTTAGTTTCATCCTTTGAACGGTCGGCAATTTGGTGCCAGGCGGCGCGTTTTTCCCAGAGGATTTCAGCTTCTAAGTGCTTAGGAAGGTCAGCTGTTTTGGTTTTGATGAGGTTGGGGATGGGGCGTGGCTTTTGTGATTTATGGCGGATGCGCCAGATGCGGCCATGTGATTTATCACGATCTGGGTGGGTAGTTGGAAGTTCGTTGTGGGAGACAATTTTATTGTACCAATCGACCACGTAGAGGCATCCATCTGGACCGAATTCGAGGTGGACGGGGCGGAACCAGTCGTCTTTAGACTTGAGGAGTGGTTTGAGGTGCTCGGCTGAGACGGAGCCATCTTTGTTTCTGCGGATCCGCACACAGACTAGCTCAGACGTGATGGGGTCGGCCATGATGGCGACATCTTTCCATTGTTCTGGGAATCCTGAGGCTCCGTCTTCTGAGAATGCGAGGCCAGAGATTCCGGTGCCTCCGACGCGGAAGCTGTGCAATGCTGGGAGCCATGGTTGGTATGAACGAATGCGTTCTCCGCCGATGCCTTTGTAAGCTGTTTGTTCTTCCATTGGGACGACGGACCAGCCCATGTCATTGGCTTCTGTACCGAACCATTGTCCGTTAGCTTGGAGGGTGTAGCCCCAAATATTCTGTAAGCCTGCATTGATGAGTTCAATTTTGTTACCATCGAGTGAGACTTTCGCATTTTTAGAGTAGTCCATGCGGATGGAGTTGCCGGATCGGACTGCTGTGATTTCACCTTTATTGAGGGCGCCTTGGGTGAAGTGGAGCCAGCCACCGGGGCCGCGAACAAGGCAATGGGCCATGGTGTGGGTGTCGGTAAAGCCAAAGCCAGTGAGGACTGGGATGCGCTTATCTGATTTCCCATCATTATTGGTGTCCTTGAGATAGAAGAACTCAGAGCCTTGAGCGACGAAGGCGCCATTCTTATAAGGTAGAATGGATTGAGGGATGGCGAGGCCACTGGCGAATGTGTGGGTTTTTACCTTTTGGCCAGGGTAGATTCCTGTGAGTACGAGGATGGCATCTTCTCCTTTGGTTTTACCTTGGTAGAGGTCTTTGATGCGTTTGAATTCAGGATTTTTTTCCTGTTCGGCAGGATTATCCATGAGGCGAAGTAGTTGGTTCCACTTGATGTCCTTGACGGGATCCATCGGGTACATACGGGCTGTTTGGGTCCAGAGGCGACCCGCATCATCAAATGAGATATCGATGGGGTTGACGACACCATTGGCTTCAGAAGCCACTAATTCAACGACGAAGCCATCTTGGACTTCGAAGCTGGCGAGTTCTTGTTCTGGGCTGTTGGCTTGAGTACGTCCGGAATGGGTTTTCTTAGCGTAGAGGCTATTGCCGTAGGAGCATGCGAGACCCAGGAGTGCGATGGTAATCTTTTTCATAGTTGTGTTAGGTGTCCTGTGGAACAGTAAGATCTTTTATTTATACCTTAAAAATCGGCAAATTGCGCAACGTTTATTCAACAAGGATATATGTGTAATCCACACGAATAGAATTCTGAGCGTTTTCTGAGAATGTGGATAATGTGTATGTTGTGGTTCGAGTCTGTATATGGACTATGGGGATTTAAGTCTTTATAAAGAGAGGGTTGCAAGTTCGCGTGCCCCTTGGGTGCCAGAGTGGTATTCACACGCGAAATTGATACCCCAATAAAAAACAATACAACGATGAAAAAGAAACTCTCAATGGCGTTAGCCATGACAGGGATATTAACTCAGGGCTCCAGTGCTGCGACATTAGTGGCTGGCACGAGCATGGGATTTGACCTCGGCCCCACAGCCTCAAATAATGTGGTGGAAACCATTAATTCTCTGACTAATGGTGCAGGTGAAACCATTACTGCAGGCAATGTGTTAGATCGCAATGGTGTTGTGGTTGATGACGTTGGTGTGACTGTATTAGCTACAGGTTTCGAGTTCGGCAATAATGACGCGGCTACGGAAGCTGAGGTGTCTGGTCAGACCAGCAATTTCAACGATTCAAACCTCACTGACTGGTTTGGTCGTGGTTCTAATGGTACTGCTGAGATTCGTCTTACTGGCTTAGATGATAACCTTAGCTATGATGTGTTTATTGGTCATGCATTTGTGGCGAATACGACCAATACTGATACTCTGTATGGTGCATTAGGAACTGATAATAGTGGGATCACAGCGGTCAACAGCCACGATGGTACAGGTGATACTTTTGTCTGGCTGCGAGGTCTTCGCTCTGAGGGAACCAACCTTACTCTGACGATTCAGAAGGCCCCTGGAAGTGGAGCTGCTGCAGTATCAGCTTTTACTATCACAGCTGTCCCTGAGCCCTCAGTAAGCGCATTGCTAGGGCTGGGCGGAATGGCGCTCATTTTGCGACGTCGCAAGTAGAAATACTGATCGAAATTTTACCACCTTTACCTATTGGTGAGGGTGGTTTTGTCGTGCTTACTGCGTGCGTGGATATGTGGTTTATGCATATATCGATGTGTGAGAGCCACTATGTGTGCCTTTGTCTGGGGGCGCTTTCGGGTAGCAGGTAGTGGGGGGGGAGGTTTAGTGGAATGGCACAGGCTGGGGTATCAGCATTTGTTGGGACTCGGCGGCGTGGCATGAGATTGCTGCGTCGCCGGAATGTTTTGAGGGGAAGAAAAAGCCGCTACTGGGTACACTCTCAGTGGCGGCATTTCTGTGAGGGTGAAGTGGTTTGCTAGGTTTGTGATACCAAATCGCATCTCAAAAAAGACAAATGTTGATTGTGGGCGGCTTGATGCAATGCGCTACACGAAAGAAGGGTAGACTCGGGCTCTTTGTTTATAGATCAACGTTTCTCTTCAGTCATCTCGCGCGTGTGGGACTGCTAAATCGCGTCTTGATTTCTGAACAAAGTTTACTGTCATCTGACTCTTCTGAATAACGAAGTATGTGGTACTAGCTTTGGTTCTGAGCCATGAGTTCGAGTAATTTGTTGGCTGCGGCTTCGGCAAAGGTTTTGCTATTGATTTCTTCATCGTAGTCGACGACTTCGACTTTGGCATGCTGATGGATAGCTTCGAAGAGGGCCTTGTCCGCTTCAGGGTCGTAGAATGGTTGTCCTTCGGCTGAGATGACACTGACTGTTTTTAGTGGGTTGAGGATGGCAGTCGGAGCGGGGTTAGCATTGGCTTTTTGCGCGAGAATTTTTCCAAGTTGAGCGCATTCATTGGCATTAGTACGCAGCAAAGTGACCTGAGGGTTGTGGATATAGAGCGTGCGCCCCTCATGTTCTGAGGGGAGGGATTCGCGTTCGCCATAATTTGCCATATCGAGGCAACCAGGAGCGACTACAGTTGGTACTTTAGCTTTACTCATGGCATCCATGCGAGTGGGGCCAGCTGAGAGTGTGGCGCCTAACAACTCGTCTGCCCATTCGGTAGTGGTGATATCGAGGACTCCAGCGACCATGCCGCTCTCGATGAGGCTTTCCATTGTTTTGCCTCCTATCCCCGTGGCGTGGAAGATGAGGACTTCATAGCCCGCATTTTCTAGAACCTTAGCAGCATGATTGATGCAATCGGTAGTGTTACCAAACATGCTAGCGACAATCAGAGGTTTGGCATCTGAGTCATTTGATTGGATTGACTCAACCATTCCGCAGATGGCACCTGCGGCTTGGGTGAAGATTTTTTTGGAGATGCGGTTTAAGCCTGCGACATCAACGATGGAGGGAATCATCACGATGTCTTTACTTCCGACATAGTGAGCGGTGTTGCCACTAGCGAGAGTGGAGACCATCACTTTAGGAAAACCAATGGGGAGAGCTCGCATGACTGAGGTACCCAGAGCCGTTCCTCCACCACCACCAAGTGAGATGATGCCGTCAATTTTTCCATCCTCGACAAGTTTCGAGACAAAGTGTGGTGCGGCTTCCGACATCGCGACAACGCATTCGCCGCGATCTTGGCGGTCGATAAGGCTTTGTAGGTCTGTGTTATTTGACTGGGCGACATCGAAGCGGGTGAAGTCTGGGGTTACCTGCGCTGGGCCGCCAGTGCCGAGGTCAATAAGAATGGCTGTGTGGCCTTTTGCTTTGATGAGGTCGGCAACAAATGCGTGTTCGAAACCTTTCGAGTCGAGTGTGCCTAGTACTGCAATATTCATGGTGGGTGTGCGCGTTGTTTATTAAATTTGAGTGAGTTTAAACCAGAAGATACGATGGTGGGTAGCGGTGAGATTCAACATCTTACTATGTAAAACACACATTAAGATCTGTCGAAGCTATTTGATCTATCGGGTTGACGCTAGGTTGCCTGTTGGTTTTACTACACGAGTATGGCTTCTTCCAAACCAACGCGCAACTATCGGGAATTCGGCTCAGGGACGCAGATTAGTGTGGTTAGGGCATCGGAATCGGACTCAAGGGAATGGCTGGAGGAGGCCCCGGTATGCCAAGCATTGGGGAAATATAATATATTGCACGCAGCTGTAATTAAAGCTGGGGAAGGCTTGAAGGTTTCGAGGGTGGAGCAATCAGGGACATTTATGATGGCGTGTTTGGAAGGGGAGGGGCAGGTTTTAGCTGATGGTAGGTGGCAGACGATACGCGTTGGTCAGGCTTGTTTATTACCGCCCTTTGTGACGAATGCATTCAAGAAGATAGAAGGTAAGCCTTGGAGGTTTTGTTGGGTTCGCTACATTGAATCTAAAGAGAGTAATCCCATTGTTTCAGAGATCTCGCCAGTGGTTGGATCATTTCATGGTTGGTCGCTGGCAAGGGCGATCCAGGGTTTGATAGAAGAAACCGAGAGTGTTGGGGGGCAGGCGGCGACGCACCACTGGATCGAGTTAATGCATGGTTATGTGATGAGTTTTGCGCAGCCACACCAATCGGATAACCGTTTGTGGAAGTTATGGAATGTGGTAGAGCAAAATCTAGAGCAAGACTGGACGCTTCAAAGTCTGTCGCAGCTGGCTTGCTTAAGTGAAGAACATCTTCGTAGGCTCTGTAAAAAACAACTTGGGCGTAGTCCTGTGCAGCATCTAACATTTTTACGCATGCAGAAGGCGTGTTCCTTGCTTGCGACAACAGAGGATAAGATTGAGGTGATCGCGAAAGCGGTAGGGTATCGGTCCGCCTTCCACTTTTCGAATGTCTTCAGTAAGTGGGTAGGCTGTAGGCCCAGTGAGCACCGCAAGGCCTCTTATTAGTGGAAGGTGAGTCCAGCGGTTTATGATCGCTGGACTCAGTGAGAGTTGGTGAAGTTTATTGAACTTCAATGTTAAACTCAGCGACCTGAGTGGTGCCGTCAGGGGCTGTGACTTTGACTTTGAAGGTGTTTGTTCCTTTATCTGCAGGTGTCGGTCCGTAGTTTGTGAATAGGAGGCCGTCTGGGTAGATACGCAACCATTCAGGGCCGCTCATTTTGCTGAATGTCAGCTTACGTGCGAGCTCTCTATCAGCACCATTGATGAATGGGTTGAGTCGTTTGTTATATCCGGAGACTCCGACGGGTGAGGCTGGTAGTTTGATTTCTTTGATGGTGAAGTCCTGAGGTTTGATATTGCTATCGGTGGTGAAGCTCCGGGTGATAGATGATGTGCGGAAGCTGCTACCTACTGGGTGGTTCACACGCCAATAGTAGCGGGTATTATTTTTCAGGCCACTGACCTTAGCTCCTTGCTTAGCTTTTTTTGTAATGAGAACTCTACGGAAGTTGGGGTCGGTACTGACTTCTAATTTTGCATTATGTTTACTGGAGTTGTTCCAGCTCAGCACGACGTTAGAGGGATTAATCTTCGTGTTTTCGATGGGCATGGTTGGTGCTACGAAATTTTGTCGTTGTACTAGGCCGAGCTCGCTATTGCTGAGTGGGTAGTTATAGACGCTGAGTTCATCTAATGCGAAGCTCGTACCATTGCGGGGGGTGAGTTCGAATTGTTTGGAATCGAAGCTAATCGTATCAGCATAGTTGAGTTGGTGGCTACGTGATTCGCCGTCGACGAAGATGGTGAGTGTTTGATTTGGGCGGTCGAAAACGACGGCAACATGTTGCCATTTGTCGGGGGTGTAGGCTGGGCCGTCGTAGATTTTCGCACCTGGGTTTGGTCCATAGACCCAACCGGCAGGCCGCTTCCAGACTTTGACTTTACCGTCATTAAGGAGGAATGAGATTGGCCCAGTGCGCATCAGGTCGTAGTTGCCAGGGGATTGAATTTTTTGGAAGTAGCTGACGGTGTAGCTTTTTCTATTGCCCCAGTGTGGAGTCTTGAGTTGGGCCTTGAATTGGGTGACGTTGGTGGCTGAGCCTGAGACGCCTTTAGTGAGGGATTGCTCCGTTGGGATCTTGGCGGGTTTTCTATCCTTATCGATAAAGCCGACTGGGCTGTCGAAGTTATTGGCATAGACTTGTGACTTTTCAATGATGTCAGCGATCAAGGTGACCTGCTTTTTTTCAGAGGGGGAAGCGATTTGCATGAGGAACTCGTGGCTTCCAGTACTTAATTTTTCGGGAGCATCGATGGAGAGTTTAAAGCGTTTGAAGTCACCGGGTTTGAGCTCACATGACTTTATATCAGCTTTGAGTCCTGGGACGGTTTTGATGGTGTAGCGCTGGGTGGTGGGTCCATTATTTTGCACCTCATAATCAACACTGGGGAGGGATGGGTCACCCTGGATGGCTGTGAGGCGGATAGGGAATGCGGGGGAGACTGATAGTGTTTCACCAGTTGTTTCTGGCATAGGCACAATGGATGGGTCACCGAGGAGGTTGATGAGGAAGTTCGTTCCGCCAATGGTGGTGCCTCGGGTTTGGTCGGCGCGGGTGGTCCAGAGTGTTTCACCGGTGCTCATGCCAAAGAAGAGGCGAGGGTAGTACTTTGTGTGTTTGGCCCAGCCGTGTTGTTTACAGGCCCAGACTGAACGGGTCCCGGCGTAGACGGCGACTCCGTTATTACGGAGGAGGGCGAATGAGACATTTTCCGGAAATTCCGGGCTAGCCACGTCACATCCACCGAGGGCATAGACAGCAGGCACTTCATCTGACAATTGCCCGGATCCGCCAGTGGACATCATTCCAATTCCCCAGGGGGAGCCGTGCTCTTGGTAGTAGACGAATCCATACTTCCCGGCATTTTGTTCGCGGATAGTTTCGTGTTGACGGTAATGGTCGATATCCGGGCTATAGATAAGGTTGGGGCTGTGCGTGTGGCGGGTGAGCTGGGCTCCGTTATGACTGAGGTACTCGTAGTAGAAGTTCTGTGTGCGCTCGAAGGTGTCTCCAGCATAGTAAATGTTGTGGCGCCAGGCGAGGTCACCGGCTTGGTTCTCGTATCGGATTACGCGTTCTAAGATGGCATCGACGTGCTTGGCATTACCGATGGCTGCGTCCACGCCGTAAAATGGGATGCGACCAACAAAGACATCAGGTTCGCCATTGATTCCACCTTCACCGTAGTCACCGTCATCGGCAAAGATGCCATTATTGTTTTTATCCCAATCTCCGCTGAGGTCGACGTAGTAGTAGTCTGTGGGCCAGAGTTTATCTCCGACTAGCTTATAGGGGGTGTCACCAAGTTTTGGGTGAGGGTTTCCTAGGAACAGGATATAGAGGAGGTTTCTTTGGGTGTGATTCTTTTGGAGCCAAGCGCGGATATTTTTTGCGGCATCTTGCCCGGTGCCGCCGCCAAAATCTTTTTCGGTGATGACTTGAATGTCAAAGCCACGTGCTAGTTTGTGACGGATGAAGGCATCGAGGCTAGTGAGGGATTTGCGTTTTTCTTCGCTGGTGATGATGAGGTAGCCATTTTGGCCACTTTTTATTTTTTGTGGGATAGTGGTGCGGATATCGTAATGGCCGCCGGCGACCTTTTCCATCTTCCTAACAATTTCTGGATGGATTTTGCTGAGGTCTGGTTCGGTAAGTGTGATTGGAGCGGGGGTGGTTTGTGATTGGTAGTTTGCCAGCTGGGATGTGGGGATGAGATCGACCGCTAGGATTTCTCTGAGGGCTTCCTCAGGGGCTTGGATAGTGAGTTGGTAGCGGGTAGCACGCGTTGATTTGAGTGGGGTGGCGAATTGTCCGTCAGAGATCTTGTATTTTTTGAAATTGAAGGTGGCTGTCGCGTTGAGGTTGGAATTTGGGGATTTGAAGCGGATGACGGGGTGAAAGTGGAGTTCTTTATCGGCCCAGAGTGACCAAGAGAGGACGCCATTAATGAGGGTGGCATCGTAGTGGCGAAGGGAGATAACTCCGAGAGCATCGGAGAGGGCGATATGTGGTTTGCCTTTGAGCTGTTCTTCCGCCGCGAGATTTGTGACATAGTGGTTGGCATTGAGTTTGAGAGCTGCTGAGGGGTTCGGGTCGATAGAATCTGAGAGTTCTAGTTCAAAGTGTTTGAAGAATGGTAACCAGCCGGTTGGTTCTCTCCGAGCAATGACGAGGAAGTCGGCGTCCTGAGGCTTTTTCAGGTCGATACTGAAGTGGTAGGGGAACTTCCGTCCATCGGCGGGTCTCCAGAAGCGGCCGTTGTTGCCATTGAGCATCATGGAGGCGGGGTCTTGCCCGTAGTAAGGGTGAAGATTTCCCTCGGTGGCGAAGCTGTAGTTTTGATGCGGGAGGATTTCTCCGTTTGCTTTGGCAAAGTAGATGCCAGAGATGTGTGAGCGACCGATGGTATCTCCGCTGATGACGTTGTTATCTAACAATGTCATATGGAGGAAGCGTCCTTTGAGCCCTTGGAGTGGGATGATGGCGGCATGGCCATGTTTGAGGTTATCTAGGATTTTTTTGCCGGGAGCAGTGGCGAGTGCTTGCTTTCTGTGGGCGGCAAGGACCTCTGAGCTGATTCGTTGCCCCTTTTGTAGTGAGTGGGGGATAGCGGCGCCGAGTGCGTCTGATGTATACGCTGGGTAGTAGATGGGGTGCTGTGACTCTTTAGTTTTAGTTGGTAGAGTTTGTTGCTGGGTTGCTGGTGGCGCATTTTTGGACGCTATAGGAAGGGCAATGGATGACGGCTGAGGTGTAGGTTTTGAGGAGGGCGTCTCTTCCTTTGTAGCGGGCGGCCCACTTTCTTTAAGCCCGGGTTCATTAGCTGGAGTTGGGGACTCGGCAGATACCTGCTCAGGGTGGACAGGTTTGATAAAGGTGGGGGCAAGGTAATATCCGGCGCAAACGCAGAGCGCCAAGGTGGCCATTTGGGTACTAAGCTTCATAATAGGTGTGTGGTAGCGTTCTTACTAGGTGTGTAAGGTTGGATCGTTTCAATCGCCGCTAAGTAACGGCAAAAGTCTCCGATATATTACACCTGTTTATGGTTTCTTCCAAAAGAGCTTGCGCGATCGTAAATCCGGGTGTTTACTCCCGCATCGGTAAACATAATAATACTTAGCAACTTTGTAAGGTATTTACCACTCTATCACGATCATGATACCATCTCACGCACCATTCGACCAGAATCAGCGCGCGGCACTCGAGGCGCTGGTTAAGACGTTTTCGCCTGAGCAGCGCGCGTGGCTCAGCGGTTTTTTAGCTGCGCCTGCAGCGGGTGGCTCAGTGGCAGCTGCGCCAGCGGCAAGCAAGCCATTGACGATTCTTTACGGTACTGAATCCGGCAACTCTGAGTCCCTTGCTGATAAGACAGTGAAGGAAGCAAAGAAGAAGGGGTTCAAAGCTGTCATGAAGAATCTGGCTGACATTTCCGTCAAGGACATCGCTAAGTTTGAGCACATTGGTCTTATCGTTTCCACTTGGGGCGACGGTGAACCACCCGAGGCCATTGAGTCATTCCACAAAGAATTCATGACAGCGGGTGTCAATCTTAAGGGTGTGAAGTTTTCAGTGTGCGCGCTAGGGGACACCTCCTACGACAAGTTCTGCCAGACGGGTAAAGATTTTGATGTTCAGCTTGAGAAATTAGGTGCGGAGCGTGTTGCGGAGCGCGTTGATTGCGACGTGGACTTTGATGAAGCCTACGCGACATGGAAGGATGCGCTTTTTGCTGCTTTAGGTTCTGCTGAGACAGGGGCTGCACCGCAGATTGACCTAGCAGCCTTCGGAGCAGCTCCAGCCGTTGAGTATGGTCGTAAGAATCCATTCCCGGCAGAAGTGATTGAAAACTTGGTGCTCAATGGAGAAGGTTCAGCTAAGGAAACTATCCACCTCGAGCTCGATCTCGAAGGTTCCGGTCTCGACTACGAAGCAGGTGATGCTCTTGCTGTAGTGCCAGTCAACGCAGCTGACGTGGTAGAAGCATTCCTCGCAGCATCAGGCCTTACAGGTTCTGAGCAGGTTGAACTTAAGGGCGAAGACAAGTGTGACCTCAAGGAAGCGCTTACCTACAAACTCGATATCACAGGGCTATCCCGCGCTGTGGCGAAAAAGTACTTCGAACTCTGCAAGTCCGACGAACTCGGCACGCTTGTGAGTGACGAGAAGAAGGCTGAATTTAAAGATTGGGCATGGGGCCGTGAGATCGTTGATCTCCTCGAACTCTTCCCAGTGCAGAAGCTTTCCGCTCAGGCACTTGTGAGCATTCTTCGTAAGCTTCCTCCACGTCTCTACTCTATCGCTTCCAGCCCGAAGGCTCATCCAGGTGAGGTGCACCTTACTGTCGCAGCAGTGCGTTATGAAGGTCACGGCAAGCAGCGCAAGGGTGTCGCTTCCACTTACATCGCTGACGAAGCGAAGACAGGTGAGAAGGTACAGGTTTACGTGCACAAGAATAAGAACTTCCGTCTTCCTGAAGACACGAACAAGCCAGTGATCATGGTTGGTCCAGGTACGGGTATCGCACCATTCCGTGCCTTCATCGAAGAGCGTGGCGAAACTGAAGCAAAGGGCGAAACATGGCTCTTCTTCGGCGACCAACGCTACACTTACGATTTCCTCTACCAGCTTGAACTTCAGGACCACCTCAAGTCAGGCGCTCTCAGCAAGCTCGACGTAGCATTCTCTCGCGACCAGCCAGAGAAAGTTTACGTGCAGGACAAGATGCTTGCGCAAGGTGAAGAAATTTACAAATGGCTCGAAGCTGGTGCGTACTTCTACGTCTGTGGTGACGCAGAACGCATGGCGAAGGACGTGAACCAAGCCCTGATCGATATCGTTGCCCAGCACGGTGGCAAGTCAGCCGATGACGCAGCTGCGTACATCGAATCCCTTAAGAAGGAGAAGCGTTACCAGCGTGACGTCTACTAATCTCTCATTTTACCAATCTCAACTCACACAAATTTTATGAGCGAAGAACAAAAACTATCAGCAAACGAATACCTCAAGGTGGAGTCTAACTACCTTCGTGGCACCCTAGCTGAAGAACTCGCTGACGATTCAACAGGCGGTATCTCTGAAGGTTCCGCACAGATGGTGAAATTCCATGGTTGCTACGTTCAGGACGACCGTGACCTCCGTGCAAACCGCCGTAAGCACAAGCTCGAGAAAGCATACAGCTTCCTCATGCGAGTTCGCCTTCCGGGTGGAGTCGTGACACCCAAGCAATGGCTCCAGATGGACTGGATCTCTGAGAACTTTGCTAACAACACACTTAAGCTCACTACTCGTCAGGCATTCCAGCTTCACGGTGTGATCAAGTCCCAGCTCAAGCGCACCGTTCAGGAAATGGACAAGGTTGCTCTCGACTGTATCGCAGCATGTGGCGATGTGAACCGTAACGTCATGTGTAACCCGAACCCACACCTCAGTAAGTCTCACGCTGAGATGGTTCAGCAGGCAAAAGACATTTCTGAGCACCTCCTTCCACAAGGTGGCGCGTATCACGAAATTTTCCTCGACCAGGAAAAGGTGATCTCTTCCGAGGAAGTGGTAGAGCCAATCTACGGCAAGACTTACCTTCCACGTAAGTTCAAGATTGCGATCGTGATCCCACCGTCAAACGACTGTGACATCCACGCGAACGACCTTTCCTTCATCGCGATTCAAGATGGCGATAAGATCATCGGCTACAACATCGCAGTTGGTGGTGGTATGGGCATGACTCACGGTGTGGAAACTACTTACCCACGTCTCGCAGACATCATCGGTTTCTGTACTCCAGAGCAGGTGGTGGATGTGGCTGAGAAGGTGATTCTCGTGCAGCGTGACTTCGGTAATCGTTGTGACCGTAAGATGTCTCGTGTGAAGTACACCATCGACAGCCGCAGCACAGAGTGGTTTGTAGAGAAGCTCAACGAGTACCTCGGTTATGAGATCGCTCCTGTGCGTCCATACGAGTTTACTACAAATGGTGACAACTTCGGCTGGCACGAAGACGAGACTGGCAACTGGCACCTCAACCTCTTCATTCAAGGTGGTCGCGTGGTGGATTCCCCGGCATTCCCAGTGAAGACTGGCCTTCGTGAAATTGCTAAGGTGCTCAAAGGTGAGTTTCGTCTCACAGCGAACCAGAACCTAGCAATTTCTAACATCCCAGCTGACCAGAAGGCTGAGATCGAAGCTATTCTCGACAAGTATAACATTCTCAAGAGTCACGAGCGTTCAGCGCTACGTCTCTTCTCCATCGCTTGTGTGTCGCTTCCAACATGTGGGCTCGCACTCGCTGAGGCTGAGCGTTACCTCCCAGAGCTTATCACTGAGCTTGAAGAGGTAGTGGAAGAATGTGGCCTTCGTCACGATGCGATCACGATTCGTATGACTGGTTGTCCTAACGGCTGTGGCCGTCCGTTCCTCGCAGAGATCGGCTTCGTTGGTCGTGGTCCTGGCCGCTACAACCTCTACCTCGGTGGTGGGCACGCAGGCCAGCGTCTCAACAAGCTTTACCGTCAGGACATCCTCGGTAAGGACGCGAAAGAAGTTCTTAAACCAATCATCGAAGACTACGCGAAGAACCGCCAAGACGGTGAGCGTTTCGGTGACTTTGTGATCCGTGCTGGTTACGTTGAAGCGACAGTAAACGGTTTGGATTTCCACAAGAACATCAAGCCGGAAGCATTTCCTTCCTAATTGATACCCGCTCAGTCCAAGTGGCTGAGCACCCAACTATTTGAACCGTCGATACGGCATCTTTGGGAAACTGAAGATGCCGTCCTCGACAAAAGACATCACTAATCATGAGTGCAGCAGAACAGAAACTAACAGATGCAGAAATTATCGCGACTGAGCTCGGAGCTAAGAAGGCTGGCGAGCGCATCAAGTGGCTTTATGAAACCTATGGAGACCGCGTCATGGCGTCTACCAGCTTTGGTTTGCAGGCGGCTGTGATGTTGCATTTGATCAGTGAAAACGCACCGAAGATGCCAGTTGCGTTTGTTGACACTGGCTACCTTTTCCCTGAGACCTACAAGTACATCGAGACTCTCATGGAGCGTTTCGATATCGATCTCCGTGTCTACAATCCAAAGATGACTGCAGCGCGCCAAGAAGCGCTCTACGGAAAGCTTTGGGAGCAAGGTGAAGAGGGGAACCAGAAGTACGGCATCATCAACAAGGTGGAGCCAATGGATCGTGCGATCAAAGACATCGGTGCTGATATCTGGCTTTCTGGTCTTCGCCGTGCGCAATCCAGTACACGTCAGGATCGTCCCTTTGCAGAACAGCAGAACAAGACAATCAAGGCGTACCCGATTCTCGACTGGGCCGATGCACAAGTGAATGTGTACTATCACATGCATGAGTTGCCGAAGCACCCTCTCGAAGCAGAAGGATACGTAACTATGGGTGACTGGCATTCCACCGTGCCAGCAACTGAAGGGATGAGTGCTGAGGAAACTCGCTATGGCGGCCAAAAGTATGAATGTGGATTGCATTTAGATAATGGCAGCAGTGATTATCAGATCTAGAGTAATATATTTCTGATAGATTATAAGCTCTGAGCGCCATTTCATGAGGGAAGTGGCGTTTTTTTATGTAACTGGCGGATGGCACAATTTTTCTAATTTCCCACTGGTCAAACGGCAGTTTGGATGGGAGAGTCAACGCGTTCAATTTTAAACACACTAACACTATGGGTATTTTAGCACAAAACATGGTAGAGACAGTGGGGAATACCCCATTGATTAAGCTGAATAAAATCACTGAAGGTCTCGATGCTGAGATCTACGTGAAGGGTGAATTTTTCAACCCGCTTTTCAGCGTGAAGGACCGTATCGGTAAGTCGATGATTGAGGCGGCTGAAAAGGATGGTTCACTCAAGCCGGGCGGCACGATCATCGAGCCAACTTCTGGTAACACAGGTATTGCTCTCGCATTTGTTGCGCGTGCAAAGGGATACAAGTGTATCCTAACAATGCCTGAAACAATGTCACTTGAGCGTCGTGTTTTGCTACGTCTTTTGGGTGCGGAGATTGTATTGACACCTGGGCCTAAGGGGATGGGTGGAGCGATTGCCAAGGCTAAGCAGCTTTTAGAAGAAGACCCATCAGCATTTGGTCCGTCTCAGTTTGATAACCCAGCAAACCCGCAGGTTCACCGTGAGACAACAGCTGAGGAAATCTGGGAAGCACTTGAGGGTGACGTTGATTTCCTTGTAGCGGGTGTTGGTACTGGTGGCACTATCACAGGTGTTTCAGAAGTGATCAAGAGCCGTAAGGATGGCTTCACTACGATTGCTGTAGAGCCTGAGAATTCACCGGTGATTGGTGGTGGTCAGCCTGGTCCACATAAGATTCAAGGGATTGGAGCAGGATTCATTCCTGGGAACCTCAACACCGACATTGTTGATGGTACTATCACAGTGACTAACGAAGACGCATTTGCGACAGCGCAGAAGCTTGCACAGGAAGAAGGGCTTCCAGCAGGTATTTCTACTGGAGCGAATGTTTGGGCGGCACTTCAGGTGGCAAAGCGCCCTGAGGCAAAGGGCAAGAAGATCGTGACCATCGGTTGTTCTAGCACTGAGCGTTACCTTTCTACTCCGCTTGCAGAAGCAGTTCGTGAAGAAGTTGCGAACCTTCCTGTAAGTGAGATCGAATAAGGTATTGAGTCGGGATCATGAGGTAGTGGTTGCTGCGTGAATTTTCTCGACGAATAGCATTTATTGCCCCTAGCTGGATATCATTCGGTTAGGGGCATTTTTTTCATTTATTATGGACACACATATTCAGACGGTAGAATCGGGGCAGGAATTGTCGATGGATCAGATTGCGCAGGCGGCTGATTATTTGCTAGACGAGCAGGCTGATGTAGCGAAGAAGATTTCCTTTCTCAAAGGGCTTGCGAGCAAAGGGGAGACTCCTGCTGAAATTGCGGGATTCGTGGAATGTTTTTTGGAGCGTGCGGTCGACCCAGGTACTGCTGAAATGCGTTTTAGTGGGCCGACAATCGATGTCTGTGGTACGGGTGGAGATAAGCTAAACTTGTTCAATGTATCTACTACGAGCATGTTTGTGATTGCTGCTGGTGGTGCGACAGTGGTGAAGCATGGCAACCGTGGTATCACCTCTAAAAGTGGCGGCGCCGATGTTCTAGAAGCTCTGGGAGTGCGTTTAGATATTAGTCCTGAGACTTTTCGTAAGTGTTTGGATGTGGCTGGTGTTGGTTTTCTGTTTGCCCAGATGTACCATCCTGCATTTAAGGCGGTGGCTCCTGTGCGCGCTGAACTAGCGAAAGAAGGGATCCGCACGATTTTTAATTTGATTGGGCCATTACTTAACCCCGTGCGCCCTGAGTGCCAACTTATTGGAGTTTGTGACCATGCGCTGGGTCCAGTGTTCAGCGAGATTCTTAATAAGCTTGGGAGAAAGTCTTCTTGGATTGTGAGTGGTCAGACGGCTGACGGTCGACCAGTGGATGAAATGAGTTTGATGGGCGAGACTGCCATTTATCAATCAGTTGAAGGCGGGTCTATGCATGAGCTGCAGGTGAGTCCCGATCAGTTGGGGTTGGATGTGTGTGATGAAGAGGCTCTGCGTGGTGGTGATGCTGAGGAAAATGCCAAGATTCTGGTGGCGATTCTTTCAGGGGAGGAATTAGGGCCTAAGCGTGACATGGTCTTGTTGAATGCTGGTGCGGGATTAGCCTGTGCAGGCATTGCCGAAGACATTGCTGCAGGTGTGTCTCAGGCGCGTGAACTTATTGATTCTGGCCGGGCTTTAGAGAGGCTCCAGTTATTGCAATCTGTGGCTAAATAGTGGGGCTTAAGGCTGGACCCTAGGTTTCTAACTGGCCTCGATAGTATTCATAAAAAAAAGCGCGGAGGGCCATCCTCTGCGCTTTTTTAGTTTGTTAGCTTCCTCAGCTTAGTCCTTTGAAGCTTTGGGGTCGAGTGCATCACGCAAGCCGTCGCCAAGGAAGTTGAAGGCGAATAGAGTTATCGAGAAGACTAGTGCCGGGAATAAGAGGACTGTAAAGTTTGTTTCTAGATAGTTTGCGCCCTCTTGAATAAGCTTTCCCCAAGAGCTGTTAGGAGGTTCGATTCCGAGCCCCAAAAAGGAGAGTGCTGCTTCATATAGTATGAAGCTGGGTATAGTGAGAGTTGTGAAAATGATTATAGGACCAAGAGTATTAGGAATAATGTGTTGGAAGAGTATTCGAATATGGCCAAGCCCGAGGGAGCGTGCGGCTTCAACGTATTCTAAACGCGTGAGAGAGGCCGTTTGAGTACGGACAATTCTGCTCATTGTGAGCCAGCCAGATGCTCCAATAGCAATAAAAAGGGGAATGATGTTCTGGTAGCGAAGAACAAAATCTCGGTCCCAACCTTGTTCGTTTATGAGAAATTTACCCATCGTCTCGATGTGTCCGCTAATTACTTCGCGAAATAGAATCACGATAATTAGGAACGGAAGGGCCAATAGGCCGTCAACAATTCGCATCATTGTGTTATCCATTTTACCTCCAACGTATCCTGAGATGGCACCATAGGCGATACCTATTGTTACGGATATAGCGGTTGCCGCGAATGCTACAAGGAGTGAAATCTGACCGCCGTAGAGTATTCTTGCTAGAAGGTCTCTTCCAATTTGGTCGGTGCCAAGGGGATATTCGGCGCTAGGAGGAAGTAGCTTGTTAGAGAGCTCTCCATGGTTTGGATCTACGCCATAGATGAATGGACCAATGAAGCATGCTAGGACAATCAGGATAACGATCCACATGCTTACTATGGCTAGTTTGTTTTTAGAAAGGCGAATCCAAGCGTCGTGCCAAAGTGAGCTGCCTTCAATAATTGTTGGAGATGGTTCTTTAGCCATAGTGAAAATTAGTTAGCTTCGCGGAGACGTGGGTTAAGTAAAACGAGTGCAATATCGACTAAGAGGTTTGCTCCAGCCATTAAAAAGCCATAAAAAATCACCAAACCCTGTAGTAATGCATAATCTTTGCTGGTGACAGCGTTGACGAAATGTTGGCCCATTCCAGGAATTTGAAAGATAGTTTCAACGATAAATGAGCCTGTGATAATGGCAGCGAAGGCTGGTCCTAGGAATGTCACAGCCGGCATCATAGCGCCTCTTAGAGTATGTTTTATGATAATGGGTATCATGGGTACCCCTTTAGCTCTGGCTGTGCGAATGTAATCTTGAGATAGTATTTCGAGCATTCCTCCACGTGTGAGACGAGCTAAGTATGCTGCTGAACCTATGCCAAGTGTGATTGAGGGAAGTATGATGTCGGCGAACGTGTCCCAACCAGCCACATTGATCCAATCAGTTTTCGCTGCTATCCATAATTGAAGGAGTGGTCCAAGAACAAAGGTCGGAACACAAATGCCAATCATGGCGATAGCCATAGATGTATAATCAATCCATGAGTTCTTTCTTAGAGCAGCTAGTACCCCCATCGGAATACCAACAAGTATAGCGACTGCAATTCCTCCTATACCAACAAGGATGGAAGCTGGAAGAGATTGGGCAATAATTTCATTAACACTTCTTCCAGGCTTTGATGTAGAAAGGCCGAGATCGCCCTGGATTACGTTTTTTACATAACGACCATATTGAACGATGAGAGGTTGGTCTAAACCATAGTATGCTTCTATCTTCTCTTTCACATGGTCGGGCATACTTTTATCATCGGTTGATAGAGGATCACCGGGGATGGCACGAATAGCGAAAAATGTTAATGTGAATAGAAAGAATACTACAGCAAAAGCTTGTAGTGCCCTACTGAGAATGAGGCGGAACATAGTAAAAGTGAAGGGTGAAAATTTGAGCCGATGAAAGCAGGGGGATAAGAGTTATTTGCTATCGGACTGCTTCAGTTCAATAAACTTGAAAGGGTGATTATCTAATAGTAGTGGCTGCCATCCTTGAACAGCAGGGTGTATGAGGTAGTTAGTTGTGTACCAATAGATGGGGAGTACGGGGCGTTCAGCTAAAATTGTAGCTTCAGCTTCTTTCAAAATCTCGAGCCGTTGATTTGGATCAGCCGTTCTTTCAGCTTGTTTTAATTTATCTTCATAGATTTGGCTGCTCCATCCAGTGTTATTGTTACCATTACCTTTTGTCCACATATCCAAGAAGGTTGTTGGGTCGAGGAAGTCGCCTATCCACCCCCCAATAGCGATATCATAATCGAGGTCTTCTTGAGTGGTTAAAAAGGTTCCCCATTCTCTTTGCTCAATTCTGACATTGATGCCGAGGTTTTGTTTCCACATCGCCTGTAGGGCTTCAGCTAGCCTCACAGATGTCTCTCTTGGGGTGGTAAGAATTTTGAGGTCATTGGTGAAGCCATCACCATTTGGGTAGCCAGCTTCCAATAGTAGTTCTTTGGCTTTGGTCAGATCAAATTGTACAGTCTTAGGCGTGGTATATTTTTCAGTTTGAGGAACGATGCCGTGTGCTGGAGTCTGTCCACCTTGTAGTAGATTATCTATGAGGAGCTGACTATCGATAGCTGCTGATAAGGCAAGACGCACTTGCGGATTATTCAGAGGCTTGCGAGTTGTGTTGAGGCGTAAGAAGTAAACTCCAACATAGGGCTCTTGTCTTAAATTCTCTGGAGATACTTTTTTGGAATAGCTTATCATTTCAGGAGCTAGACCATATGTTTTATGTAACTGCTGGTCAAAAAACATACGCGCTTCTGTATAGGTATTCTTAACTGGTAGGTAGCGAATACCGTTGAGCTTTACGGTGTCTTTATCCCAATAGAAGTTATTTTTTGTAACCTCAATGGAATGGTTGAATCGCCAGCTGTGCAACTTGAATGGTCCGTTAGATACAATATTGCCGACTCTGGTCCACCCTGTGTTAGGCGTGTCAATAGATCCGTGTTTTAGAACGGCATGCTTGGGAACTGGAAACCAAGTGTAATGTTTGGTGATTTCAGGTAGAAACGGGACTGGTCCTCGTAAGCGAAGTTTCAATAGATGAGGAGATTCAGCTGATACCCCGACATTGGCCATCTCCCATAGGTCTGGTTCCCCCCTTTTATAATGGTCGATGAATTGAGAAAGAATTTTCTTTTGTGTGTCGGGGTTGATTGATGCTGGCCATTGAAAATTGATTGAGCCATTTTTTATGGACTCTAAGTGGTTGAGGTCGAGATTGTTGAGGCCTTTGAATCTGGCATACTGGGATTTTTGTGAGCTGCTAAGCTCTGCAAAATTGTTTTCTATTTGTTCTTCAAATTCGGAGATGTCAATCGTGTCATCCCCTAGGAAATTACAGTCCTTAACTAGTTGCCAATTGATGTCAGTGTTGGGATTTGTCTTAAAGAAAATATGGCCTTTATGATTTTGGTTATATTCCTTGGCATTCTCTAAATAGTAGAGCATTTCGGCATATTTAGCACCAAGGTTTGGGCTGAGAATCCTATGAAAAGAAAATACAAAATCATCTGCAGTGAGTGCTTTACCGTCTGACCATTTGGCATTTTCACGGATATGAAATGACCATTGAGTGAAGTCTTCATTGGCTTCCCAACTTTTAGCTACGCCGGGAAGGGCTTCAGCGTTCTTTGAGGGATGATCTACACACAGCCCTTCAAAGAGTGCTCTGATGATGTTCCCTTCAAGGACTCCACTTACTAGTTGTGGATCTAGTCCTTTAGGTTCATCACTGTTTCCTAGAAGTAGGATTCCATTTTTATTAGCTCTTTCCACAGGGGTCTCATCCTGGCAGCTAGTGAGGGTCAGGAATGCGATAAGGGATGTGATGGTGAAGGTGAGGCTTCGCATGGCAGAGGGACGTTGTCGGAAAAAGTACGTGGATGCAGTCATTTTTTTCATAAAAATCAGCACAAATTAAATAAAGCCCTTCTTGCTATCGCTAATTCTGTGTCATAAAAAACGCCGAGTTCAGCGCAGGAGGGCGTTGGAGAGAAAAACCTAGTCCATGAAAGCCTACTTTATTCGCCGCCTATTACTGATGATTCCGACGTTGTTGGGCATCACGATGATTGTGTTTACAGTGACGCGGTTTGTCCCCGGGGGGCCGATGGATCGGGCATTACAGGAGGTTTCTGCGGGTGGTGATGGCAATAGTAGTTCGAATGATAACAAGGGAGGTGGCTCGCTTAACGAGGAGCAGATTGAGGCCTTGGAGGAGCAGTACAACTGGGACAAGCCCTTGCCTATTGCGTATTTGCAATGGTTAGGCGTGGTGCCGAGGGAGAGTTTAAAGGTCAAGCGCGAGTATATTTCTGGTGCGGGTGAAGAGAGGATTTCAGGCGATGACTTTGATCCTAACGTGTCCGCACGAATGGTTTTGTTGGGATCAGGACGTGAGGTACAAGTGGATCGAGAGGGGGCTACGGTGACGAAAGCGTACTTTATCGATAATGGGGAGCCGATTTCCAATGAGGGTTGGTCAGCACGGGTAGAGACACCGGAAGATCGGGTTGCCCGCAAAGCACGTCGTGAAGGAGTAGAGCCGAGCACGATTGATCCTAAGCAATACAACTTCCGAGCGCAGGTTTACAAGGAGCGTCTCTCTGGTGTTTTACAGGGGGATTTAGGGCGATCGGACCGTTACGGGGATACGGTATGGTCAATGATTTTAGAGCGGGTGCCTATCGCGCTCTATTTCGGTGTGCTATCGACGATTATCATTTACGGGGTGTGTATTCCGCTTGGGGTGTTGAAAGCGATTGGTCACCGGAGTCTCTTTGACAATGTGACCTCCATTTTAATTTTCATTGGGTATTCGATTCCTGGATTTGCATTGGGTGGTGTGATGTTGGTGTATTTGGGAGCGCGCTTGGAGTTGTTTCCGCTATCGGGTCTGACGAGTGCAGATTTTGACACCTATAGTTTTTGGGGGCAGGTCAAGGATTTGGCATGGCACACATTATTGCCATTGGTATGTTATGTGGTGAGTGGGTTTGCGTATTTGACGATGTTGATGAAGAACAACCTGATGGACAATTTGTCTGCTGACTATGTGCGCACGGCGATGGCGAAGGGGGTGAGTTTTCGCAAGGCGGTAGTAGGACACGCGTTTAGGAATTCATTTATCCCGATAGCCACCTCATTGGGGAGTCTGATCACATTATTTGTGGGTGGAAGTATGTTGGTGGAGAAGGTGTTTGATATCCAAGGTTTTGGGATGCTGCAGTTTCAGGCGATTACGGACAAAGATTACAATGTGGTGATGGGGACGCTTACGATCAGTGCGTTTCTGATGTTGTTGGGGAACATTATTTCAGATTTTATTGTGGCGACAGTGGATCCACGCATCAAATTCAACTAGAGGAGCAAGAAGGGTATGATGATACGAAAGTTTGGGTGGTTTCTGGTGGTTGCTTCACTACTCGCTATGATTGGCGAGGCATTGGCATTGCAGTTACCCACTCTTCGATGGCCATTCAATACGGCACGTGAAATGCCGGGATTGTCGATGACTGGCATTAGTGCGCAGAACAATTTTGTTTCTGACGGTCTTTTTCCCTATTTTGGGTGGTTACTCTGTCTGGTAGCATTGGCACTGGGAGTCGTAGTGCTCAAGCAATTTCCAGCTGGCTCGAAGCCTTTGCCGATCGTTCAACGCAGGATCCAGCGATTCAAGTCGGTACGCCGTGGGTATGTATCATTTTTGTTATTGATGCTCTTGGTGCTCTTGGCAGCTTTGGATCAGAGTCTAGTTGGGAAGCGAGCCCTGTTTGTCAGTTACGAAGGGAAGTGGTATTTTCCTGCTTTTGAGCGCAAGATATACAGCGGTAAAGATTTTGGCCAGCAAGGTGACGCGAGGGATGCTGAAGCTTCCTACCGCGACCTTAAGAAGCAATTTGCTGAGGCAGGAAGTGGTAACTTTGTGTTGATGCCACTCGTGCCATACGACCCGACTGGGGACACGATCACCCAAAACATGACCACTTTGGAGATTCGCGATGGCAAAGTCATCGATCGCAGCGGTAAGCCATTCAACGGTCTAGCATCCTATGTTTTTGATGCAGATGCCGCGCGTGAGCATATTCGTTTTAAATTCCGTAAAGGAGTACGTCAGGGGGAAGCTGAGGGGCGCGATACTGAAGGGAAGCGTGTTTTCACAGCTGTCTATGCTGATGACGTGCTTGTGACTCACAGCTTGAACATGGAAGGTGTCAGCTTAGATGCATTCATGGGTTTGAGTGATGGAGTATTGCGCAAGATTTATTATAACCCTGCACCACCCTTACCGAAGGAAGGGCATTGGTTAGGAACAAATTCGAGTGGTAATGATATCTTGGCCTATCTGTATGGTGGCTTGCAGGTGAACATTAAGGCTGCCGTTATTTACGTGCCGATTATCTACAGCTTGGGGGTCACGATTGGTTTGTTGATGGGGCTGTTTGGTGGGAAGTTTGATTTGATCGTGCAGCGAATTATTGAGATGTTTTCAAACATTCCACAACTTTTTGTGGTGATCATTTTCAGCTCGGTAGTACCGGTCAAACTGAAGGGCTTGGGGATAATCCTCGTGATTTTAGTTTGTTTTGGTTGGATGGGGATGACGTATTTGATGCGGACAGCGGCGTTGAAAGAGAAGGCTCGTGATTACGTGGCCGCAGCGCGCGTGTCAGGGGCATCAACCTCTCGCATTGTGTTTAAGCACATCCTGCCTAACACTGTCGCGATTTTGGTAACATTGGTGCCATTTTCGGTTTCGGGCATTATTATGTCCTTAACAGCGTTGGATTACTTAGGCTTTGGCTTGCCGGAAAATTACGCGACCTGGGGGCGTTTGCTAAATGATGGACTTTCTAAGTTATCAGCGCCATGGATTGTGAGTTCTGCATTTGTGATGTTGGTGACCATTTTGGTATTGGTGACCTTTGTGGGAGAAGCGGTACGCGACGCCTTTGATCCGAAGAAATTTACGACCTATAAATAGTGATGAAGCAGCCTATCCGATTACTAACATTGATGTGTAGCGCTCTTGTAGGGGCTTTGACTTTATGTGGCTGCGGTGACAATGGAGACGCTCAGTTTGAGAGAAAGCTTGGGTTTGTGGAGTTTGTTCCACGGTACAACAAGTTTATTGATGGATGGCTAGCGAAGCAACTCAAGGTGGTAGATAAGCGAATCAGCGAGGAGAGTCAAAAGTTGGCTGACGCTAGTGACGCGAATGAGAAGTTGAGTTTGGAAGCGAGTATCGAGGCATTGAAACGTGAGAAGCAACGTTACTTGTTCCGTCAGTCAGTTGGGGAATACTTCTCTATCAAAACGCCTGAAGATTTACCCAGTGATCTTGTTTGGCAGAATGGAAATGATGTCCCAGCAATGGGTGATCCAAAGGCCAAGAAAGGTGGGGTGATGAATTATTTTATCACAACATTTCCCGCTACGACACGCCGCTTTGGCAAAAGCTCAAATCATTCGTTTCGATCAGAAATCTACGATAACATTGAAATGCCTTTGGTGGGCGAGCATTCACTCACAGGGCAACCATTTGGAATTCTCGCAAAGGAATGGGCGATTTCGGAAGATGGTAGGACGGTTTACTACAAGTTACGTGAGGAGGCGACATATTCGGATGGTCACCCTGTGAAGGCCCAGGACTATTTGGTCTTTGCGTATTTGCGTCTCTCCGACAATGTTAAAGACCCATTTTATAAAGTCTATCTTCGTGAACAATTTGCGAACTTCACGACCTATGGTGACCACTTGTTGTCAGTGACTTTGCCGGAGGCTAAGCCGAAGATGACCTATTATGCTTCGATCACGCCTTCGCCGTCGCATTTTTATGCTGAGTATGGGCCGGACTTTGTTCAGCGATACCAATGGAAGGTAGAGCCAACGACCGGGGCGTACACGGTGCATCCTGAAGACATTAAGAAGGGGCGCTCAATCACCTTATCCCGTGTGAAGGACTGGTGGGCTGCAGACCTGCCGCAGTTGAAATACGGGTACAACGTAGACAAAATTGTTTACCATCTGGTACAGGATACCTCGAAGGCATTTGAGTTATTCCGCATCGGGCAGTTAGATTATTTTCCAGTGTCACAACCTGAGTATTGGTATGAGAAGACTGAGATGGAGCCAGTATTCAAGGGCTACATTGAGAAAGCGACGTTCTATAACATCTATCCGCGCGTGCCATGGGGCTTCTATCCGAATGTGACTAAGGCACCGATGGATAATAAGGATGTGCGAGTCGGGCTGGCGTATGCGATGAACCTGCAGAAGGTGATCAATGCTCTGTTTCGAGCTGACTATGATCGACTCGAGAGCTTCAGCCGTGGCTTCGGGGAATTTACCAACGAGGAGGTGACCGCAAGGAGGTTCTCAGTAGCTAAAGCGCGTGAGGCATTTGCTAAGGCCGGCTACACCGTGGAAGGGGAAGATGGGATTTTGAGAAAGCCTGATGGGACGAAATTGGAGGTAGAGCTCACGTTCTACAACTTGGGCATTTATCCAAAGATGATGGCTATTTTGAAGGAAGAGGCCAAGAAATGTGGCGTGGATCTTGTTTTGGATGGTCAGGAGCCGACATTAGCATTCAAGAAGACTCAGGATAAGCTGCACACTCTATGTTACGCAGGTTGGGGTGTGACGCCACCCTTCCCGCGCTATCATCAATTCTTTCACTCTATCAATGGCATTGAGAATGGGAAACCAAAGCAGCAAACGAACAACTTGAATTGTTACGCAGATCCACGCATGGATTTCTTAGCAACGACTGTTAGGAATGCGCGTAGCATAGAAGAATTAAGGGATGCTGCGCATGAGGTGCAACAAATCGTCCACGACGAGGTGTTGTTTATTCCAGCACACGCGGTGCCTTATAGGAGGGCGGCATACTGGAGGTGGCTAAAGTGGCCGGATTCTAAGTATACGAATTTTGCGGATCCTAGGACGTATGACCCGATTGAGTCTTACTATTATTGGGTCGACGAAGATGTGAAGGCGGAGACTCTCAGTGCGAAGCGCAGTGGGAAAGAATTTCCCGAGAAGGTGCATGTTTTCGACCGCTACCGTGGGGGGATTCCCGAGGAAGATAAGCGCATGCGTGCCACTAAAGCGAACTAAGAATAGAAATTTCAAAGCGTGTCTACAGACCAAAATATATTAGAAGTCAAAGGCCTCGTCACTGAGTTTGAAACCGAAGCCGGTTGGTTGCGAGCGGTGGATGGAGTGAGCTTTAATGTGCCCAAGGGTAAGACTGTTGGAGTTGTTGGTGAGTCTGGTTGTGGAAAGTCGGTAACCTCGATGTCCATCGTTGATCTTTTACCAAAGCCAATGGGGCATGTTAGAGGGGGAGAGATTTTATTCAAAGGGAAAGACCTGAGGAAGATTGATCATAAGGAATATTATAAAATCCGGGGGGGACAGATCAGTGTGATTTTCCAAGAGCCGATGACGGCGCTCAATCCAGTGCATAAGATAGGGCGTCAGCTCTCTGAGGTGCTTTTGCTTCACACTGGAATGACAAAGAAGGAGGCCTGGCAGGAATCTATCAATGTCTTATCGAAGGTGGGGATTCCAGCCCCTGAGAGAAGGGTAAACGAATACCCTCACCAACTTTCGGGCGGTATGCGGCAGAGGGTTGTGATCGCTATGGCTTTGGCGTGCAAACCAGATTTGGTGATTGCCGATGAGCCTACGACAGCACTCGACGTTACGGTTCAGGCTGAGATTTTGGATCTGATTAATCAGCTTCAGAAAGACATGGGCATGTCAGTGATCATGATCACGCACGACTTAGGAGTGATTGCTGAGACCTGTGATGAGGTTGTGGTTATGTATGCTGGTCGGGTGGTGGAGCGTGGCTCTGTTTATGATATTTTTGAACGCCCAACGCATGCCTACACCAAAGCTCTGTTAGGATCTATTCCTAGTTTAGAGTCGGCTAATAAGTCGGTATTGCCAACGATTCCTGGCACTGTGGCATCGATTTCGGACTTCGTTGAGGGATGTCGATTCTGCCAACGCATGGAACGAGAGGGGGAAACGCTAGAGCAGCGGCCAGCGTTTATTGAAGTGCGCCCTAACCACTGGGTAGAAGATTGTCCTATTTGTAATTCTCTCCACACTGATTGATCTCATGTCTCACTTATTAGAAGTCAAAAAACTGAAGATGCATTTCCCAGTCAAAGGGGGGATTATGATGCGTCAGGTAGGAGCTGTGAAAGCGGTGGACGATGTCTCATTTTTTGTGCGGCCTGGAGAGACTCTTGGATTAGTAGGGGAATCAGGATGCGGTAAGAGTACCTTGGGCAAATGTCTGGTGAGGCTCTATGAGCCAACCGACGGCGAAATTTTATTAGGCGAGACAGATATCACGCGCATGACTAATAAAGCGTTGAGGCCATTGCGTAAGAATATCCAGATGATGTTTCAGGATCCTGCGGAGTCATTGAATTCTCGGTTCTCGGTAAGGCAGATTGTGCGTGAGCCATTAGATATTCAACAAATTGGCAGCAAGAAGGAGCGCGACGCCAAGGTAGATGAGTTGCTGGAAAAGGTCGGATTACCAGCGGCGGCGGCTGATAAGTTTCCTGTGGAGTTTTCTGGTGGGCAGAGGCAGCGGATTGGTGTTGCCCGGGCCATTGCATTGAACCCGAAGTTACTTGTTTTAGATGAGCCGGTCTCAGCATTAGATGTTTCGGTTCAATCGCAGGTCCTTAATTTGTTAGTGGATCTACAAAAGGAGCTAAACATGGCCTACATCTTCATTGCTCACGATCTAGCAGTGGTGAAGCACATTTCTGATAGAGTGGCTGTGATGTATTTAGGTAAGATCGTCGAGCTAGCGAGCTCTGAGACGATTTATCAGAACCCTCGACATGCTTATACGAAGGCATTGTTGTCAGCGATTCCACATGCGGATCCCAAGCATCAAGGTAAGAGAATTCGCTTGGAGGGCGATGTTCCCTCACCGATTGATCCTCCAGCGGGCTCTGCATTTGGACACCGGATTAATCATCCACGTTATGAAGAGACAGTAGGCTTAGACATGCCATTGGTCGAGATTGCTCCAGATCACTGGGTTGCTGCTGACCCTTGTAGCTTGAGTGATGAAGATTGGGAGAAAGCGAAGCAGTTAGTATAGTGTGCTTGGCCTACACATTTGGTGAAGCTTCAGAAATAGGGATGTGGCGGCAGTGCTGAGTTCGCTTATTGGAGAGCGCAGCGTTACCAATTTCATTGCCTGAGTGCGTTGATTTCCAGTGATTTTTCGATGATGTCGAGAGCGAGCTGGTATTTGTTTTCCTTTGGGAGCTTGAGCTCATGATCTGGGTAGACGAGGGTGACTTCATTTTCTGAGGAATCAAATCCGATGTCGGAACGAGAAACGTCATTAGCGACGATGAGGTCACAATGTTTACGAACGAGTTTGGATCGGGCGTTGGTGAGTGCGTTTTCGGTTTCCGCAGCGAAGCCAACGAGTGTTCCTGTGAACGCGAATTTTTTTCTCGCGGAGCCTAGGATGTCTGGGTTCTTGACCAGCTCGAGTGTGAGTGAATCAGCCTCTTTTTTTATTTTCTGCTCTGGTACGGAAGCTGGTCGGTAGTCAGCGACTGCTGCAGCAAAGATAGCGATATCAGTCTTAGAGATGTAGTGTTCGACTGCGTCGTACATTTCTTTAGCTGATTCGACGGGAAGAAAGTCGACACCTTCGGGGACATCTAGGTCACAGGGGCCAGAAATGAGGGTTACTCGATGTCCTTCGTGAGCGGCAGCACCTGCGAGGGCGTAGCCCATTTTACCGGATGATCGGTTTGTCAGATAGCGGACCGGGTCGATGGCTTCACGCGTTGGTCCCGCGGTGATGAGAAAATGTTTTTTCAAAGGGATGGGAAGTTAGGTTGTCTGGTTCAGGTGTTGGTAGATGGTCTCTAGGATCGCATCCACAGGCATGAGCCTTCCTGCACCTTCGTAGCCGCATGCGAGTATGCCATGAGTATCAGGACCAAAGATGTGGCAACCATCATCGACGAGTTGTTTGACATTGCGCTGGGTGGCCGGATGGGCCCACATTTTACCATTCATAGCCGGGCAGATGAGAACTGGGGCTTTGGTTGCTAGATAAATGCTAGAGAGTGGGTCAGGAGCTAAACCTTGAGCAAAGTTACCGATAGTATTGGCACTAGCGGGAACGACGACCATCAGGTCAGCTCGGTCAGCGAGATCGATATGACCGGGTTTCCACGATTGCTTTTCATCTTGGAGTGTGACGAGCACAGGGTTTCGAGAAAGCACCTGAAGAGTAAAGGGGGGGATAAATTCGGTGGCTGACCGGGTCATGACACAGTGAACCTCATGGCCAGATTTCGCCAAGGCTGAAGCGATGTCAGCTGTTTTGTAGGCGGCTATGGAGCCGGTGATGCCGAGAACGATGGTGGCCATAGGAATGATTGTGGGCTGCGCATGTGGGTGTGTGAAGTGTAAATCTTGTGCTTTTGCGTGAATGCTAGTTTGACCTTTTAGCTGTTAGTTTTTAGATTAACTCCATGAACTGGGATGATGCTTCGGAAAAGATTTTAGTGACGATGCTGAGCCATTTAGGATTTAGCGTCGCAGTGGAGAGGGAAACGACAGCTGACGGTCTTTGTCTCCAGATCATGATGGAGGATTCGAAGACGATTATTGGGCGCAATGGCGACCGCCTTGAGGACCTTCAGTATTTGGTCAATCGCATCCTGAATAAGCATTTTCCCGATGCGCCCAGAGTGAAAGTAGATTGTGATCATTATCGCAACGAGCAAGAGGGTAAGCTTGTAGAGAAGGCTAAAGTTCTTGCAGACAAGGTGTTGGAGTCAGGAAAGTCCGTGAGGACTAGGCCGCTGAATGCTTATTACCGTAGGATCGTGCACAACGCTTTAGCTGAGGTGGATGGGGTGCGTACGGCGTCGCCACAAGGGCAGGCCCGCTATAAGCGTATCGAGATCATGCCCGCATAGTTTATCACTTTTATGGAAACGCACAGACTCGTACTCACTGAAGATCTCAACCAATATGGCTTTCTCTTTGGGGGGCGTTTGTTGAGTTGGGCTGATGAGGCGGGTTACATAGCTGCGAGCAAGGATTTTCCCGACGCGCGCTTCGTCACCATTGGTATGGGCAAGGTTGCCTTCCATCAGTCGGTCAAAAATGGTGCTATCATACGTCTCTGTGTTAGCTTGCGAAAGCAAGGCACAACTTCAGCGACCTATCAGATTGATGTCTATTCAGCGAAGGAGCCTGAGCGAGGTGTGATTTTTTCTACTGATATTACCTATGTCAATATTGATGAGGAGGGCCAAAAGTATGCCCTCTAACAATTCCCTCTAGTTCTATTCTTGAATTTCCTTTTTAAAGGTATCACGCAGGCAGATGTAGTAGTCGTGTTGGTTGACTTCCATCTGATAGATGAGGCATTCATGTGAGTGTGTGGAAGTGCGGAGGGTGCCTGTTCCAGCGTTGAAGCTAATGGAATAGCTACCGAGTTCAGCGTCGGTAAGTTGTTTATAGATATCGACGTCTCGTCCATTCACTTCTGTGATGATGGCGAGGACATCTTCATGTAGGGGGACTTTTTGGTCTTCAAATTTTAGTGAGACTTCTTGTGAGAGGGCAGTATGGATATTTTCGAAATCGTCTCCGTAGGTTTGAGTGAGGGTTTCAGCATTTGCGTATTCTGGTTGGTTAGCTGATTGGAATACTGCTACTCCGAGGATGGTAGCGCAGCCGCCGATACTGAGAGCTGTGCAACCTGCAAAGCAGGAGAGTGCGATGATACAGACTGTGAGGAGGGGTTTTTTCATAGCTAAGAATCTAGGCGTCGAGTTTGAGTCTTCTGAGTGCATCAATGCGGGTGAGCATAGGTGGGTGCGAGTATTCAAGGAACACAAGGAAGGGGTGGGGAGTGAGATTGACGAGATTATCTGCAGAGAGTTGTTTGAGGGCGCCGATGAGGTGCTCAGGGGTCCCTTGTGCATTTGCTGCATAGGCATCTGCCTCAAACTCATGTTTCCGGCTGCACCTATTTGAAAAGATACTGAGCACTTTATTCACTGGTGAGAAGAGGATGAAGAAGAAGATAAGGCCTGCGTAGGTAGAGATTTGTTCAACGTAGAAAGCGTCAAAAAGTTGTTGGGCAAAAGCGCCGTTAGGGTTGGTGGCGATGCCAATGAGGAAGAAGATGACTGCCGTTTGGATCGTGCTTACGACCATGCGCTGAATGATGTGCTTACACTTGAAGTGGCCGATTTCATGAGCGAGAACGCCGACGAGCCCCTCGGTGGTGTGCTTTTCAATGAGAGTGTCGAAGAGGGCAATTTTTTTATTTTTTCCAAAGCCGGTGAAGAAGGCATTCGACTTGGTGGATCGTTTTGAGCCATCCATGACGTAGATTTCGGTGAGTGGGAAATCGCATTTAGCTGACAGAGCATTGATGGCGGACTTGAGTTCCCCATCTTCCATGGGTTCGAACTTATTAAAGAGTGGGAGGATGTAGGTGGGTGCGAGATAGGTTAGTAAAAGTTGGATGAGGGTGAATGCGATCCAGGCCCAGAGCCAGGCGTGTGCGACTGCACCAAAGATCCATAGAATCAATGCTAGGATGGGAGCTCCAATGAGGGCCATGAGAATCAGGCCTTTTATTTGGTCGATAACGAAGGTCTTAGGGGTAGTTTTATTGAAGCCAAACTTCGCTTCGATAACGAATGTCGAATAGATCTGGAATGGGATACCGATGAGAGTTTGGGCGATGAAGAGGATCGCCATGAAGATGAGACCTGTCAGGATTGGGCCATAACCGATACTGCGGCAGAAATCATCTAACCAGCCGAAGCCCCCAAGGAGCCAAAAAGTGAGCGTCAGTGCCAATGAGAATGTGGATTGGACAATGTCGAACTGGGAAGTGATTCGTGTGTAGTGTTGGGACTCGGCATATTTGTCTTCAGTGAAAATGCCTTTGAACTCGCTTGGGAGTTTGGGGTTCAGCGCCTTGAGGTTGAGAAGGGTGGCGATAAGGTCAAGGTTCCACAGTAGGAAGAGCGCAATGACGATGATGATGCCCAAGGTGTTATTCATGGCTGCTGAGTAGAAGCTATGTGACGATGCATGCAAGTCCGAAATCAGGAGTTGGCAGGGCGACGGGTTTTGTTATCAATGGAGTCTATGAAATGGATGACGCTTCTCTTTCCAGCTTTGTTATTGAGCTGTGCGAATCAAGAGCCTGTGGAAGTGAAGGCGGGAACTTGGAGGAAGTCGCCGACTACTTGGCTGAATGGTGCAGAGGTCTACAGTAATGTGGAATCGCTCAAGGGAGTCGGGGCAATCGAGAAAGACAAATTGATTTACAGGGCATCTACGTACAATTTTGACGGGCCACTGCGGTGGCAGATTGTAGCAGAAGGAACTGAGGGGGAGCATGTGAGCATGCGACTTGCAGGAGTGCAAATCACGACGGGCGCAAGCAAGCGCTCAGTGAGGTTGCCTCTGTCGATGTTAGGAGGAGAGACTGCTTTCGAGCTAGAGGAATTGCCGAAGAAAAAGCGTAAATTTTCATTGAAGAAGAAAACGAAAGAAGAGCTGGAAAAAGAAGCTGCTGAGGCAGAAATTCAGCCGCGTTGGATGGCGAGTTATACGATTCCTGACACTCTTCAGCTATTTCCTAAAGCCGATGGTAAGGTTGTGCTAGCAGCCAATATTGTGATCACCTCGAGTAAGGGGACGCAGTCGGAGTGGGTGAATTTTGCTTTATTGCCAAATGCCAATAAGTCGAAAAGTTTTACATTCCGCCAGACGATGATCGAATATGGAGGAGTACCCATCGATTGAATCGCATTGGGGTATGTTAGATGTAGAACATTGGGCCTGCATCACTCTCCGCCATGCTACTTAATTTGGTCTCTTTGAGTTGGCTTGCGAAATGGTTGCTGGCAGAATGCCAGACTTTGCTGACGCTAGCACCTGACTGGCCCTCGGAAGAGGTGGTATTTTCGAGGAGGGTGGGTTCGACAGATTGGACAATATCGTAAAGTGAGATATCTTCGGCCTTGCCAGTGAGCAAATATCCTCCAAATTTCCCGCGCTTACTAGTGATGAGTCCAGATCGTCTCAGGTCATTGAGGATTTGTACGAGAAAATTAGAAGACACAGCTTCGCGTTGTGCAATCTCGTCAAGTCGTGTAATGGTCTTTCCATCGGCTTGCTTTGCGAGTTGGGCCATTGCTCTACAGGCATATTCTAATTTCTGGGAAACTCTCACGCACCAATCCACATCACATCATGTCAAATAAATCTAGCTCTAATCCTTACAATCTTTGCAATAACGCTCATGTTTCTGTGGAGGAGGTTTGGATTCAGATACGTGATCGAGCGCAAGAGATTGCCGATTGCGAGCCTCAGCTGACAGCCTTGTTGTACGATGTTATTTTAAATAGGGCGTGTTTGGGGGCAGCACTTGCGGCCCGTTTGTCTCGAAAACTGTCACGTGAGGAGATGAATAGAGAGGAGCTGACTCCGCTTTTGGAGGGGATTTTTGTATCACACCCGCAAGTGACCTTGAGTGCAGCGGCCGATATGATGGCGATTTATGACCGTGATCCGGCATGTCAATCACCTCTGGAGCCGATGTTATTTTTCAAGGGCTTTCTAGCAATTTGCACGTATCGTGTTGCCCATCATCTATGGAATAGTGAGCGCAAGCCACTCGCTTTATACTTTCAAAGTATCTGTAGCGAGGTGTTTGGGGTTGATATTCACCCGGCGGCTCGGATCGGTTGTGGCATCCTGTTAGATCACGCTACGAGTGTGGTGATTGGTGAGACTGCCATTGTGGAGGACAATGTATCGATCCTTCATGAGGTGACTCTTGGGGGGACTGGTAAAGAGAGTGGTGACCGTCACCCCATTGTTCGCACAGGTGTGCTGATTGGGGCGGGTTCGAAGATTCTAGGGCGCGTAGAGATTGGTCAATGTGCAAAGGTGGGAGCTGGGAGCGTGGTCCTTGCTGATGTTCCTGAACACGTGACTGTAGCTGGGGTGCCAGCCAAGATAAGAGGTAAAGCAAATACGCCGGCCATGGATATGAACCAGTGTTTTGAGAGCGGCCAGATTTAGGCGAGTGAGTCCTGGGCTAGTTGGATGAGTTCTTCTGGAGTGAGACCGCTAGCCACCAAGCTTTGAAGGGAGTGGGCTGCATTTCTTTTTGCAAGTCTCTCGCCTTTAGAATCACAGACTAGTTCGTGGTGGTGGTACTTCGGTTCTGGGAGCTCAAAGAGCGCCTGGAGAATTCGGTGGATATGCGTTGATTCTAACAAGTCCTTTCCTCTAGTGACGTCTGTGACATTCTGGAAGGCGTCATCGACGACGACGGCGATGTGATAGGATGTGCCGATATCTTTGCGAGCGAGTATTATGTCGCCGAGAAGCGCATGGTTAACCTCAACTGATCCGAGGAAGCTATCCTGGAAGGTGAGTGGGCCGGTTAGCTTTGCGGCGCGTTCGGAATCGAGTCGCCATGCGGGTTCATGGCCATTTGCCAAATGGGCTTCGATTTGCTGAGGAGTCAGTGCCTTACAAGTAGATGGGTAGAGCGGGCCATCTGGGCCGTGGGGAGCTCTTACGAGGTTTTTAATTTCGCGTTGGATATCACGACGGGTACAGAAGCACGGATAGACGGCATCGAGCTTTTTCAATTTATTGAGAGCCTCTTGGTAGGCGGGGAAGCGTGTGGTTTGTCTTAAGGGGGGGGCGTCCCAACGAATGCCGGCATGGTGCAGGTCGGATTCTATTTCAGAATAGTAATGAGGTCGGACACGCGTGGTATCGATATCTTCGAACCTCAGTAAAAAGCGACCGCCCTTTTTGCGTGCGAGATCGCGTGCAAAAAGGGCGGCGTATAGGTGTCCAAGGTGGAGTTGGCCGGTGGGGGATGGAGCAAAGCGCGTAATGACTTCAGCTTGCTTTTTGGCCATGCTCGAGGTGGGTTATCCTTTGATCTCTAACAACATTTGAGCATTGTTGTGGAAGCGCTTGAGGAAGAAGAGCAGCCGCTCCATGGCCTCATGTGGTCGCGCACCTGAAAGGCCACGGCGGATGAGGTGGATTTTGTGCAGCATATGCTCAGGTAAGAGGAGTTCTTCACGGCGCGTGCCAGATTTAAAGATATCGACAGCTGGGTAGATGTATTGTTCCGCAATTCTTCTATCGAGGACGAGCTCCATGTTACCGGTGCCTTTAAATTCTTGGAAGATTGCCTCATCTGCACGTGAGTTAGTGTGGACGAGAGCGGTCGCGACGATGGTGAGTGAGCCTGCGTTGCGGGTGTTTCGCGCTGCGGCAAAGAGTCTGCGGGGCATTTCGAGAGCTCCAGAAACGATACCTCCAGACTGGACGCCACGGCCTTTCCCTTTCTTGCTACCGCCCATCACATTATTATAGGCGCGAGCGAGACGGGTGATGGAGTCCATCATAAGGAAGACGTGCTCACCAGCTTCGACGAGTCGCTTCGCACGTTCGATACAGAGTTCTGCGACTCGGCAGTGGTTTTTAGCTCCTGCGTCGTTAGAAGAGGCATAGATTTCTGCCCCGGGGAGGCTCATTTTAAATTCGGTAACCTCTTCTGGGCGCTCATCGACCAGTAAGATCATGAGATGCATTTCTTCACTGTACTTTTCACGCACCGCTTCAGCCATGTGTAGCATCATGGTGGTTTTACCTGAGCGTGGAGGAGAGACGATGAGGCCACGTTGGCCACGCCCGATGGGAGCCATGATGTCGAGTACACGTGTGGTAAAGCGCTCAGACTCGGTTTCAAATGGAATCCGCTTATCTGGGTTGACCGCTTTGAGTTCGTCAAAATGGGGGAGTTTACGCGCCTTATCAACTGGCATGCCGTTGATGGCTTTGACCTCGGTGATTTGGAGCCCTCTGGGGCCTTGTTTGGCGAAGCCTTCTATCCACACACCGACGCGGAGCCCATGGACTCGTACGATATCTGGTGAGATGAAGACGTCATTGCTAGACTGTTCAAGGTCACTGGCTAATTCACGTAAGAAGCCGAAGCCTTTAGGGCTGAGTTCGAGGATGCCGCTGACTTCGACTGGTGGGCCTGTGAGTTCGACTGGCTTTGAGTCTTGTTGGTTACCAGACTTGTGATCGCGACGCTTGTTATTGCGGCGATTATTTTTACCTTTTTGGTTGCGCCGGTTGTTGCGGTTGTCGTGTTTGTGAGTTGGGCCACCGCCTTCAACGCGGCCATTGCGGTGGCGGCGTCTTTGATTTGGTTTTTCGTCTTTTGTCTGAGTTTTTTCAGCGACTGGCTCCGCAGCTTGCGTTACTTGCGGTGTCGGTGAGGGAAGATTTTCCTCAGTTGGTTTGGGTGCAGGCTCTGCAGGTGGAGTTGCTGCTTGGGCTACTGGGGTGGCCTCGACTGGCTCAGGAGCTGCCTCTGACTTAGCGACTTTCTTGACTGCTTTTTTCGCGGTTTTTTTGGTGGCCTTTTTTGCAGTTTTCTTAGTGGCAGTTTTTTTCGCTGCTTTTTTTGCCGTTGTTTTTTTTGCTGCTTTCTTGGCGGTTTTTTTCGCCGCTTTTTTTGCGACCTTTTTGGTAGCTTTTTTAGCGACGACTTTGGTGTCGGCAGTTTCTTCGGGCATGGAAGCTTCTTCGCTCATAATAAATTGGATCGTGTGTGTAGGGAAGTAGGTAGGTGCTATGGCAGATGTGAAAGGTCTGGCAGCTGGGGTTTTAGTTGACGTTAGATGTCAGAGTTGGTGGTAGGGGAAGTCGAAATATCAATACGTTTGTTATGGATATTGTCTGTGTCACGCGACGCGCTGGGGTAGCACTGGGTGTGGAAATTCTCAACGCAGTAGGCCATTAGAATGGTGGCGATGCGGGGATGGCTAAAGAAGTTTAGCTTAGAAAAAATCCTGAAGCGGTCCGATACTGTACGCTCCATGTCGTGACGACATCTCCATGCTGCATGTTGATACCCAACTTGGCAAATACTTTTTTAGCATAGGGGCGGAACGAAGCGGGCCCGCAGTATGAACTGCGGGCCCGGATAAATATGTTAGAGCGTGTGAGTTGCTCTTATTGGTATGTTGGTGACTTGTGTCGCTTGTAGACTTTATTAGTCACCATATACGAGATTGGGAAGTCAGGAAGGGGGGTGGCGTCAGGAGGGCGAGGCACGTTTCTTCCGAGTGTCGCGTCTTCAGGTTGGGAGTATGCGATATTGACAGGCGTTCCAGTCTTAACGATTTCGTAGAACTTAGGCGCGACGTTGTGGTGCATTCGGATGCAGCCATGGGTGCAGGGTTTGTCTTTCATCCAGCCAGTGTGGAAGCCATAGGCTGATTTGAATTCCATCCAGTAGGGCATTGGAGTGCCGATAAATTTGGTGCCTGCTGGTTTGTTGCGACGGTAGCCTTGTCCGTACTTGCCATTACCGTAGTCAAAGTATCCGTGGGTTTGGGCCCGGCGGTATTCTTGCTTACTATAGATGGTATAATTTCCTTTAGGGGTAGGCGTAGAGGCTTTCCCAACTGATACTGGCATAACAAGCAGTGGTTTGTTACCTTCTAGCACGTATGCCATTTGTTTGTTTGTGGATACTTTTACGCGAACATTGTTAGGGTTGCTAGGTTTTGATGCTGGTCTGTCGTATGCATCATAGGCACCGAGTCCGCCTGTTTGTGTACACGAGCTAAGTAGGCCAGCACAGGCCACACCGAGTAGGTAGAGTAACTGTTTCTTCATGTTAGAATGGACCATAGAAAGGATACTGTGGTCTAGGCAACAGAAAAAATGCTGGTGAAATGATTGTCACATCGTTGATCTTTAGCGGGCATTTTCCCAGCTAGTGACGATACCTTTGTGGAATTTGACTTCAGCTTCAAGTTCGCTGTTGTAATTTGTGGTGCGTGAGATACTTGTGCCGTAGTAGCCGCGGCCGCCGTAGCCGTATCCTCCGTAGAGTCCACCAGTGTAGTAGGGGGTGTAGCGAATGTAGTACCACTTTTCGAAGAGTTTCCCATTTTCAGAGCCTTTTGAGCTACGGGATGGGTCGCCCCATGCGAGGTAGACCGCTTTTTTATTCATGCCTTTGGAGATTTGTCCACGTTGGACGAGGGATTGGTGATTGGGGGTGAGTTGTTGGTAGAGGTCGGGGTTGTTGGCGATTCTGGTTTGTGGTGTGTTAGGTGTGCAACTCACCATGAGGAGGGTAGCGCTGGATAAAGAGAGAAATGCCAGTGGGCGGTACATGAGGGTACTTTATGCTAGTTTGCTAGATTTTACAACATGAGTCTGGATTGCAAGATATGTCAGAAGGTTCTTGTCAAAACTTACTGAAATATAGCATGATATGAGTTGAATTTGAATGTTGTGATTATGTCAGAAGAAATAATCCCAGCTGATGTATTGGCAGAGGAACTCAAGCATTGTCCTGAGTGGGACATTGAGGGCGAGGCCATTGTCAGGTCATGGGAATTTGAGAATTTTGCGGATGCGATGGAGTTTGTGAACATTGTCGCTGATGTGGCTGAGGGGGCTGGCCACCATCCAGATTTTTTCATTCGGTACAACAAGGTGAAATTGACATTGAGTACGCATGAGATTGGCGGAGTTACTGATGCTGATCTTGTTATGGCTGGTAGGATCGATAATGTTGCTTAGTCCGTGTGCTGAAATTTTGTGAGCTTGTCATCACCTTGGGGATGGTCTACACCCTGCGCTATGGCTCGCTTCACATGGTGTTTCTCTCTCATGACTTCCATTTTCTTGGTGTCTTGTGCAACTGAGCGCGAGGTTACCTATGAGAAGGGCGGGCCGGAACAATTTGGTGACCGTTATTTGAGTGATGTGAAGTACGTGGTCGACGAGCAAGGCAACGTGCGCCCGAATCAGGATAAGCGGAGTCAATTTGAGGCTGAGGGAGATTATGCTGGGGGAAAGGCCTATCAAGGGTCGGCATACGGGAAAGAGGCATATCGATCGAAACGGTGGGGGGGAGATAAGAATTTCAATGCTCAGCAATTTGCTGGGAACAAGAGTGGTAGCCAGTACCAATACTCTCCACATTTTGTTCAGCAGCAGGCAAATGCTCAGGGCCAATATTCCCACGTAGGGGGCAAAAATTATGGCACGAGTGGTTACGGTGGTGAGGTGCGGGCTGTGGACAGGGGGCGCAATGTGGGTAAGCCACAGGACGCGGCGACCCAATCACGCCGAAAGGTGTATGCACCACCACCGATCTACAGCATGGATCAAGTCAATGGCATAGGGGTGGACGATACGAAAGCTATGATGGGACGATGAGCTGAGGGCTCAATCGAGGTTCAATCGCATTGGAATCATGCTGGAGTAGTCGAAGCCTAGTTTTTCAAAGAACTTTTGTGAGTCAGCACTGATTTTGTCGGTGAGCAGGGTGATACGGGAGAAGTTCTTGGTTTTGGCGAACTGTTTTACGTGTTCGACGAGGATGGTGCCATAGCCGTGGCTGCGGTGGGTGGGGTGAATTATAAAGTCTTCTAAAATAAGAACCATGCCCCCTCGTGCCGTTGAAATAGTGAAGAGGAGGTTCACCATACCAAGAATTTGGTGGTCGTTTCTGAGGACGAAGATTCTGCCGCGCGAGGGTTGTTCTAGGATCATTTCGAGTCCGCGTCGTTGAGTTTCGCGATCAGCATCGAAGTCATCTTGCAGCTCAAAAAGTTCCATGACGAGCTCGGTGATTTGGTCGAGGTCTTCAATGGTTGCGGTTTCAACCCTAGGGGTATCTGTTGATTGCAGTGCTGGGGAAACATTCTTGGCGTCACTCATAGTAGGCGCGGGGAAACTAACAGCAATTTTTGAGTTCAGCTACGAAAAATCGAATCAAAGGTAAAAAAATAGCTCTCTGAGTGAATGACGTGTTGACAAAGCGCGTGAAATACTTAGTTTGCCCGCCCATCCATCTGCCTCTGGGCAGTAAGGAGAGATCTCTTTAATCTTCCAACAGGAATATCACCATGAGCAAAAGAACTTATCAACCATCTAAGCGCGTTCGTAAGCGTCAGCACGGATTCCGCGCACGCATGGCTACTAAAGCTGGCCGCGACATCATCCGCCGCCGCCGCCAAAAGGGTCGCAAGCGTCTCCTTCCTAAAGGTGCTGAGCTTCAATACAAGCGTCACACTAAGCAGCACACCTAGTCTTTTTCAAACGTGAGGGGAGCATGATTCTTTCGTTTCAGCTCCTCTTTCACGAAGACACCAAGGTGAGAGAAGCGCCCCATGCGTCTTCCTAGAAAGTTCTCAATCGTAGACCGTGCTGATTTTGCACGCGTCAGAGAGCAGGGAAAGTCGCGAGCGGGGCGCTATCTTGTTTTAAGTGTCTTAGCATCTGATGAGCTTGAGCATTTCAAGTCCGGGCTCATCACTACGAAGAAGGTAGGAAAAGCGCATCAGAGGAATTATCTGAGGCGCGTTTTTCGTGCCATTTTGCAAAAGCATGGCGAGTCAGTGCGTGATGATTGTTATATTGTCACGATTGCGCGTTGGCGGGCGAGCGAAGCGAGCTATACAGATCTCGAGAGGGAATGGTTAAAGCTCGCCAAGAAGCTAGGCATGCTAAGAGGGCAAGAATGATGAGACAAGTACCAGTGACTGCGATCAAGTTAGCGATTCGGGGGTATCAAAAGTTTTTGAACCCGATGTTGCGTGCTGTGAGTGGTCCTTATGGTGGTTGTCGATTTTCACCTTCTTGCTCGCATTATTTTTATCAGGCGGTAGATACCCATGGAGCGCTGCGTGGCAGTTGGCTGGGGATTCATCGCCTTTGTCGATGCCACCCGTGGGGTGGCTGTGGCTGTGACCCAGTACCACCCAAAAAATCAGAATCAGATAAATAGAGTTTAGTTATGGATCGTAAAGCGTGGATCATATTGTTTCTTTGTGGATTGGCCTTGGTGGCGAATCAGCTCTTTCTCTCGGATAACGAGAAGGCTTTGGAAGAGTCGGTGAAGAAGCAAGAGGAGGTGGAAGAGCAACTGCAGGGAGAAGATCCTGAGTTGGTTACTGAGAGGGTTAATTTGCCAGACCAGCCGGTAGATGAGCCTCATACCATTGTTGGTAAGGATGGTGACAAGGTGGATGTTATTTACACCTTCACTAATTTTGGTGGTGGTGTGAAGTCGGCTGAGTTTCCTGACCACAAGAATATCTATAGCGAGGGAAATGTGACGCTCAATGCGTATGCATCGTATCCGGTGGGAGCGATTGCGAAGGATTATAAGACGATTGACGGATCGTATTATGAAGTGGTGGCGAAGGATGAGAAATCGATCACTTACCGGGGGGAATTATCAAATGGTGTGGTGGTGACTAAGAAGTGGTCCCTCATTGAGAGTGAGGAGGCGAAGGGTTACCAATTGGCGTTGAACGTTAGTTTTAAGAATGGGTCAGAGCAGAAGGTGGATCTTTCGGGTTATGGTCTCTACACGGGAACTGCTGCGCCGCTGCACGGCAAAGAGATGCAGGACAAGGCTGGGTGGTTCTACTATGAGGATGGTTCCTTTGAATTTGATCAACAGGGGCCCTTCACAGATGGCTGGTTCAGCAGTGCACAGTCGGTGGTGACCTTGAAGCCTTCGTCGCTGGAGTACGCAGGCGTTAATAATCAGTTCTTCACGACATTCCTTATGCCAAAGGGCTTCCAAGCGGATTCGATTTGGGCGACAGGGCGTGAGCGTGATGTTCCCGAAGAGGACGAGATGTTGAAGCGTTGGGTCTTCACGATGGGGGTCAATTTCCCGCACCACGAATTGGCCGTAGGTTCTGAGCAAAGTTATTCTGTAGACGTCTACATGGGACCGCGTGAGCGTAAGATTATCAACCACGTTGCTCCGCATACTGATGCAATTATGAGTTACGGGTGGGCGATCATCGTTCCCTTTGCTAACTTCATGAGTTGGTCACTCAACATCATCCATGACTGGTTTGGTGATATGAAGTGGTCCTGGGGTTATGCGATCATCTTATTGACGATTTTCATTCGCATAGTGATTTGGCCACTGCACAACAAGTCGACTCGTACGATGAAGCGTATGGGTAAGTTGCAGCCGATCATGAAAGAGCTGCGTGAGAAGTACGCGGACAATCCCCAGAAACTCAACCAAGAGACGATGAAGCTCTATCGTCAGTATGGGGTGAATCCGATGGGGGGATGTTTACCGATGTTGATTCAGATTCCGATCTTCTTTGGTGTATTCAAGATGTTGGGTGCAGCGGTGGAGATGCGTGGAGCGAGCTTCTTGTGGGTCGAGGATTTATCACGTCCAGACACCGTATTTGAAGTGTTTGGAATTCCTATCAACGTATTGCCGATTGTAATGGCTATCACGATGGTATTTCAGATGAGTTTGACGCCACAATCTGGAGATAAGCTTCAACGCCGCATCTTCATGTTGATGCCATTGATGTTCTTCTTCTTCTGTTACAACTATGCAGCGGCATTGGCATTGTACTGGTCTACCCAGAACATTGTTTCGATTGGGCAGACTTTGTTGATGAAAAACCTTCCTGAGCCTGAACTTGAGGAAAAGAAAAAGTCAGGTGGTGATGATGATGGTAAGCCTCGCAAAAAAGGTTTCTTTGAGAAAATGGCGGAAAAAATGGAGGAAGTTCAGCGCCAGCAAGAAATTGCTGCTGGTCGCAAGCCTGGTGGCCCAAGTCAGCCGGCGAACCCATTTGAGCAAATGAAGCAGGCGAAAAAGCCTAAGAAGCGCAACCCTAAGACTGGTGGCTAAGCTTCTGATTTTACTGAATCAAATTTGATGTATACCCTCATCTGTTTATCAGGTGGGGGTATTTTTTTGCATTTTTTTGCAAGTGGCTGTCCAGAATGCGAGGTGGGGCAAGTTTGTAGGGATAGACATCTGAGTAATTTCGATCATTCGAGCTCGGTAACGAGACTCTTAGTGAAATAACCCAGAAATTAGGGTAACGTTCTATGATCTGAGGACATTCTCTAGTGCTACGAGCACGGATAAAAACACCCACCTACACACTGACCTATGAGTTTACATGCACAAATGACCCAAGAGGCCCAAGCTGCGCTGGCGGCGCAGAAGAGGAACTCTACGGTCTCCTCATTGATCATCGCGATTCTTTCGCTCTTTTTGATTGGTTTGATTCTTTTCATCGTTGCTTTGACGGTTGAGGTGAAGAATCCGCCAGAGATTATTTCTTATTCTGCAGGTGTTGAGGACACGGAGGAAATTGAGAAGCCTGAAATGAGTTCTGAGGTTGAGCGCAAGCCTTCTTCACCGTCATCTTCAATGGCGAAAGTGATTGCCGCAAATACAGCATCACCCACTGCGGTACCAGTACCGGACATTGAAGTGACAGAGCCATCGTTGGACTTTGGTAACGGAGATGACTTTGGTGACGGCTGGGGTGATGGTGACGGCTGGGGCGGCGGCGGAGGTGGTGGTGGCGGAGCTTCGTTTTTCAAGCAAAAGGTGAAAGCGGAGCGCATTGCATTTGTTATTGATTACTCAATGTCAATGAGTGGGAAGCGCATTTCGCTCCTCAAGAAGGAATTGGCGCGTTCTGTGGGTGCATTGCCCGAGACTATGGAGTATCAATTAATCTTTTTTGCTGGGCCAGCATGGGTTGCGGGGTCAGAGGTGAAGATGGCTCAAAATCGTAGATCTGCGGTAGTTTCTCACAATGGGCGTGACTACAAATGGGAAGGTAAAGGGGCGAATAACTGGGAGACCAAGGGGAGTAAGTTGCGCTCTCCAGCGTGGATGAAGGCCACCAAGGAAAATTTAGATGCGTCATTGTCTGCGATTCAATCTACAGCGTTGGTGTACGGCACAGCTTGGGAGATTCCATTAGAAATGGCATTGGACATGAAGCCGCAGCCTGAGGTGATTTTCTTCATGACTGACGGTGTTTCCGGAGGGGAATCTGAACGCATTGCCAAGCGTGTGGCTCAGCGCGCGAAGCGCAAAGATATCAAGATCAACGCGATTGCGATGATGGATCCATCGGCGCGTGATGCAATGGGAGCATTAGCTGAAATCACTGGTGGGCAATTCTCCATGGTAAATAAGTCCGGCAAGACGCAGGTGCTTATCAAGGGCAAAGAGGAAGAATAGTATTTCACGACCACTTTTTCATATAGTTGGGAGGAAGCCTCGGGTCTTAGGACTTGGGGCTTCTTTTTTTAGGGTTTCATGGGCTGTTTTTTCCCTTCTTGTCAAAGGGGGTGAAATACAGCAGGGTAGCGGATGTAGAAAGTTTGTGATGATGTCTGTATTTAAATGTGTCTGTGTATTTATGGGTTCTTGCTCATTGGTTGTAGTGGCAGGGAGTGATGCTGCCCGGTTTGCGTTGAATGATGGTTTTATTGAGAAGCGGAGTGCGGCATTTGCGATCAATACGAGGGCGTTTGACCCTTTTGGTTTACCTCAGGATCCCAGTAGAGAAGTTGAAGGGGATGCGGTGGAAGAGGATAGTGGTGACGTAGATGAGGGGGTAGAAGAGCCCGCGATTCCAGCCTTTGATATTGAGCTTCTGAATGGGAGAGTGTCCGTCATGCGTTCCAACTTGGTGGTTGGGGTGCGCTACTTTGAGGTGGGTGAGGTGATGGAGGTTTTGGTTGGCGATCAGCTGTATCGATTGGGTGTGGTGAGTGTGGATGTTCACTTGGTTGAGTTGAAAGATATGCAGAGTGGTGAGGTGAGTGAGATTGACCCCAGTGAGAGCAGGAAGATAGAGAAAGCTAGGGCTCTGTTTTTAAAAGATGTGAATAGTAAATCGGTGATAAAGCTTTAGCGTTTTCAGCATAAAAAAACCACCAACACAAAGGTGCTGGTGGCTTGTTTTAAAATGCGATCAGCTCGTGTTTTAGGCGAAGTACTGGACACCAGCTTTGAAAAGTGGCTGGTGTTTGTCTCCTGGCACGTTCTTTGCAACGTCCTGACCACGGCGTTCGGTGTGACCCATCTTACCGAGGACACGCCCACATGGGGATGTGATACCTTCGATTGCGTAGAGGGAACCGTTCGGGTTGTAGCGGATGTCCATGGATGGATTTCCAGCGAGGTCAGTGTACTGAGTCGCGATCTGACCGTTTGCAGCGAGCTGCTTGATCTCTTCTTCAGTCGCGTAGAACTTACCTTCACCGTGTGAGAATGGGATCTGGTGGAGATCGCCAACTTTGGTGTTTGCGAGCCATGGTGACTTGTTGGATGCGATACGAGTTGTCGCGTAACAAGCGATGTGGCGGCCGATGTCGTTGAAGGTGAGGGTCGGTGCACCTGGCTGTGGATCGCGGATCTCACCGTATGGCACGAGGCCTGTCTTGATGAGCGCCTGGAAGCCGTTACAGATACCGAGCACGAGACCGTCGCGGTTTTGGATGAGGTCCATCACTGCGTCGCGCACTATAGGGTTGCGGAGGACAGTAGCGATGAACTTGCCGGAACCGTCTGGTTCGTCACCTGCGGAGAAGCCACCTGGAAGCATGAGGATCTGGGATTCCTTGATCTGCTGCGCGAGCGCTGCGAGGGATTGCTCAACGTGCTCAGGAGTAAGGTTGCGGAAGACTTCGATGTGAGCATCGCCGCCAGCTTCGTTGAACATCTTCGCTGAGTCATACTCAGAGTTGGTGCCTGGGAAACATGGCACGACCACACGTGGTCGTGAGTTACCAGTTTTCAGTTGCCAGTCTGCAGTTGATTTCACCTGCTTCGCAGGATTTTCAAATGTGAATGTCTCGAGTTCGCTGTGTGCGACCTCTGTGTTCGATGGGTAAGTGGTCTCGAGTGTGCCGACCCATGCGGAGATGAGTTCGTCGAGTTCGAGTGCTTCATCATTGACGGTGAGCGTTGCAGCCTCAGCTGTTTGACCGATCTTTACCGCATTGAGTGCTGCAGGGAGCTCGGAGCCCGCTTTTGCTTCAACGAGGAAGTTGAAATAGCCTTCGCTGAAGAGTGTGTCTTCTGCGAGCTCAACAGTTGCGCCGATCTTGTTTCCGAAGCTCATCTTGGAAAGGCCAACTGCGACACCACCTTCTGCGAGGCTGTGCATGGCGTTTACCTTACCTTTAGCGTTTGTTGCGTAGAGAAGCTCAGCGATTTCCTTGAGCTTGTCGAAGACAGGAAGAAGGTTTTCATCGCGTGGTGTGGTGACGAGGTAGATGTCGCTGCCAGCTTCTTTAAATTCTGGAGAAACAGCGAGTGTGGACTTACCTGGAGCTACTGCGAAGGAAACGAGTGTTGGTGGGACATCGATTTCATTGAAGGAACCAGACATGGAGTCTTTGCCGCCGATCGCGCCGAGACGAAGCTCGTTCTGTGCAGTGAACGCACCAAGGAGCGCTGCGAATGGTTTACCCCAACGGGATGGCGTGTTGCCGAGCTTCTCGAAGTATTCCTGAAGAGTAAGGCGAACATCACCGAGGCGTGCACCTGCGGAAACGATGCGGCAAACGGACTCAGTCACCGCGTAGAGGGCGCCGTGGTATGGAGACCAAGTAGCGATATTCGGGTTGAAGCCCCAAGACATGAAGGAACACGTAGTGGTGTTACCTGAAATGAGTGGAATCTTCGCGACCATGGAGTCGACAGGAGTAAGCTGGTGCTTACCGCCGAATGGCTGGAGCACTGTGCCTGCGCCAACGGAGCTGTCGAACTGCTCGCCGAGACCTTTCTGACCACAGGAGTTGAGGTCGGAGAGAGCGGTTGTGAATTTCTCTTTGAGACCAGAAGCAGCTGCCACGGAAGCGAGTGGCTTGCCGAGTGGTGTTTCTGCAGTTGGAGCTTTCACTTCAACGTTTGCGTCGAGCGTCACACCGTTGGTGTCGAGGAATGCACGTGAGAAGTCGACGATGGTCTTGCCGCGCCAGTTGATGACGAGACGGCCAGAGTCAGTGACGTCTGCGACTTTCACGCACTCAAGGTTTTCCTTATCACACTCAGCGAGGAAGTAATCGATGGTAGATGGATCCACGCAGATTGCCATACGCTCTTGGGACTCGGAGATTGCGAGTTCTGTGCCGTCGAGGCCGTCGTACTTCTTGAGAACTTTATCGAGGTCGATTTCGAGGGATGGTGCAATTTCACCAATCGCTACGGAAACACCACCTGCACCGAAGTCGTTACAGACTTTGATCTTCTTCGCGAGTTCTGGGTTGCGGAAGAGACGCTGGATCTTGCGCTCGGTAGGAGCGTTACCCTTTTGCACTTCTGCGGAGTTCTCGAGAGCGGTGTCTGTGTGCTCCTTAGAGGAACCAGTTGCACCACCTACACCGTCACGACCAGTGCGGCCACCGATGAGGAGGATGACGTCGCCGTTAGTTGGGCTGCCGCGGAACACATTTTCCTTAGGAGCTGCTGCCACAACCGCACCGATTTCCATGCGCTTAGCGACATAGTTCGGGTGGAAGACTTCAGAAACTTGGCCAGTCGCGAGACCGATCTGGTTCCCGTATGAGGAGTAACCGTCGGCAGCGCCTTTACAGATTTTACGCTGTGGAAGTTTACCAGGCATGGTGTCAGCGAATGGTGTGCGTGGGTCTGCAGCACCAGTGACGCGCATTGCTTGGTAAACGTAGGAACGACCAGAAAGTGGGTCACGGATACAGCCGCCAAGACAGGTCGCCGCGCCACCGAATGGCTCGATCTCTGTTGGGTGGTTGTGCGTTTCGTTTTTGAACATGAGGAGCCACTCTTGTTCTTCGCCATCGACGTCCACTGGGATGACGATGGAAGCGGCGTTGATTTCCTCAGAAACTTCAACGTTGTCGAGCTCGCCAGTCTTGCGGAGCTCTTTCATGCCCATGAGGGCGATGTCCATAAGGCACTCAGGACGGGTGTGAATTTTATCACCATAGACATCTTCACGCGTCTCTTGGTACTTCACGTAGGCCTGCTTGACGTACTCAGTGCCGTCTTCGAATGCAACTTCGTTGAGTCGTGTTGCGAAGGTGGTGTGGCGGCAGTGGTCAGACCAGTAGGTGTCTAGCATCTTGATTTCGGTGATGCTCGGGTTGCGCTTCTCGTCATCGCGGAAGTAGCGCTGGGTGAAAATGAAATCTTGGGCGCTCATTGCGAGGCCGAGCTCGTTGCGCTTGAGCGTAAGTTCTTCGTCAGTTGCACCGCTGAACCAATCGAGGATCTCGACATCAGCTGGCGTGGTGACATCCTGAGCGAGTGATTCAGGCTGCTCCATGGAAGCCTCGCGGGAATCAACTGCGTTGATCACGTAGTCCTTGACTGCTGCGAGTTGGTCATTGGTGATGGATCCTTTGAGAACGATGACGCGAGCGGAAGCCACGAGTGGAGCTTCTTTCTCAGTGAGAATAGTCACACATTGAGCTGCTGAGTCAGCGCGTTGGTCGAATTGGCCAGGAAGGTACTCGACTGCGAAAGCAACTTCGTCCGCAGCGATGAAGAGTTCTGAGCTGGATGTTTCGACTTGTGGCTCGGAGAGAATGAGCTGGCTAGCCTTGGCGAAATCTTCCTCGCTAAGGCCATCGATATCATAGCGCTGGATGACGCGCACGCCCTCAAGGTTAGAGAGGCTGAGGTTTTCTCTGAGGTCGTGGAGTAGCTCCTTAGCTGGCGAGTTGAACTCCGTTTGTTTTTCGACAAAAACGCGGTGCATTGTGATGGATGATGTGGTTGGTGTGGAAGATGAAAAAATTGTTCCTTTGGGTAGGGGATCCTCGTGCGATGCGCAAGAGGTTTCCCTTGTGATTACGGGAAATTTTTCTGAGTCAGAACAGCTTCGAGGCGCGGTGGTGGTTTTTCATCTTGTGAGTAAGGAATTGGGAAGGGGATTGCATGGGAAGTTATTGGTAGTGAAATAAATGTGTGGAATCTTGGGGTGGCTTATTGCATTATGTTAGCGTGGTGCTGTGGACTTCCGTCATGGTACATGTCAGTGGAAGTACATCCTAATTGATAGAAGAAATTTTTGAGAGTGATGAAAATAGCAATCTTATCGCGCAATCCGTCGTTGTATTCAACGGCTAGGCTCAAGGAAGAAGCAGCTGGTGCGGGACATGAGGTGGAGGTGATTGATTATTTAAAGTGCTACATGAATATAGCGACTCAGAGTCCATCGATTTACCTTGGTGAGCGTGAATTGAATGATGTGGATGCTGTGATTCCTCGAATTGGAGCCTCAAAGACATTTTTTGGTACTGCTGTGGTTAGGCAGTTCGAGATGATGGGAAAGTATACGATCAATGGCTCAGATGCGATATCACGGTCACGCGATAAGCTTCGAAGTCTACAATTGCTCTCGAGGAAGAATATTGGTTTGCCTGTGACCACATTCGCTCATGACACCAAGGCAACGGGGTCATTGATTCGCTTATGTGGTGGAGCCCCTGTGGTGATTAAGTTGTTGGAGGGAACTCAGGGAGTGGGCGTTGTTTTAGCTGAGAGTCAGAAAGTGGCGGAATCTATCATTGAGGCATTTCGTGGTTTGGATGCTCATATTTTGGTGCAGAGCTTTGTGAAAGAGGCAAATGGGGCAGATATTCGGTGTTTGGTGGTTGGCAATAAAGTGGTGGCTGCGATGAAGCGGCAGGGGGAAGAGGGTGAATTTCGGTCGAATCTGCACCGTGGAGGAATGGCGGAATTAGTTAAAATATCTCCTGCTGAGAGGTCTACGGCACTGATGGCCACGAAGGTGATGGGCTTGAGTGTTGCTGGGGTGGATTTGCTACGCTCACATGCAGGACCAGTGGTGATGGAGGTCAACTCATCACCGGGATTAGAAGGCATTGAGGCAGCCACGGGGATGAATGTTGCTGGGAAGATCATTCAGTGGGTTGAGGCTAATGCCCACCATGGGGCTAAACCAACGCGGGGAAAATCTTACTGAGTATGGACAGGCGAAAACAGGAGAGCTATGAGATTCATGGGCATAAGGTAGCGCCGGGTACTCAAGAAGTCGTGCGCCTCCCCGTGGGGGTGTTTCGCAACCATGCACAAGTCGAGCTCGATGTGGCTGTTGCTCATGGTAGAAAACCTGGACCCACCGTGTTGCTGACAGCTTGTGTGCATGGTGATGAAATAAATGGAGTTGAGACCATTCGGAGAGTTTTGCGGGCATCAGCGTTGAAGTCATTGAAGGGGACAGTGCTAGCTGTGCCAATTGTTAATGTCCCAGCATTTTTGAATCGCTCTCGGTACTTGCCAGACAGAAGGGACTTAAACCGGCTGTTTCCTGGTTCCGCCAAGGGCTCTCTTGGGGCTAGGCTGGCAAACGTGCTTTGTGACTCTTTGGTTGCGCGTGCCGATCTAGTCATCGACCTTCACACTGGGGCTCTCAATAGACCAAACTTACCTCAGCTGCGTGTTACGGCAAGGGATGAAGCGAGTATGCGTTTGGCTAAAGTTTTTGGTGCTGCGTTGACCATAGTCTCGCCATCGAGAGAGGGGTCATTTAGAGGGCATTGCTTTCAACAAAATAAGCCGATACTTCTCTTTGAGGGGGGAGAGGCTCTGCGGCTGGAAGCTCAATCTATCCGCACGGCTTACCGTGGGATCTTTTCTGTGATGCGAGAGCTTGGTATGCTAGCTCGGAGGAGTCGGCCCGAGAAGTTTATCGGGAACATGATCTTGAGTGAGAAGAGTTACTGGATTCGCGCTGAAGTTGGAGGTTTGTTCACGCCCTTAGTGCCACTAGGGGCTATGATCGAGAGTGGTGCCGAGGTCGGATTTATCGCTGATCCAATGGGTGGAGTAGAGAGGAAGGTTGTGGCTCCTCGACAAGGGATGTTAATTGGTCGTACGAACGAAGGCATAGCCGATGAAGGTGACGCTCTGTTTCATGTGGCCTTACTCTCTGATATGGAAGACGCTCAAGGGAAATATGAAGAGAACCTGTTAGGGGATGCCCATCCAGATGAAGAGCATGCCGTGCATTATCAACAAGTGGATGCACGTTAGAGTTCTCAGTCGCAAAGTGAGATGTTCAAATCAATCTCGCTATCTATCAGGAATGTTGATAGGATGTTGTGATGGACTTGAAGATAAGTGGTGTGACGGCGATTTGGTTGGCGTTAGCTAGTGTTGTGATGGGAGGCAGTGAGGGGCTTTCATTGTATATGCAGAACAAGCGGGCAATGGAGAAGACGGTGCGCATTTATGTGGCATTTGAGGCTCGTCATGAGGTGAGTCCTGGGGTGGGGGCTGATTTGAAGTTACCGGAAGTGGCGAGGTTTCGGGTGGTTGAGGGGGACTATAGAAATTGGGTATACCCTTTATCGTTAGGCTTGGAGGTGAAGATTGGGACACCTCAGCGGCGTGTGGTGGTGATGGCACCTCAATCTTCTGGGGGGAGGTTTTTAGTGGGGACTGATGATTTAGTGGTCAAATCGTACACGAAGAAAGATTTGATGCCGATCTTTGAGGCGCTAGAGAAAAGGCGAGCCTTGCTAGCGAAGCGTCCAGCGGATGAGTGAGGCGGCTTATGCTTGCGCTTTGGCGAAGAGGATGGAGCCTGAAGCTACGATCAGGTGAAACATTCCAAATGCAATACACATGTAGAAATTTGCTAAATGCATGGGATGGATGAGCCCCATGGTTCTGAGGCTGACCCAGAGGCATGCTAGGCCGAGAGCGAGCATAAGGACACCAAGGAAGCGAGCCGATTTGGTGGCGTATAGGCGAATTGAAAGGAGTGCGATTCCATAGCTAGAGACCCAGAGGGCGGCTCCAGCAGGTAGGTAGCGTACGTCATGAAAACTCAATAAGGTGCCAGCCACAAACCCGAGCATAAGTGAAGGAGCGAGGCATCGAAATATATGTCTGAGTTGGGGGGTATTCATCGGGTGGCCGTCGATACTTGCTTGTTTGCGAGCGAGAAAGAGGCTGACAATAAAAGCACAAAGTGCGGTGCAGAGCCACGTGCTGACCCATTCGCCAGTACTCATTGGGAAATGGTAGATGGCACTCTCTCTACCGATTTTTAGGGTAAGGCTGATACCGATGATCATGGAAGCTACTCCAGTGGCTAGCATGGTTGGAATCATGATAGCGCGGTGCGATGCGCTGCGAAGCATGAGTGACTCTACAATTTGGACGTGTTCTGGCAGCGGTTGGTTATTGGGCATCTTGGTAGAAAAAGGTAAAGAAAAAGCGTTTCGAGTGGAAGCTCGAAACGCTTTTGCATCGGATAGGAATGATTGGTTTTAATTAGTCGCTGCTAGCAAGTGAGAGCAGGATTTGGATCACGTACCAGAAGAGAAGAGCTACTGAGGCGAAGAGGCCGAGTGATGCAGCCACATACTGGTCTGTACCGTAGTGATGGATGATGTTGCTTGTGTCGCGGAGGATGGCAACGCTGGCGAAGAGAGCCATGGCACCACAGAAGATAATTCCTAGCTGGAAGCCAAAGATCATGGAGGCGAAAATCAATCCCAGAGCGATGAAGCCCCCGACCATCAAGAAGCTATTGAGGAAGGAGAAGTCCTTCTTGGTGACAAAGGCAATCGCTGTGATCCCTAAGAATAGTGCCGCTGTGATAATGCCAGCCTGGGCGATGAGGGTGGCTGAACCAGTAATCGCCATCGCGAGGTAGAGGATAGGAATGAAAATAATCGCTTCAGCAACGACATAGAGGCCGAGACCTGCGTATTGCATTCCTTTAGATGTGCTACTGAGTGCCCATTTATTGGCAATCCAAGAGACACCCATGAAGGCGATGAGGACGAGCCACCAATTGCCCATCAGTGGGGCAACGAGGCTAAGCATCGCTTCAGACTGCAGGAAGAAGTATTCAAGAATCGCGAAAGCTGCGATGGCACCACCGAGGTGGGCATATGTTTTACGGATGAACGTTGCGCGAGCGTCTGCTGGCTGAGCAGCAACGGTGTACGGGGAGGCGTATGGATTAGATTCTAACATAATGAAGTATCTGTTTGCTGCAAGTTAGCGTGGGATTTGGGGAAATCAAGCATTCTCGGGTAAAGATTTACGATTCGTAGAAGAGCCTTGTGATGCTGAGGATAACGAGCATGCATAGTCCTATAGCGGTCAATAAGGCGTGGGTGCGAAGGGTTCTGTGTTTGCCAGTCCAGATGCTTGATATGCCGTAGAGGAAGTTCTTATAGGTGCCGTGTCTTCCTGCGAATTTTTCAAGGTCTTGCAGTGGGTATTCACCATCCGGGCTAGACTTGAATCGCAATCCTCTGAGCCCAATCAAAATGAGGCTGATGGAGGCCGCGAGAATGAGCAATGAACTGGGGGGCTCCATGAAGGGAGGGGGTCAGCGGCTCGCTAAAGCAGATCGGTAGCGCATAATGCCTTCAGCAATTCCGAGTGCGACACTGTGTTGGTAGCTTGCAGAATGAATAATGCGCGCTTCTGTGGGGTGGCTCATAAAGCCGCCTTCGATGAGGATTGCGGGGTGCTTGACACTTGTAAGAACGCTGTATCTGGCGCGTTTGATGCCCCTGTCGGGAATGTTGGCAGAGCGAGTACGTTGGAGGGTGCGTCCGTGGATGGCGGTTGCGAGGGCAATATTTGCTGAGTCTTGGTAGTTTCCATTACGGACTTTATGATCGGAAGCCTTAACTGAGCGTCCGTAGTGGGCGACACCCACTGGGGAGAGTGTGAAGGTTTCAATCCCTCGTGCTTGTCGTCTCCCTCCAGCATTGAAGTGGATGGAGATGAAGATGGCATTGGGGTACTTATTTGCAAAAGCTACACGTTGCTGGAGTGAGAGGTAACGGTCACTGTCACGTGTCATAATGACATTATAGCCCTGGCGTTGGAGGAGATCTCTGACGAGGCGCGCAACGATGAGGTTGTATTTCGCTTCGGTTCCGTATTGATTGACAGCTCCAGCGTCTTTCCCACCGTGACCGGGGTCGAGAATGACTGTTCGGAAGTTTCCTGCACTACGGATATAATTCGGGCGTAGCACCGGGTCGATAAGCTTTGCGAGATCTATTCTAGAAACCAGAAGGCGGCCGGAATGTTCGACGACGGGGTAGCTCAAGATGAATTTTACTCTATTCATGATGCACTCTTGGCTGTTGGCCGCGATGCGCATCTTTACAGCAGCGTTCTCTAAGATGGCAGCTTTGCCTGAACGCGTCAGAGTATTAAATGAGTAGAACGTTTTGAGGCTTCTGGCCGTCACATATTGTTTATCGCGCACGTTTACAGTCTCCCACTGTGCTTGAACCGGATTGGCTAGCAATAAGGAGAGTATAGCGATGATATAGAGGCGAATGTGCTTGGTCATAAATGACAATCGTATCAGGGCTAGGAGCTTAGGTGTTGTTAAGCTAGGGAGATATTTCAGAGATGGCAAACTCAAAGTTAGCTATTGTATTTGAGGCTTTTTGTATCGGGGTTTGGAGAGGATCGAGTTTTTTGGGGGGGTGAGCTGTGTTATAGCTAGTTGGAGGGTGGATCTGGTATCTGAGAGGGATGAATTTAGTTCACCTTTGTTGATAGCATCATAGGAGATCCTTCGTTTTCTTGAGAACTGTAGCAGACAGAGCGAATCCGATATGCTAAAGATCAATGCAGATGGAAGAAAAGGAACAGGATAAAGAGCGTGAAGACATGCTGAAGCAGAACTTCGCGAAGACGCGCAAAAGCCTCATTGCGAGGTTGGACAATTGGGAAGACCAACGTACTTGGGACGAGTTTTACCAAACCTATTGGCGGCTTATTTATTCTGTGGCAATTAAGAGTGGTTTGCGTTCTGAGGAGGCATTCGACTGTGTACAAGAGACCATTTTATCGATTGCGAAGCAGTCAAAGAAGAAGCTTTATGATCCGGAGCAAGGGTCTTTTAAGACTTGGCTGATGAATATGACGCGTTGGCGGATCAATGATCAATTTCGCAAACGTAAGAAAGACACAGCGATGTCTGGAGGTGCGGGCGATGATGATCGTAAGACCGCCATCATTGATCGTGTGGAGGATCCCAAAGGGGATGTTTTAGACCGTCTGTGGGAAGTAGAATGGAAAAAGAATTTGGCGGACGCCGCGCTCGCGCGAGTCAAATCTCAGGTGTCGCCAAAGCAATACCAGATTTTTGATTACTATGTGGTGAAGCAATGGGAGGCATCAAAGGTGCAAGAGCATCTTGGTGTTAGCATGGCGCAAGTTTATTTGGCAAAACACAGAGTGGGGTCCGTCCTCAAAAAGGAATTGGCCAAACTAGATCAAGATGACGACTAACCCCCGGCTGGATGTTCACATTCCTGACCATGAGGTACTCCGCAAGATTGGTGGAGGTGCCTATGGTGAGGTGTGGCTAGCCCGAGGGGTGACTGGTGCATGGCGTGCTGTAAAAGTGGTGTGGCGGGAGGATTTTGAGGATGAGAGAGGTTTTGAAAGAGAGTTTGAAGGGATTTTGCAATATGAGCCCTTGTCGCGAGACCACCCAGGCTTAGTCAATATTCTACACGTAGGGAGAAGTAAAGAGGGGCAGGAGCCATTCTACTACTATGTTATGGAGTTGGGGGATGATTTCCACACGGGTGTGGAGATCAATGCAGTGGAGTACGAGGCGCGTACTTTGCGCTCAGACTTGGTCACCGCTGACGGCTCTCCTCTTGATTTGGATTTTTGTTTAGATGTGGCTGTTAAGCTAGCCGACGCTCTAGCCTACCTTCATGAACGCGGGTTGGCGCATCGCGATGTCAAACCGTCCAATGTGATTTTCGTGGGTGGAAAGCCTAAATTGGCTGATATCGGATTGGTGGCTCCGCGTGATCAACGCACTTTCGTTGGTACCGAGGGATTTGTCCCTCCAGAGGGTCCAGGCTCTGCTCAAGCGGATCTATATAGCCTAGGTAAAGTTCTATATGAAATGATGACGGGTAAAGACCGTCTACAATTTCCTGAATTACCTGACGAATTGCCTACAGGGGATAAGCGCAAGATGTGGTTAGAAATGAACCAGATTCTTTGTGATATCTGTGAGCCAAAGCTCTCAAAACGCACGATCATATCGGCAGCACAGTTGGTGACTGCGGTGCAGCGTGTGCAGCAAGGAAAGAGGTTGCGCCGGCGGCGCAGTTCCGCACTGGTGAAGCTCGGCTTGTTAGTGTTATTGATGAGCGGTGGGGGTTATGCACTCACTAAGTGGCAGCCATGGAAAGTGGCGCCGGCTCCCCCTGTCATAGTTGAGAGACCAGCACCTCCCGTAACTGAACCTGTGATCCAGTTGCCGGTGCACCCTTTGTGCTCTATCAAGGTTATAACAAGTCCGCCATTTGCCTCGATTTATGAAAATGGTGTGGAGTTAGATCAGGTGACGCCCACAGATTTTCGAGATTTTGAACCTGGTGAAACAGTCACGTATCGCTTCGAACTTGATGGATACAAGACTGTAGAAAAGTCCTACACGGTTCCAGATAAAGATATTTTTGTCATTAATGAATCCCTAGCGGTCTTTCGACCACCTGTGGAAAATAGTGTGTGGTATGGGCCATTTGGAAATGCCTATTTACCGCATGATGGATTTCATTTGTCCGGCTTCATCCGTTCATCAAATTATAATTCCTATCTCACAGCGACGAAAGTTGAATCGCCTGCAAAGTTCGTACCATTCAGCGAGAGTGGTGAGAGTATTGAGATAGCATTAATTACGGAAGAGCAAGCTCAGGAATACGTTGCTTGGTTAGAGATGAAAGCCCGCAGGGAGGGATTGCTGAAGTACACCCAGATGATGAGCTTCAAACAAGATCCTGACCTAGCAGCTACTGGTTTTTCTGCCGAAGATCGCAACAAGGGGATTTTGCCGACACGCATTTTGGTGAAGGATATCGCCTATGCATCCATAAACTTTATGTCAGATCCTGCACCTGCACGAATCTACGTAAATGATGATTTTGTTGGGTACACCCCATTTAAGTTAGAGAACCTTCGCCCACAAAAATTCGACATTGAGCTCCGAGCTGATGGATATCAGAAATACCATCATGTCGTGGACCTAGCAGATAATGAATCTTTTATTCTCAATGCTGTGCTTAAGCGAAACAATGGCTTAGTATTTGGTGGAAATTGGAAGAATAGTCTAGGGATGCCGATGGTGCCTATCCATGAAGGCTTGATGGCTTCAGTTTACGAGACTCGGGTTTCAGATTATGCGCAATTTTGTAAGGAGACGAAACACCGGAAACCAAGGAAGCCAGGGTTTAGGCAGGAGGGTAATCACCCAGTTGTGGGAGTGAATCGAGCAGATGCGGAGGCTTTTTGTGCATGGCTCACTGAGAAGGAGCGAGCTTCTGCGACCATCAGTGAATCGCATCGCTACAAGGTTCCTTCAGATCTAGAGTGGAGTGCGCTTGCTGGTTTTGAGGAAGACCCGAATCAAACTCCATCCGAGAGGGACCGCCAGGCTCAAAATGACCCGGCTCTTGAGAATTATTTCTTTTGGGGGGACTCATTTCCACCCGATTCGCCTGTCGCTAATATTGCAGATGAAGCTGCTGCCCGTGCTGTTGGAGTTTCGCAGAGTCGGACAGTTGATGGATACAATGATGGCTTCGAGAAGACGGCACCTGTTGGGAGTTTTGCGGCCAATGAGCAAGGGCTCTATGACCTATGTGGGAATGTTTACGAGTGGGTTGCGACTGATTATAAAAATGACGGCTCTGAACTCGCTGTGGTTCGAGGGGGGAGTTGGGCTAGTTTTACTAAAGAGCATTTGCGTGTTTGGTCACGCTTTCTGATGTCAAAAACCACCAAGGGTAACCAGTTCGGGTTTCGAGTGGTGCTCGTAGATGAATCTCAGTGATCAGATTAATACTATGGTTGAAATAACAACAAGCTATGTCGGGCAACTGCGTTGCAAGTCAATTCATGGGCCGTCAGGTAATGTCCTAGAGACTGATGCTCCGGTGGATAACAATGGTAAAGGGGAAACATTTTCGCCCACTGACTTGGTGGCGACAGCTCTTGGAAGTTGCATGCTCACCATTATGGGGATTGTGGCCGATAGACGCCAAATTTCACTAGAGGGCTTGACCTTGAAAGTGCAGAAGGTGATGAGTGAAGATGCTCCTCGTAGGATTGCGAAATTACCAGTGCGCATAGAAATGCCGCTTCCAGCAGACTCACCACTGAAAGATTTATTTATTAACGCAGCATTAACTTGCCCTGTGCACCAAAGCCTTCACTCAAGTATCGAAATTCCCATCGACTGGGTATGGCAGTAAATTGCACACTGGCGTAAATATCGATACGTGTTAGGTTGCTATAATGAAGTGTGCAATAGTCCGCGAATTAGATAGCTTAGAGGCATTTTTACGTCAGAAGGGACAACTGCATTGCGCTGTTGTGCAGGGCTTGGATTTTACCGATGCCGATATCAATTGGCAGCGTTTAGATTTTCAGGGAGCAGTATTTTTGGGCTGTCACTTCCCTAAAGAAGTGACAGCTGATTTTTTGGTTGAGAAGGGGGCTGTGGTGTTTCCTCAGTTTCCAGAGCTTCCCTATAATCCCTATCGTAATAGACTCTATGCTAGAGCTGAATTAATGGAGGGGTGGTCAGCGCAAGAAGATCGCAGTGTGGATAAAATTATTTACGATCATTTTGTTAAGAAGGGGAAGAGTAAGGCTGACATTCTAGAGTCATTGGCACAGAGGTTGCATGATCACGCTATTGATGATGGGGTGCGTGATCTTCTCGGTGGGAGGATAGAAGAGGGAGGACAAAAGAAAGTTGTTGGTATAATGGGCGGGCATGGGACATCACGCGATGATCCCTATTTTAAGAAAGTCGTTCAGTTGGCTCGCTTACTAGCTCAACAAGGGTATTTCGTAGCTACAGGTGGTGGTCCCGGAACCATGGAGGCTGCAAACCTAGGGGCATGGCTGGTTGATGCATCAGATCAAGAGGTCGAAAGAGTCATTGAGGTTCTCAAAGCTGCTCCGCATTTTGAATCTCCGGGCTATATGGAAGCAGCGCAGAAAGTCTTAGACTTGCACCCTGAAGGGGGGACGAGCCTTGCTGTGCCTACGTGGTTCTACGGGCATGAGCCGAGTAATTTGTTTAGTAGACACATTGCAAAATACTTTTCTAACAGTATTAGAGAAGATGGCTTGTTAGCTATTGCAACATACGGGGTCGTTTTTGCACCAGGAAGTGCGGGGACGACACAAGAGATTTTCATGGATGCGACTCAAAACCATTATGGGACCTTTGATGATATTAGTCCCATGGTGTTTTTAGGTGAGAAGAGATACATGGAGGACACTCTGTTGTTTCCCTGTCTATCGCAACTAGCAGACGGGCGACAGTACTCGGAATATATCTATTGTACTGATGAAATTGATTCCGCTGTGAAATTTATTGAAGCTCATCCGCCGGTAAAATACGTCAAATAGGTGTTGAGAGGGTTAAAGCACGCTGTTGAAAAGTCGCTGTAGCGGTATTTTCTTTGTCGGAATTGAGGTCGCTGTGATTTTTGTTTTGTTGATCTATCAATGGCTTGTGTGGTGGTGTGGAAGAAAAGCGTAAAAAAGTATCGAAAAGAGCTTGCGCGGGATCGGGAAATATGTAGATTGCGCCCC
>NZ_JBHUJB010000090.1:0-529 GCF_042683245.1 Rubritalea tangerina
TGGAAATGGTGAGCGGAGCTCAACCGCGGTCAGCGGTTGGGTGCAGCGTCTTGTTCTCCAGAGTCAATTTTTGAGCGGTCTCTTAGAGTGAAAAGGCTTCAACAGCTGCTTTAGGGAATCAAGAGACTTTTGTGTTAGATCGTAATGTAGTGTTTTTGATGGCGTTACAAATTTTATTTCCCTACAACCGAAACAAATAAGTGCGGCATAGTCTTCGTCTTCAGTATGCCAGCTAATGGCATAGTCTGGGTGGAAGCCACCACACAGTTTATCACTATGTGGTCTTAATATACTTTGAGACCCTAAAATTCGTCTTAGTAATTTCTTCGTGTCATCTTCGACTTTTACTTTTGGCGTGTAAAAAGGATAGGAGCCTATGAAGGTTTTGTCCTTACGCTTGAGTTCAGATTTAAGTAAGGATTTTTCGAACGCCTGATGTGGTAAGCCTTCGTAAATATGTAATTCCTCTGAGGACGCTAATGACTTTTGTAGTTCTTTCAACTCTCCAATTGGGAGAGAGAACGAGTCT
>NZ_JBHUJB010000091.1:0-1766 GCF_042683245.1 Rubritalea tangerina
CTGCACTTACACCCCCAACCTATCAACGTGGTGGTCTTCCACGATCCTTCAGGGAAAATTAATCTCGGGAGAAGCTTGGCGCTTAGATGCTTTCAGCGCTTATCTCGACCGCACTTAGCTACCCTGCGATGCTCTTGACAGAACAACAGGAACACCAGAGGTGCGTCAAACTCGGTCCTCTCGTACTAGAGTTTGAACCCCACAATTTTCCTACGCCCACAGAGGATAGAGGACCGAACTGTCTCGCGACGTTCTGAACCCAGCTCGCGTGCCGCTTTAACCGGCGAACAGCCGGACCCTTGGGACCTTCTCCAGCCCCAGGATGCGACGAGCCGACATCGAGGTGCCAAACCGCGCCGTCGATATGAACTCTTGGGCGCGATCAGCCTGTTATCCCTAGGGTACCTTTTATCCGTTGAGCGACGGCAATTCCACTTTCTACCGCCGGATCACTAAGGCCTACTTTCGTATCTGCTCGACTTGTAGGTCTCACAGTTAGGCTGGCTTATGCCTTTGCACTCAACACGCAGTTGCCAACTGCGCTGAGCCAACCTTCGCGCTCCTCCGTTACTCTTTAGGAGGATACCGCCCCAGTAAAACTGACCGGCTGCCAGGGTCCCCCGGCCTGATTCAAGGCTCGAGGTTAGATCATCCAAAATTAAAGGGTGGTATCTCACTGATGACTCCAACGACCCCTAAAGGCCGCTTTCAACGTCTCCCACTTATGCTGAGCATTAAGATCGAATGAACACTAACAGCTTACAGTTAAGGTCCATAGGGTCTTTCCGTCCTTCTGCGGGTAGCCGGCATCTTCACCGGCGTTACAATTTCACTGAGCACCTAGTCGAGACAGCGCCCAACTCGTTGCACGATTCGTGCAGGTCGGAACTTACCCGACAAGGAATTTCGCTACCTTAGGACCGTTATAGTTACGGCCGACATTCACCAGGACTTGGGCTCGGAGCTTCGCCGCCATATAAATATGGGGCTAACACCTTACCGTAATCTTTTGGCATTGGTCACGTGTCACATCGTATACGTCGACTTTCGTCTTAGCACAATGCTGTGTTTTTGCTAAACAGTCGGTTGGGCCATTTCACTGCGGCCCCCCAGAAGGGGGCACTCCTTATCCCGAAGTTACGGAGCCATTTTGCCGAGTTCCTTGACTAGGTTTCACTCTTGCGCCTTGGTATACTCTACCCACCCACCTGTGTCGGTTTGCGGTACGGGGTGCGTTTAATCGGGTTGGCTTTTCTTGGCACAACGTCCAGTAATGCGAATCGACCGTAGTCTCATCTCGGAATTCAATAACCTAGTTACTTTCTATCATGCGTCCCCTTCCCTTTGCACGTGCAGGAATATTAACCTGCTTTCCATCGCCTACGCCCTTCGGCCTCGGCTTAGGTCCCGACTAACCCTGGGACGAAAAACGTTGCCCAGGAAACCTCGGGTTTACGGCGGAGCGGGATCTCACCGCTCTTATCGTTACTCATGTCTGCATACTCTCTTCTATAGTGTCCAGGTTCAGTCGCCATTCCCCTTCAACCTCTATAGAATGCTCCTCTACCACGCCCGGTCCCCGTAGGAACCGGACATCCAGAGCTTCGGTACTATACTTATCGCCAATCATTTTCGGCGCAGGATCTCTCGATGAGTAAGCTATTACGCACTTTTTAAATGGTGGCTGCTTCTAAGCCAACATCCTCACTGTCTATGAAATCCCACCTCCTTTCCACTTAGTATAGTTTAGGCACCTTAGCTGCTGG
>NZ_JBHUJB010000092.1:0-781 GCF_042683245.1 Rubritalea tangerina
TACTTACGACGGTGAGAATGTATTCACTCAAAGCTATGACGATGGCTACCGTCTCACCCATCAGACTCTTGGAAATGGACTGACACACAGCATCACCTATGGTAGAAGCGATAATCTTCGTACCTTTGATTTCGTGCTCGATGGTACGCAATCCATTGAAGATCTCGAATTGAGCTACACCTACGCCGTGGACAAACAAATCACAGCAGAGACTGTTGCAGGAGGAGTGATGCAAGACGCATCCTTCACCGCGAGCTATGACGACGGCAATCGCGTTACAGCATGGAACCGCACAGGTGCCATCGACACCAACAGCCCTGAAGCACAGAGCTGGAACTACGACGATGCAGGCAATTGGACGAGTACAACCATCGATGGAACCGTCCAAAACCGCAGCCACAACGACGACAACGAACTCACTGCAGTTGGTTCTAACGCAACCACACTTGATGACCGAGGTAATCTCACAGAGGACGACCAAGGCAATGTGTACATCTACGATCTAGACAATCGTCTCAAACGTGTGGAGATGGACAACAACACAGACGTCGACATGGTGTACGATGCTCTCGGACGTAGAGTTCTAATAGATAATGGATCAAACGTCACGTTTGTTACCTGGTGGGGTGACCAAGAAGTGGCTGAGCACGAGCACAACAGTACTCAGAGCACCATCCAGAACGATCTTTGGGCACATCCCACTGCACTGAATACCATCACAGCAAGAGCAGTAGAGGGCAGTAAGTTCAAAATGGAGTGGTACCACAAAAACTACCTCGAT
>NZ_JBHUJB010000093.1:0-502 GCF_042683245.1 Rubritalea tangerina
CCCACTCATCAGCACGCAACGCTGCACCTAAATGCATTTCGAGGAGAACCAGCTATCACGGGGTTTGATTAGCCTTTCACTCCGACCCACAGCTCATCCGAGAATTTTTCAACATTCACCGGTTCGGTCCTCCACTTAGTATCACCTAAGCTTCAACCTGGCCATGGGTAGGTCACCTCCGTTTCGGGTCTAGCACATGCAACTCATTGACGCCCTATTAGGACTTGGTTTCCCTACGCCTCCGAACCATAAGTTCTTAAGCTTGCCACATATACTAACTCGCAGACTCATTAAGCAAAAGGCACGCAGTCACTCCGAAGAGCTCCTACACCTTGTAGGCACATGGTTTCAGGTTCTATTTCACTCCCCTCACAGGGGTTCTTTTCACCTTTCCCTCACGGTACTGGTTCACTATCGGTCGCTAACGAGTATTTAGCCTTGGAGGGTGGTCCCCCCATCTTCACACACCGTTTCACGTGTGGTGTGCTACTTTCACCTAGCC